>NZNU01000007.1 GCA_002695035.1 Micavibrio sp. | reverse complement strand
TGTCTTCGTCACGAATTCGGAACAGTTACAGGCCGAAAACGCCGTTGTGGCTGGTTTGATGCGGTTCTCGTACGGCAAGCCATAAAGACAGGCGGTATTGACGGGATCGCGCTTACCAAGCTGGACGTTCTGGACGGATTTGAAGAAATAAATATATGTACAGGTTATAAACTTGATGGTGAGACAATTGATTATTTCCCTTCCGGGCAGGCCGAACAGGCGCGTGTAGAGCCGATATATGAAACTATTGAAGGCTGGTCAGATACGACTTATGGCGCGCGCAGTTGGAAGGATTTGCCTGCAGCAGCGATAAAATATGTTCGCCGTGTGGAAGAGCTTATAGAAGCACCGGTTGCTTTATTATCTACAAGTCCCGAACGTGACGACACTATTTTAGTGCACGATCCTTTCCAGTAAAACCGTGCTTTTAATAGCGGGCTTTCTTATTTTTCGGAATTGAAGTAGAATCATGGATGTAGACGCCATACAAACGGCGTGCATTTCATCTGTAATAAAAAATATGTCCGACGAAAAAGCCGAAGAAATCGAAGATACGCCTGAGAAACAGGAGAAAAAGTCAAAGAAGCCGCAAAGCCTTTGGTTTAAGGATGTCATTGAAATATTCCCACAAGAGCCATTATCCTATCTGGACAGAGGGCCTGCAAAAGCTTTCGCAGCAAGAGGCAAAAAATCAGAAAGCCTCTATGTTCTTGTTTGTTTCGACAAGGGATTGGTGCCCAGAATAGAAGATACGTCGAAATTCACAGGTCTACAAAGCCCCTATATTGGTTTGTTAAAGGCATCGGGTACGCTTTTTTGGCCTGATCACGGCGCAGAAGTCTATATTTTTGTCTATGAAAATATCTACAATGCCCGCCTTTTGAAAAACGGAAGTTCTTTGGCTATGGGGTTAAAGGATGAAATTGTTAAGACCGTTATCTTTCCATCTATTTTGTCGGTTCTTGAGGATGTGCGCTATTATGACTTTGTGCATGGTTCAATTTGCGCAGAAAACCTCTATTTTCTATCAGGAAGTACTTCATCTGAGGCGGTGACATCGTCGGATAAAATTGGTGTGGGAGAATGCCTTGCTCTTCCGTTTGGATATGCGCAGCATCCAACTTATTTGACAGCCGAGCGCTGCTTGTCTCATCCTGCCGGTGCCGGAACAGGTATGGCTTCCGATGATATGTATGCACTGGGTGCGACACTTGCCGTATTAATGCGTAAATATGACCCTTTGGAAGGTCTGTCCCGAAAAGAAATTGCGCAGGCCAAGCTTGAGCTGGGAAGCTTTACAGCCTTGATCGGGAAAAACCGCATTATGGGTAGCCTCCTCGAATTGATGAGGGGATTACTCAATGACGACCCATATCAAAGATGGGATATTGAGGATCTGATAACGTGGCGCGATGGGCAAAGGGTTGGTGTTAAACAGCCAGGTGTGAAGAGGTATAAGGCCAAGCGACCGATAACATTGGTTGATAAAAAATATCTTCGTCCTGAAATACTCGCCACAGATATGCCTGAAAATATTACTGCCTCAGAGGCTCTTATTGAAAATGGAGAGCTTCTTCAATGGATGGAGCGTGCAATCGGGGACAAACCTTTTATCCATGAGGTGCAAAAAGCAATTGAGGCAGGCTCAGTCATTCACAATGCCTCCTCAAAGACTATAAAAGTAGCGCTTGTGGGGGGGGCTCTTGGTAATGCCATGCCTTTGATGACACAGGAAACGGCCTTTTTATCTGAAGGCTTTGGGAAGCTAATGGTCCATGATTATATTCACGGGCAAGACATGTCTTTTCATATAGATGTGATCAATAGTCAGGTTCTTATGCACTGGATAGATAATTATACAATAGGCGGCTTGGATTATGGCGGTTTGGCAACAAAACTCGGAAATTGTTATAACTCTTTAAAGCAGCAGGGGCTTGGATACGGATTTGAACGTTGCTATTACATCCTTGCAGGTGATGCACCTTGCCTGAGCGAGGCTTACAAAAATTACTATATACGCAGTCCCGAAGATTTTTTCTGGGCTTTAGATGACCTGTGTTTAAAAGGCAACGTGCCGAGATATCCGGTAGACAGGCATATTGCAGCCTTTATATCCGTGCGGGACAGGCAAATGATTGATGCCTATCTGATTGACTTGAATTCAGCGGATGAAAAAATAAAAAATTTGGCACTTTTAAAAACACTTGCCACGTTGCAATTCAGATCCAAACTCCCGGCGGCAAAGGGGTTATCTGCCTGGGTAGCGGACACTTTAGGGCAATCTCTGGTGAAATCTTTTCATGACCGTGACCGCAGAAAGGAAATCTTGGGCAAGCTGCAGAAGTTAAAAACATCGGGTAATATGGTTAAAGTCGCCGAGCTTTTTGACAATAATGCGGCGCTTAAGAAAGATTACAGGGAATATCTCGGTGCTTTACAAAATTATCAAAGTTTAGAACGGGAGCTAGAGTTCACTGAGAAAATTGTAGCTAAACCAGGTAAACATGGTGCCGGAGGAGGGCGCCAAATTGCGGCTTTATTATCTGCCTTGATTGGCGGTCTTATAATTGCAGGAACATTGGTGACATCGCTGGGGTAAGGTATGAAGAACTGGAGAAAAACAATATTAACCCTTACATTTCTCGGTGGAGCCGTATTCTTCCTGCCGTCGACTATTTTGCTTCTAACAGGCATGGCACCTTCAATAGTCGCCTCTTTTATAGATAAGACAAAGGAGCGTTTAAAAGCCCTTACTGTGGGATGCGTTAATTTAGGTTTTTGCTTTCCCTATTGGCTGGAACTGGTGCAAGGCGGGCATACGCCGGAAAAAGCCATGCAGATACTGAACCCTGAAAGTCTTATAGTCATGTATCTGGGGGCGGGGCTAGGTTATTTTCTTGAGTGGATATGTGTGTACGCAAGTGTGGCAATGACACAGAAGAAAAACAGGGGCAGGTTAAAGTCCATTGAGAAAGAGAAAAAAGCCCTAACTGAGAAATGGGGCGTAGAAGTCACGGGAAACTACCCGGTTGATGAGCAGGGGTTCCTGATTAAAACTGATGAAACGCAAGCCGTGTCTTAATGATTCTTTTTTGGAAATCAGAGGTTGAATTAGCCGTGTTTTAACTCAAAAAAGCTTAAAAATTTAAATAAATTCAAAATGTTAAATGCAAATAAAGATAAAGCTTTAAATAAATTTAACTCTGCATTAAAATTTATTAGCTTATCCTGATCTATGTACTGGTTGGGAACTATCTAAATTACCTTCCCTCTTAAAAGGAAATCAAAAAAAGGAGAAACTAATATGATTAAACTAGTAAAATACATGCACGCATATCTTAAATGTGAGCGTGGAGCAACTGCTATCGAATACGGCCTGATTGCAGCTTTTATAGCCTTGGCGATTTCGGGTGCTGTATATGCATTTGGTGGAGAGTTAACAGGAATGTTTGAAAGCTTTGAAGGCATGTTGACTAATCCTGGCGATGGTGCCGACGGTGGTGGCGAAGGCTAACCTAGAGGATATCATTTAATTATAACACCCGCCCGGAGACGGGCGGGTGTTTTCTTTGAAACATGCTTTTTCTGCTTTTATATATTTTCGGAGTTTTTGTCGCGCTGATCGGAGCAGGTTGGGCGGCGATATCAGATATCAGATATTTGAAAATTCCAAATGCCGTATCTGTTTTAGGAATAGCAGGATTTGCGTTATCGTATATCGCAGTGGTTTTGTCGGGGCAGGATTCCGTTTTTTCAAATCTTTCCGGTCATCTTATTTCCGCCGGAATAGTTTTCATGATCACTTTAATACTTTACGTTTTTAAATTGTTTGGCGCAGGCGATGCTAAAATGGCATCAGCTTACGCATTATGGTTCAGCTTGTATAACTTACCGGGATATCTGGTAATAATGACACTTATTGGCGGATTATTAGGGGTTGTATCTCTCATCTTTAAAAAAGCCCCCGTTGAGAAACTGGAAGAAAAAAGTGTCTGGATAGCAGGCGTCAGAAAGGGAGAGTCATCTGTACCTTATGGTGTCGCAATTGCCTTCAGTGTGGTGATAACATTTGTGACTTCGGGGCTTTTAAATATTGAGGTATTCAGACTTTTCGTTGAATGAGTTTTGTCTAAACGGGCCGAGTTAATAAAGAATTTTATTTTTATATGCCATATGCTACGATATCAGTCGTATTCGCAGGATTTTATCTACCCTTCGCGTATGAGTTTTTATAGCACCCAGCCCATTAGACTTCTAACCTGACATAGAGAAGAATTTATGAATAAAAATCTGATAGTAGTTCTTGCCGGTGGGTTTGTCATGGCTTTGCTTGTGGCTCTCATTGTCCAGTTTTCTTTTTCGGATAATGAGGCGCCTGTTGATACCAGTACGACAGAAATACTTGTCGCATCACGCAATATCCCTTTAGGTAATGTTTTGACTGCTAAGGATATGAACTGGCAGGCTTGGCCGAAAACGGCTGTTTTTGAAGGTGTTATTGTGCGTGAGGGTGACGCCTCTGCTTCTGAAGCGCTTGAGGGGCGCGTTGCACGTGATGTGACCGCCGGGGAACCTTTGACAAATAATGTTTTGCTTTCCAGTGACGGTAATATCATATCGTCTTCATTGGAACCGGGAATGCGCGCGATAGCAATCAGCGTTTCAGCGCGCTCAATGGTCGGAGGGTTTATTAACCCAGGTGACAGGGTAGATGTTCTTTTAACGCATCAACTGCGCGTGAGCGGCGAAGAGCGGGATCTGGTCAGTGATACGGTTAACCGTTATATTACAGAAACAATTTTAGAAAATGTTCGTGTGTTGGCGGTTGATCAGCGCGCAGTGAAAGCAGATGACAGTAAAGCCCAAGTCGGACGCACAATTACAGTAGAGGTAACATCGGAAAATGCTGAGAAACTTGCACTCGCAACAGAGATGGGGGATCTGAGTCTTATCCTGCGCGGGGTGGGCGATGAGTCTGTTCAAGGCCCAGGGCGATTGACAACCGATGTCAGGACGAGTGAAATATTAAAAGAAATCTCACGGCGTGAGGGTAACTTTGGTTCAAGTGAAAATCGCACTATTCGTGTCTATACTGGAGACGGGGTTGAAACGATAAAGGTCAAAGGACGCTAATCAGTTATAATAGCGAGCGGTATAAAAAAATGTCTATAAAGCAAAACATCAGAACTTTCAGGCGCAAAATTTTAATGGCAGTATTGCCATTGATCCTTATTACCTGTTTATCTGCTTTCTCTCTTTTCCCATTTACAGCACAAGCTGCAAAAAGTGATATAGGTATGACTTCCGGGTTTTCGTCTTCTGAAACTTTGACGCTGACACTTGGCAAGGCCGAAATTCTACCGCTGCGCGCTAATATCGCCGATGTCCTTGTTGCGAACCCTTCTGTTGCTGATGTTGTCGCGATCCAGTCAGACAAGCTTTATGTTGTCGGCGCACAGCTTGGCGATACGAATATCATAGCGCTTGATGCTGATGGAGAGGTCATTTCCAGAATTGATGTGCATGTGCGCATCGACACTCTCTCCATACAAAGCATGATTAACCAGCTTTACCCCGATGAGGATGTTAAAGTGGGTTCGACAAACGGCCAGATATTTTTAACAGGCGAGGTTTCAACGCCATCAGTTGCTCAGAAAATTTCAAGACTCGCTGCGGCTACAGTCGGTGAAATAGTTGATATGGATGGAGCACCTGATGAGGTTATCGAAAACCTCTTAAAAGTGCGCGGCGAAACTCAGGTAACATTGCGCGTGCGCATCATGGAAGTCTCACGTGATGTTATTCGTGAGCTTGGCCTTAGTACCTCTGCTAACGATCCAAATGAGGGAGCGGCACCGCTTATTACGGATACAGCCCCCAGCAGCCTTGCAGGGTTAACGGGAACAGTCTTGTCAACGCCTTTGAGCTTAAGTCAGGCATCAACCGCATTTGGACGTGTCTTATATGATACGGATATTGAGGGCGTAGGCTTTCTTGAGCTGGCAATTAATGCCCTTGAACAGGAAAATCTGGTTAATATTTTGGCAGAACCTAACCTAACTGCTGTCACGGGCGAGCAGGCTGGGTTTCTTGCCGGAGGTGAGTTTCCTGTTCCCGTAGGCCGTGATCGTGATGGACAGATAATCATTGAATACCGTGAGTTTGGAGTGTCTTTGAATTTCGTACCTATCGTACTTTCAGAAGACAGAATTAACCTCCAGCTAAACACAGAAGTATCTTCTCTTGACTTTGGTTCAGGGGTCACAATTGCTCAAATATCCGTTCCGGGGCTTGATGTGCGCCGCGCTTCGACAACAGTGGAAATGGCAAGTGGCGGCAGTTTAATGATTGCGGGGCTCTTGCGCTCTGAAAATGCCAAGGGGTTAACAGGCCTTCCCGGTATCAAAGATACACCGATCATCGGTGATATTATTAAATCGCGCAGTTTCCAAAGATCCGAGACGGAAATGGTGGTTATGGTAACACCTTACCTTGTGAAACCTACAGCACGCCAAGCCAATGTTAAGAAGAGAATTGTTACAGAACGCCATACGGCATTATCCGATGCATTTGCTGATAATATGCGTCAGAAATATGGTGATAATGTCCAAAACATTCCCGATGGTAACCGCGGTTACGGATATATAATAGATTAGAGCAGGCACGTATATGTTGAAAAAAAATCTTCCCTTAACACTGGCAGCAATACTTCTTTCCCTGAACCTTTCAGGGTGTGGCACTTTCGATATGCCCTCGCAGGTAACAGATGAGAAAATAGAACTTGTCAGAACAATAAGCGATGAAAGCTATGTCACCTCAGAGTTAACAAGCGAAAAGTTGGCTGCGATTGCCAAAGATTACCGTATGAATGGTGAGGGGCCCATGTCTGTTGCAGTAACATATGATAGCGCCTCAACAACCAATACAGAAGCAAATGCAACGCACGAACTAGCACGTATCAGCAATACTTTACGGGCCTATAGCGTCAAAAATGTTGCCAAAGAAATCCTTCCTGCGCCCACTACGTGGTCTGTTTCAAGGACAATTATTACTTATAACCGCTTGAGCGCTTCAATGGATGAGAATTGTGGTTTTATGCCCGGTTTTGAAAACAGGGAAGAAGCAGGAAGTACAGAGCTGCATCAGGATTACAAATATGGTTGTACTATCGACACCCTTTTTGCCGAACAGCTTGCAAACCCGGAAGACCTCAAAGGCCGCGCAGGTTTTGAGGAGGCTAATGACGGCCGACGTCTTGAAAATGTAGTCGAGGGACGTGGTTACTATGGGGCATCTCCATTCGGTATTCTGGAAGGAGAATCAACACAGTAAGTGGAAAAGTTTTTCGCTAAGATTATATTAATAAATAAAGGTAAGAATAAGTAAGGCTTATCTGCCGAAACCTTCAACAAACCAAAGAAACAGAATGTGGATTTGAGTATAAATGACGAGCGAAACTTCAATCTTACTTCCAGCTGCTAAAATCGGCGTTTTTGCCCAGAATGCTGAGTTGCGTCAGAATGTTCAGTCTTTGGTCGATGATTGGAGGTTTGCGCGTATTCAGATCGATGTAGCCGAAGGCGATGTTGAAACTGCCATTTCACTCTATGAAAAAGTTGATGCGCATGATGTCATCATCATCGAGACAGACACAGTAGATGACAGCTTTGTACAAAGACTGGAAGCTTTAGCGCAATACTGTTCGTCCGATACAGCAGCCATAGTTATAGGCCCTGTTAATGATGTAAATTTATATAGAAAATTAATCTCAATGGGTGTTAGTGACTATCTTGTTCATCCTATAGCCCAGAACGCTCTGGCTGAAGTTACTGCGAAATCAATTATTGAGAGACTCGGTACATCGGGTAGTAAACTGATTTCCTGTATAGGTGCAAAGGGAGGGGTGGGAACATCCTCAATCGCGCATACACTTGCCATGGCAATTGGTGAGAAATTTCAGGAAAAAACGGTTATTCTGGATGCTGATGGTGCTGCATCATATCTCTCAGTATCAATGGGGGGTGATCCGACAACAACTCTTGCAGCAGCAGCAAAATCAGCCATTGCCAAAGATAAAGACAGCATAAAAAGAATGATGGTGAAAGCCTCCGATAAAGTTGAAGCGCTTGGAAGCGGGGCGGAAGCTTTCCTTGACCAGATTATCAGCGCGGAGCAATTTGAAGATATATTGGATATGCTTATGGAAGAACATCCCGTTTGTGTGGTTGACTTGTCCAAAGCGCCGGCTGATCTCAGGCGTTCTGTTTTGGCGAGATCACATAAGATATTTGTCGTTACACAAGGAACAGTTCAGAGCCTGCGCTCCGCGAGAATGCTTCTTAATGAAATAAAACAGTTGCGTGGCGAAGATGATAAGGATGTTAGCCTAATTCATAATATGAAAGGGCTTTTTCCCGATCAGGAAGTGCCAAGCTCCGAGGCGGAAAAAGCACTTGGTCACGAGATTAATTACAGTTTTGATTTTGCCCCGAAAGGCTTTCCGGCGCAGGAGATGGAAGGCAAAAAGCCTTTTTCCAATAGCGTTACCCGTAAAATAGGAGAGGAATTGCTAAAAGGCCTAACTCCTATAATGAAAAAAGAATTATCTAGTAAAGATGATGCAGGACAGGGCAAGGACAGTAAAAAAATATTGGGAGGCTTTTTCGATAAATTAAAGAAATAATATGTTCGGTAAAAAAGAAGAAAATACACAGTCTCAAGCTAAGCCTAAACCCAAGAAGGTGGAAAAACCTGATGTGGTAAAGGATGCCGTTGTCAAACCTGATGAAGGTAATGCCAAGGGAATCAGTAATGAGGTTAAAAACCCGGTAGCAGAAGGGGAGGCAATAAAGAAAACTCCTAAAAAATCAAAAGCCAATCTTGATGTTGGTGATCTGCTTGCCCATGAAAATGAAGATGAGAGCAATGCTAAAGTTGAATCAGAGGATTCTCTGACATCTTTGAGACTCCAAAGATCAAGAAAACGTATTTGGGCCGATTTACGCGACGGTATTGATCTAAAGGCACTTGCCCGCATGGATCAAAAGGCGGCGCGTGAAGAGGTGACCTCGGCTGTTGAGGAGATTGCACGTTTCAGAAATCTCGATTTAACACCTACTGAGTTGAAACAGATCGGTAAAGAATGTGCCGATGACATGCTTGGCTATGGCCCGCTCGAGACGTTACTGGAAGAAGACGGCATTGCCGATATTATGATTAATGGACCTGACACCGTTTATATTGAAAAAAATGGCAGGATTACAAAAGCCAATATTGAGTTTCGCGATAATCAGCACTTGACCACAATTTGTCAAAGAATTGTCGGAGCCATTGGTCGTCGTGTGGATGAATCGTCACCTATTTGTGATGCAAGGCTACCCGATGGGTCTCGTGTGAATGTTATTATTCCGCCTTTGGCTGTTGATGGATCGTGCATGACAATCCGTAAATTTCAAAAAGAGAAACTAACCCTCGAGAAATTGATGGATTTTGGCTCTCTTACGCCAAGCTGCGCCAAACTCATCATGGCAATTGGACGTTGCCGCGTTAATGTCCTGGTATCTGGAGGAACAGGTTCGGGTAAAACGACTATGCTGAACTGTCTGACAAGGTATATTGAGCCAGGGGAACGCATTATTACCTGTGAAGATGCCTGTGAATTGCAGCTGCAACAACCCCATGTGGTTCGCCTTGAAACGCGCCCTCCTAATCTGGAAGGTGTTGGAGAGGTAACGATGAGGGATCTTGTAAAAAACTGTCTGCGTATGCGACCTGAGCGCATTATCGTTGGTGAGGTGCGTGGACCCGAAGCATTTGATCTGTTGCAGGCCATGAATACGGGTCACGATGGATCTATGGGAACAGTTCACGCCAACAACCCGCGCGAAGCTCTATCACGTATGGAAAATATGATTGCGATGGGTAATTTAAGCATTCCCATTCAAGCCGTGCGAGAACAGATTGCCGCTGCTGTTAATGTTATTATCCAGACACAGCGTCTACGTGATGGCTCAAGAAAAGTGACCCATGTTTCCGAAATTACCGGCATGGAGGGCGAAGTTGTGACCATGCAGGATTTGTTCAAGCTGGATATACTGGGTGAAGACGACGACGGAAAGCTAATTACAGAGCAAAAATCCACAGGTATACGACCTAAATTCTTTGATAATGCCAGAACCTATGGTGTTGAACAGCTCGTACTTGATGCGATGGAAGAGGCCTACGATTCATGAGTCCACTTGTGGTCTTTTTGTCCGTTTGTCTTTTACTGGTCTTTAGCGGGCTGGTTTTCTTCGTTGTAAAAACAGAAAAAGAAAAGAAAAAAAGCAGACGCCTTGCCGTTATTACAGGCCAAAAAGTATTCGGTGAAAAACAATCGAATGCAAATCAAACCGATAGGAAACGGGCGGAAATCGCCAAAAAACTTAAGGATGAAAAAGAACTTAGCGGCCAGAAAAAAAATGTTCTTGGTGAGAGGCTGGAATTTGCGGGCTTTCAATCAACGGATAAAGGAAAATTCTGGACTTGGTCTCTTATAAGCTGGGTCATAGGAACATGCGTGTCCTGGCTATTAGGGGCAGGTGGAATTGTTCTTATATTACTCTCGATTACATTCTTGTTTGGATTACCAAGATATGTACTGCGTTTTCTGACAAACAGACGGCGTAAGAAATTTTTGGAAGAATTTGCCGATGCGCTTGAATCTATGATGCGGCTTCTTAAAGCCGGTATGCCTGTCGGGGAAGCTATTGCTATGGTGTCCCGCGAATTTGGCGGGCCTGTCGGGGAAGAAATGTCCATTATTTATAATGAACAGAAAATCGGCGTTCCTATGGGAGAGGCTGTTGCCAATGCCGCACGCCGTATGCCCTTACCGGAAATGCAGATGTTTGCAACCGGTATTATCATTCAGCAGCAAACAGGGGCGTCTCTTTCTGAAATACTCCAAAACCTGGCGACTGTGATCAGAGGGAGGTTTCGTCTCAAGAGAAAAGTAGATGCCCTTTCTGCTGAAGCTAAGGCCTCTGCTGGTATTATAGGTGCGTTACCCATTTTTGTGGCAGTCGGTCTTTATTTTATTAATACGGATTACATGATTTTGCTATTTACCACCCAAACAGGGAAGATGCTGGTAGCGGGTAGCATTTTCTGGATGTGTGTGGGTGTGCTCATAATGAAACAGATGATTAATTTTAAAGTGTAGGACTTATGTTCGGAGAAGCTATAGACCAGCAAATTATTGTGCTTTTAAGTGCGCTCGCTGCCGCTATGTCGTTTATCGCGGTGGCTCTTCCCTACATAAACAAGAAAGAGAAAAAAGAGCGCTACAATGCTCTTATTCAAAAAAAGCGTAAAACACTTTTTGAAACAACAAAAGACCAGAATAAGAAACAACAGTCCCTATCAGCCCGGGAATCCGTTCAGGCTCTATATAAATTCCAGCAACTTTTTGGGCAATATGGCGAGAAGCTGAGGGATCAGATGCTACAGGCTGGTATCAGGGATCCAAAAGCACCAATGTATTATATGACTGCCAGACTTGCGCTTCCCGTAATACTGGGAGGCTTTGTCTGGCTTGTTATGGCCAAAGGAGAAGGTGACTTTACTGCGCTACAAATGATTCTCGGAATTTCTTTGCTTGGGCTTTTTGCCTATCAATTACCAAGAATATTAATCAAAAACCACATTATAAAAAGGCAGCAGGATATCAATATTACCTTTCCCGATGCACTTGATATGATGCTGATATGTGTGCAGGGTGGAATAGGGTTGGAGCAAACCATAAACCGTATAGCTGACGAAATTGCAGAGCATTCTGCAACGCTTGCAGAGGAAATGGGAATTTTGGCAGCTGAGATGGGACTGTTGAATGATCGCAGGAAAGCTTTGCAGGATTTCGCACGTCGCGTGGGTAGCGCCTCGGCGCGCTCATTTGTGACAGCCATGATACAGGCTGAACAATACGGAACCTCTGTATCAGAGGCAATGCGGGTTATTGCTGAAGATCTTCGAGATCAAAGGATGGCCGAAGCTGAGAGGAAAGCTGCCTCACTGCCGCCAAAACTTACAGTGCCGATGATTTTATTTTTCCTGCCGGCCCTTTTTATCGTTATTCTTGCGCCGGCGTTTCTTTCAGCTAAAGGTGCTGGCCTTTAAAAACAAAAAAAGGCCGGGTATTCCGGCCTTTTTTGAAGTCAGTTTTAACAGAATTAACTGTCTGTTTTCTTCGGAAATTCATCTGCCTTTTCGTTCAAGGTAGAGATAATACGTAGATTGCGTTCAACCTCGACACGATTAGGTGCAAGCTCCTTAGCTCTTTGCAAGATTTCAACAGCATCCGCAACGCGGTTTTGCGAAGCAAGGTTTAGAGCCAGATTATTCATGATTGGAACGGGATCGCCTTTCCAAAGATCCAAAGCCTTGCGGAAAGCCGTTTCGGCCTCTTCATGTTTTGCCTGTGCGTCTAGCGCTATGCCCAGAACATGCCATGACTGACCATCCTTATTGTTTTTAGAGATAGCCTTACGCGCAAAATTTTCAGCGGTATTATAGTCACCGAGTTCAAGTTGAGCCGCAGCGTATTCGCGCATAGTAAGATAAGTCGCATCCTGGCTTTTGGCAGCAGACTGCAAAACCATGGCCGCTTTTTCAGCATTACCGTCTTCTCTTAGTTTAGTACCGTAAGCGGTGGCGGCCTCTACATCGTTTGGATTGTTTTTATAAACAGTTTCCATCATTTTCATGGAGCGAGGCGTGTCTTTGCTAGATTCAACGGCTGCTTTTGTAATGGCGTTGTTAACTCTTGTTTTTGTATCAACTTCCTGCGTGGTCGTTGTGCCACAGGCAGAAACTGTAAACAGAGCTACTCCGCACATTAAGAGTTTCGAAGAATTCTTTATTTTTAATACATCCACTTTTTTACTACTCCTCTGTAATATCTAGCGCCGGTGGAGGCACATTATTACCTAATTCATTGTTAACATCAACGGAAGAATTGCCTCTCCCATCTCCTTGCTCCTGAACATCAATATTAACCTGAGCGGCAGGGGCTCCACTTATTCCAGTTTCATCCGGGAGATTGAATTCTCCGTTACCTTGAGAGACAACCTGGTGACACATCCCGGGGCAGTAATATGTGCTTGATTCAACACATCCTCGCCCCCCATTTATGCAGGAGCGGCGAATACGCACATAGCTTTCACTGGGCTTTACTCCTCCTACTATAACGTGACGTTCCATGACCGAGTTCCCATCGGGACCCAGGATTTGTAGAAAAGTGGCCCCGGCGGCGCGCGGTATTATGATTAAACGTCTTGCAGAATCAGGAATTACGGCAATATTGTCAGTGTTGCCAACAATGATATTTGCTGCATCTACGTCAAGTTGAATGATTTCTGGCTTGTCAGGCGTAAGAATAAGGTCTGGGTAATTCGTGACACGTGGCCCTGCATCTGCAACACCATCAATAATTACAGTGTTGCCTTGTCTGGCCGGAAGAAGTCCCTCATCCTGTGCCGGTGCCTCAAGCGGTATGAGTTCGATTTTTTCGACTTTGGCATTAACTGGCGCAGGTTCTTGTGTAACTGTCATCTCCTCAGAGGATGGTTCTACGCTATCTTGTGCAAAAGCTTGTACGCCCAAAGCAAATGACAGGAAAACCGCACATAATAGAAGAGTGCATTTACTGTAAGTCATAAAAGGCCTCATGGCATATCCTTTAAGATAGAAAAAAGAGATGAGATTAAGAGTAATTAGAAAAAAATCTAATTAAGTATAGCCACATAAGGGTTAAAGGTCACTTATTTTTTTATAAAATTGTATGTATACCCAAAAGGCTCTCCTGACCAAACGCCACAACTATTTAAAAATAATAGAATGACTCGTGAACCTGTGCCATTGCACAAAGGAGTGCTGTCTATAAGGTGACCTAGGTCGTTGGAATAAATGGTGGGCAATACAAGATTTGAACTTGTGACCTCTGCCATGTCAAGACAGCGCTCTAACCAACTGAGCTAATTGCCCTTACCTTTGTAAGGAAATTGTTGCACTCTTTTTAGGCAAGTTTTTTTGGTATTTCAAGATTAAAATAACGCCATTCTTAAAACTTGCTTTGATAAATTGTAATTTTAGTCTTCTTTTAGTGTTTCCTGCACCTGTTTAACAAGGTCGCTCAGGTGAAAGGGCTTTGACAAAACACGCGCATTCGGGTTCATCTCTGAGTTATTTTGAGCAGCGACTGCCGCAAAACCTGTTATATACATGACTTTAAGATCAGGGAATAATTTGTTCGCCTTGCGGGCAAGCTCAATACCATCCATGCCGGGCATAACTATATCAGCCAGTAATAAATCAAAATTTTCGGCGTGTGATTTTTGTAATTCTTCATATGCCTCGTCCCCATCTTCACAGCATGTAACTGTAAAGCCGGCCTTCTCGAGGGCAAGCTTTAGAAAATCGCGCATAGCGCTATCATCTTCTGCTAAAAGAATATGTGACATAACAACTGTGACTCTATATTCCCTTTTCAGAAAATGATAGAGTAAAGTCATGAAATATTCAGAGTATATTTTGTTTTTTATTTATGCGGCTGCTTTTACTTTTTATCTGGCGTCATCCGCTTCTTATGCACAAGACAATGAGGTGAAGTCAGGACAGGGTTGCGAAGCAGCGGGAAAAGTAATTATCAGACTGGACAAGCCGTCATTTGGCGGTCGTGTTGTTTGGCGCAGAATGTATGGAAGTGCACAGAATGATGAGGCGCTCGCCGTTTTTGCCCTTGGTAATACCGTCATAGGTTTAAACAGAGAAGAGGGCGATAATAATACTGTAACCCTTACAGCATTCGACAGAAATGGCCGCCTGGTCAGGCAATCAGAGTTTCCTGTAGCCAATATTAAATCTATTCGTAACGTGAAAACTTTGGGCAGTCGCGCCTATGTTTTGGCGGACAGGGTTGATAATTCGTCCACACTTTCCGTTATAAACGAAAAAGGAACCTTGTTGCAGAGGAAAAATTTTCTGGAAAAAGGATACAAAACATCTGTTACAGATGTGATTGAAGGGGATGGCTCAAGCTTATTTGTGGTAACTAATCAGGAGTCGCTTTCACGAAACAGCAGTTTCTCAACGCTTTACAAATTGTCTTCAAAACTGGACACAATCTGGAAGCGTGAAATCCGCACAGGCAGCCAGTCAAATATTAAGTCATTGGTGATGGCAAAAGATGGCAGTCTTTACCTCGGCGGAGACATGTACTCAGGCAGTAGAAATATGGCACTCCTGACACATTTTACGCAAAATGGAGCGTTGGACTGGCAAAAGCCTATTCCTCGCGGCAAGGCCGCTGAGATTTTGTCTTTAGAAAAAGATGGCAAAGACCGCCTCTTCGCGGTTGGTAAAGCCTTACCATTGCCGGAAGGCCAGCAAGCAGTCTGGGTTACTTTGTTAGATAGAAGCGGGGAAACTTTATGGGAAAGATTTATTCAGTCCGATAATGCCGCCCTGTATTCCAATGAAATTTTGATTGATGATGTCGGACGGCTAGCCGTCCCCGTTGAGAGTGAAGGCCGTTCCAATATGAGAGGCTATGCAAGAGTAATTCTTCTAAATACAAAAGGTGACATTACAGGCGAGCATGTTTTTTCAGAAGGGAGAGGGTTGTCACTGACCGCGCGCCCATCCCTAAGCAGATTTGGCAATTCAACTGTTTTAATCGCCACGGCGGAAAACAGATTGGCTGATAACGCCACACCCGAACAGGCGCAAAATAAAAAAGATATCTGGATTGCCGCAATTCCAGAGCTATTCAAAAAAGAAAACCCCTGTTATTAAGGTCACTATGAGTACTACATTTGATAAATACAGGATTGATCTTGATGAAACGGTGACCTATCTGGACGAGCGTTTGGATAAGGTCTTGTCAGAAAATTTGCCTGATATTTCGCGCACAAGGTTAAAAGCCCTGATACTGGAAGGGCAGGTAAGAAGTGAGACGCGTGTCCTTAAAAAACCTTCAGAGAAACTGAGCGACGATATTGGTACATATTTAGAGGTTCGTATTCCTGCAGCGGTTGATGATACCCCACAGGCCCAGAATATCTCTCTCGACATCATTTACGAAGATGAACACCTTCTGGTTATAAATAAACCAGCAGGGCTGGTTGTTCACCCTGGCGCTGGGAATGCAGACCAGACTTTGGTGAATGCCCTTTTATTCCACTGTAAAGACAGCCTATCAGGGATAGGTGGGGTCAAAAGGCCAGGCATAGTTCACCGTCTCGATAAAGACACATCCGGTGTTATGGTGGTTGCAAAAAATGATGCAGCACATAAAGGATTGTCAGAGCAGTTATCGGAAAAAACAATGGGTCGCATTTATCATACCATAGTATTGAATGTCCCTGTGCCACCAACCGGGGCAATAAATAAGCCTTTAGGCCGTCACCCGCAAAGCCGTATGAAGCAGGCAGTCCTAAGATATGGTGGTCGTGATGCTGTCACCAATTATAAAACACTGGATATTTTCAGAGACAATTTTGCGCTTGTCGAGTGTAGGCTGGAAACGGGGCGAACCCATCAAATCAGAGTTCACATGCAGGAAAAGGGGTTGCCCGTATTGGGTGATCCTGTTTATGGCCCACAAGCCACGGCGGTAAAAGGCGCATTAAAAAGGGGCGGATGGGACGAAGATATAACTGAAGTTGTTACCGGATTTAAAAGACAAGCGCTTCACGCAAAGGAATTGTTCTTTGAGCACCCGATTCTAAAAAAAGACATGAGTTTTTCATCAGGCTATCCTTCTGATATACATGGATTAATTGAATCTCTCTCCAAATAAAAGCAAAAAGATCTTGCATTTACGTAAAATTTTATGTAAATTGAATATATAGGGTGAGGTTAGAGAGAGCCCACAAGAACAACATAATCCGCAAAAAGGATTACAGTTTAAAGTTTAGTTAGTATGTAGTTTAGTTAGTTTTTCCAAAGTTCCATTCTGGTACCCGTAAACTTCTTAGCCGTCTTTTTTTAAAGACGGTTTTTTTTTGGCGTAAAATGCTGCACAATACCCTTTATACAAATAAAGGATATTTATGACGGCTGTTACAGAAATCGATTTATCAGATCATACTGAATTTGATGGACATGAAAAAATTTTCAGAATGGAAGATAAAGCGACAGGGCTGTTGTCATTTGTTGCAGTCCATAATAGCAATCTGGGGCCGGCCCTTGGGGGGTGTAGATATTATGCCTATACCAACGAGGCCGACGCGCATTCCGATGTTTTGCGCCTGTCGCGCGGAATGACTTATAAGTCAGCACTTGCAGGCTTGCCGCTTGGCGGGGGCAAATCAGTTATAATTGCAAATCCTGACAAACCTAAAACATCCGAAATGATGCAGGCTTTTGGGGAAGGGCTTGAGAAGATAGGCGGTTTATATGTGACGGCCGAAGATGTCGGAACAACCGAAGAAGATATGGTCTCAATTTCCAATTCGACCAGCTATGTATCGGGACTACCCCCGAGTGATAAATCACCCCTTTCTGGTAATCCTTCCCCGCTTACAGCTCAAGGCGTTTTTTGTGCGGTCAGGGATGTTACAAATGCATTTGGCGAGCGTGATAAACTTGCGGGGGTCAAATGTGGGATTTTAGGGCTAGGTGCTGTCGGTTATTCTTTGGCGCGATATCTGGATGAGCTTGGTGCAAAACTTGTACTTGCTGACATTAACGATGATGCTTTGCAGAGAGCGAAGCGCGAGTTTTCCAGTGTCGAAATTGTGTCTCCTGATAATTTGCATAGACAAGATGTAAAGGTATTTGCTCCTTGCGCTCTGGGGGGAGGGCTTAACGACAAAACAATTCCAGAGATTAAAGCAAAAGTTATCTGCGGCGCTGCAAATAATCAGCTTGCAGAACGCAGGCACGGCAAGATTCTTCATGACAAAGGTATAATTTATACACCTGACTATGTGGTGAATGCTGGTGGTATTATTGCTGTTGCCTATGCCTATTATGCACAAATAGGTGAAAACCCGTTCGGACATGAAATGAACCGGGAAAATATGGTCGCAAAAATTGAGAAAATTGGCGATACCACACGTGAAATATGTTTACGTT
Organism: Micavibrio sp.; assembly: GCA_002695035.1. Taxonomy (GTDB): domain Bacteria; phylum Pseudomonadota; class Alphaproteobacteria; order Micavibrionales; family Micavibrionaceae; genus UBA2137. The sequence goes on along the minus strand of NZNU01000007.1, from coordinate 15,354 downwards.
CTCGGGAAGAAGATCTTCCTACAAACGAAATTGCCGATAAAATGGCGGAAGCTGTTTTTCTGAACTAGATTCAAGGGGCAATATCTTGCCAGTTTTCTCTCAATTCACGCGAAGATATTCGCTCAGACATCTGGTAAAGAGGTAAGGGATTATCCAGTTTTTGCCCTTTGTCACGGGCTAAAGGCCGTACCTGTAATTCTGTCTCACAACATATTTTGTCAATGTAGCCAGGTGCTTTTGGAATATTAAAGGGCATAGATATTGTAAGGCCTGAATAATATTCCATATCGGAGCCGAACACATCCTTGTCCGTTTCATCGGTCACAGTGATAAAACCTGCAACTCTAGCCCCATTGGAAAAGCTTTTGCTAAGCTCAAATTTTGCTCCCATATCCTCTGCCAGAAAATAACCAGCATTAACTGAGGCAGTGAGGTTCTGATATGGTATGTCATAATACAAATTAAGGTGGCCTGTGCGAAGTAAATCACCTTTGGTATCGCGTGCTAGACTCGATTTTGCGTCTCGTTTTTTGACCAGCCATCCTTCAGCGCCAATCGCCCATCTTTTGTCCCAGGGGCGGTATAATATCTCTCCACCGGCACCAGCAAACATCTCTTCCAGATATCCGGCACTGACCCCCATGTGAATTTCGGGATTGAGTGATATTAATTTTGCCAGATAGGCACGTTCAATGTTGACGGGGTTTTTAGTATAGAGGATTTCGTCGCTTCGAACGGCATCTTTTGGAAAACTTTTCAGAACAGGAGTATCTTGCATAGAGCTGTACAGTGTGGAGCGAAGACCAAAGCCAGCAATCAGATTGAAAGGCAAAATCTGACGGCCCTCAGCCAATAAAGATGTACGATGAGTATAGGCTTTGTATTCCTGTGTAATATCTTCCACATGCTGCAACTTTAAACCGTATTTATTTTGACTAAGTGGCAGAGAGGGGGAGTTTTTTAAAAAAGCTTTGCTATTTTTTTTAACCTCCATGCTATGCCACAATTCATTTCCGCTGCCGGATCCATTTAGTACCGCATCAAGCCCACGTTTAGGAAGAATGAGATCGGGCCCTTGCAGGCCAAAATAAACGGGTTGTATGGAAAGTGTCTCAATGTTTTGGCCATTTGATTCGGCCAGATAAAGATCGGCATTTTGTCGTATTTGATACGGGGTCGAAACACCATCCGCTAACACCAGCCGGGTTTTAGGGTGCTCGCGGCGGCTATGCTCAGAAAGTATATTTCTGGGAACAGGGTTATATTGAACATTATCCTTATATGCTTTTTTTGAGCGGGTTGGGAGAGTGTCAAAAAAACGTGCTCTTGCCATGAACTTATCACCACCTGTATAGGCGCCTGACAGCTCAAGCCAGGGGAAGGGGGTGTATTGTGCGCCTATTGCCCAGCGGTCAGGCCCCTCATAACCTGCTATAGTTTGTTCTTCGGATTTGTAGGCGTCCCCATTCCAGTCGAGAGTGAGTTTAAGCGGCTCATAAGGCGTCTGCCACGACACTCCCCCAAAAAAGGCAACGTCCTCGCCTGTAAACCAGTCTGACATTTTATTTGAGTCGTTGCCATCCAGAGGCCTTTCTTTTCCAAAATGACTGTCAGATAAAATACGGAGCGGGTTTTTTATATCAGCTGCACTGCCCAAACGGCCCCATGCCATGCCGCCTGTCACATCAAAATCGTAAAAACGTTTTGTAAGAGCTATATACTCTCCGGCCTGCTTTTTATGTCCGATGGCCGATTTAAGGCCAAGTGCCACTTGCGGTGTAAAATGTGTTTCATTGAAAAGCTTTAACTTTAAATCCATACCGGGTAAGGCTTTCTTACCTCCATCCAATATATTTGATGTTTGGACAGTCTGGCGCAGCTGCATGTAAAATCTGTCAGAAAATTGAGCTCCGATTGAGCCACTATAATATGGTGGTAATGTATCGAATTGAAGAGAAAGAGAATTTTCAGGTAAGGTCCGCGCTGTCTCAACAGTATTAAGTTGTGTCGCTTCTGTTTTTGCAAACGCACAAGGTAAATTTATAAAGATAAAATAGCAGGCGAAAAGCACTGCAAAGGCAGAACGCATATTAAAGCATAAATATCAGTTGAATCCGGCTGGAAAGGCCCCTCAGTTATTAGTCTGCCAAAAATATATTTCCATGCAAGCTAAAAAGCTTTTTTATTTATAAGATCAAGGGATAAGAGCCTTTATTAAACGCCAACTATGATATATTTTGAAGTTCTATGAGTTTAGGATCCTTGAATTTTGATATATGCGTCATCGGCGGCGGTATAAACGGTACTGCAATCGCGCGTGATGCTGCCGGACGTGGCATTCGCACTGTTCTTTTTGAGCGCGGTGATCTGGCTCAGGAAACATCATCTTCCAGTACCAAGCTTATCCATGGGGGCTTAAGGTATCTGGAATATTACGAATTTAGACTTGTAAGGTCCGCCTTACAGGAGCGGAATATCATGCTTCGAACTGCGCCGCATATTATCTGGCCGCTGAACTTTATTCTGCCACATGAAAAACACCTCAGGCCGAAACTTTTAATAAGGCTGGGGCTGTATATTTATGATTATTTGGCAAAGCGTGACAGATTACTGGCTTCATCCAAATCCTTGTCTTTGAAAAGTGGTGAGTACGGAAAACCGTTAATTGAGAGCAAATATAAAGCCGGCTTTAAATACTCCGATTGCTGGGTGGATGATAGCAGGCTTGTAACTCTGAACGCTGTTGATGCTGCCGATAAGGGAGCAGATATAAGAACATATACATCCGTGGAGAAAGTCGAAAGAAAAGGCGGACGCTGGCTTGTCACTGTTAAAGATGCCATGGCCAATCAAGAATATTGCATTACGGCCAAATCAATTGTGAACGCAGCCGGTCCATGGGTCAGGGATTTACTGGAAAGGCAAAAGCTCGTATCGGGAAACACACCTGAGGCGCGTCTCGTGAAAGGTTCACACATTATAGTCCCACGATTATATGAAGGGCAGCACGCTTATATCCTGCAGCAAAAAGATAAAAGGATAGTTTTTGCAATCCCTTATGAAAATGAATTTACTTTGGTAGGTACGACTGAAGAAGGCGTTGAAGTCCCTCAAAGTGATATTCGTATATCATCAAGCGAAATTGATTATTTATGTGCGGCAGCAAACAGAGCCTTCACCAGAAAGATTGGACCTGATGACATTCTGTGGGCCTATTCCGGTATAAGACCTTTACTGGAAGAGGGCGGTAAAAGTGATAAGGCCGTCACACGCGATTACAAACTTGTGCTTGATAATGAAGGAGCACCGATTTTATCGGTGTTTGGCGGGAAAATCACAACCGGCCGTTCTTTGGCCGAAAAAGCGGTGAATTTGATAGGGGAGGCAATTCGGGCAAAAAACAAGAATAGCTGGACATCTAAAAGAAGGTTACCAGGTGGTGATTTTGATTATCAGAACCGCCAAAACTTTATCGCCGACCAGGCCAAGAAATATCCTTGGCTACCAAAAGACATTCTGGAGCGTTACATCCGATCTTACGGTACGCGCATGGATGTTTTCCTAAAAAATATAAATACATTGGAAAATATGGGTAAATATTACGGGGCGGGTGTGTATGAGGCCGAAATTGGATATCTAATAGGATTTGAGTTTGCGAAAACAGCTGAAGATATCTTGTTCCGGCGCTCTAAGACAGGTCTGTTCTTGAGCGAGAAGGAGTACTCCGGATTGGCACAGGATATGCCTGCACTGCGTGAGCATTACACACATCACTATAAGGGACTATGAAATATGTCATTTCAAATTCTATCATTAGATCAGGGCACAACAAGCTCAAGAGCTATTTTATTTGATGAGAGTGGGGCTATAAAAGGAATATCACAAAAGGAGTTGAGTCTTTTTTATCCGCATAAAGGATGGGTGGAGCAGGATGCCCGTGATATTGTAGAGGACACCTTGAATTGCGGGCGTGAAGTTGCCTTAAAAGGTAATAACATCAAGACAATAGGTATTACCAATCAGCGTGAGACAACTATAGTCTGGAATAAAGATACCGGTGAGCCTGTCTATAATGCCATCGTATGGCAGGACAGGAGAACAGCCGAGACATGTAAAAGGCTGAAAGCTGAAGGACATGAAAAGCTGATTACAGAAAAAACAGGTCTTATCATCGACCCTTATTTTTCAGCCACCAAAATAGCATGGATTTTGGATAATGTTGATGGTGCTAGGGAAGAGGCGGAGAAGGGCATTCTTCTTTTTGGTACAGTCGATTGTTTTCTTCTGTGGCATCTGACAGACGGGCGAGAACATGCAACTGACATTACAAATGCGTCACGTACTTTGCTCTATAATATTCAAAATTGTGAGTGGGATGAGGATTTGCTGAAACTCTTCAATATCCCTAAAACCATGTTGCCGAAGGTGAAGATAAACACCGCGCATTTTGGTGAGACATATAAAATAATTGATGGGGAAACGCTCCCGATAACAGGGATGGCAGGTGACCAGCAATCTGCTTTAGTCGGGCAGGCATGTTTTGAAAAAGGTATGGTGAAATCCACGTATGGGACGGGGTGTTTCGCGCTAATAAACACAGGCAAAGATATTCCATCTTCTGAAAATGGTTTGGTTACAACCATTGCCTATGACATTGGACAGGGCCCGAAATATGCAGTTGAAGGCTCAATCTTTGTGGCGGGCGCAGCCATCCAATGGCTAAGGGATAATCTGGGGCTTTTTGGTGAGGCCCCAGAAAGTGAAACGCTTGCTTTATCCGTTGAGGATAGCAATGAGGTTATGTTTGTACCTGCTTTCACCGGTCTTGGTGCGCCCTATTGGGATCCGGGAGCCAAGGCAGCGATACTCAATCTTACCCGCGAAACCACTAAGGCGCATATTAGCCGTGCGGCACTTGAGGCACAGGCCTATCAGACCTATGACCTCATCCACGCAATGCAGCAGGATACAGGGCTTGATATCAAAGCTATCCGCGCCGATGGCGGCCTGGTCGCAAATAGCTTCATGTGCCAGACACTGGCAGATTTTGTGCAGGCACAGATTGATATACCTGAGATAAGTGAGTCAACGGCGCTGGGCGCGGCTTATCTGGCAGGTCTCGGGGCAGGTCTATATAAAGACGAAAAAGATATTGCGGATCGCTGGAAACTAGAAAAAAGTTTTGTACCGCAAATATCTAAAGAGAATGTAGAAAAAGGATTGCGCCAATGGCATGACGCTGTTGGGCGTGTTCGAAGCAAATAATAATTAAACTATTAATTGGCCGTTGGCTATTAATTGGGCCACGTCAAGATCGCGGTGGTCTTGAATTTGTGTAAGGATTTGAGAGCCTTCCGGGCCTGTGCCATCCGCGTCGATATGCATGCGTGTATGGTAATGTGTCCGTTCGAACCATACGAAATCAGATAAGACATCATTCGGTCCATAATCAATGACATCACTGATGTCAATATAGTCTCCGTTCGGACCTGGTTCGAAATCCATAATGTAATCGAAAGACTGGTTCAGGCTGTCCGCACCGTAATGGAAGGTGTCACGTCCTGTGCCGCCGAACAGGACATCTGAGCCGGCACCGCCATTTAAAAAGTCATCACCGGCACCACCATAAAGGCGGTCATTACCATCCTCCCCGTAAAGCTCATCATTACCTGTACTTGAAAATCCCGGCGTGGAAAAGCGATCATCACCAAACATGTAATCTGTACCAGCACCGCCGCGCAAAATATCATCGCCGTCTTCGCCGTACAGAGTATCGGTGCCATCGCCTCCATCAAGAATGTCGTTACCAACGCTTCCCCAGAGATTGTCATTACCTTCCCCACCTGTAAGCTGGTCATTACCTTCAGCACCAAAGAGTGTGTCATGGCCAGCATCTCCAAAGAGATAATCATTACCTAATTCCCCGTATAGATAATCATCACCGTTGCCACCGTAAAGCTGGTCATTCAGAAGGCCGCCATAAAGCTGGTCATTACCATCACCGCCCCAGAGGCGATCATGTCCATCTTCCCCATAAAGTATGTCTGTGCCACCGTTGCCGAAAAGATCATCGCGACCACTGCCGCCATAAATAATGTTTGTACCACCGTCACCGTAGATAACATCATTGTGATAGGTGCCGCGAACATTTTCAATATTCAAATAAATTTGCGTATCACCGTTTGTCAGCGTATTTGTGCCGGCAGCCAGATCGAAATTAATACCGTGATTTACCTGGATAAAATTGATGAGATCGACCCCTGAACCGCCGTCTATATAATCATTTCCAAGGGATCCCATAAGGGTATCATTGCCATCTTCGCCATAAAGCTCGTCATTGCCGTCACCACCATCCAGCAGGTCGTCACCAACGTCGCCACGGAGCAGGTCATTGCCGCTCCCGCCATTTATAATATCGGAGTTGCCTCCTCCGAAAAGGGCATCTGCACCAGCACCTCCGTTTAAGGTGTCCTGCCCGCTACCGCCGTAAATAGTGTCATCGCCGTCTCCGCCGGAAAGGTTATCATTACCATCACCGCCATACATCAAATCAGTACCATCACCACCACTTAAAATATCATCGCCATATTCACCATATAGAACATCGTCGCCTTCCTCACCCTGAAGGTGGTCGTTTCCGTTTCCTCCCCATAGCTCATCATTATCTGTTCCGCCGTAAATAGTGTCATCACCATCCTGGCCATATAATATGTCACGCAGGCTGTAACCATAGATGGTGTCATTACCATCCCCGCCATACATTGTATCTGTCCATAAAGCTGTGGGCGCATCTCCGCGCAGAACATTTCCTTCAGCATTGCCATAGACCCAGGCATCTATATCCTGAAGGGCAATAACTGTTCCACCAACCTCTATATATTCTATACGGTAAGCGCTTGTGTGACTTGCAAAATGATTGGCCACACGGATCTGGTTATTGCCTGGAACTGAAATTAAAAGATCTGCCGTTTCGTTGCGTGCGAAGCTGATGTCGCTGAGGCTGTGCGTCGTGAAGCGTATACGGTCAACCCCATGTGTATCGTAAATCCGGTCAAAACCATTGCTCCAAATATAAATATCATCATCATCGCCTCCGTTTAAGATATCATCGCCCATGCCACCATCAAGAAGATCATTCCCACCATAGGCTGTGAGAGAATCATTACCGTCCATTCCAAAGAAAAAATCGTCCGCATCGACCTGACTGTCGGCGGCGAGGTTGTTGTTATTATTGTCACCAGTATAGGTGGCCATTTATCAGTGTCTCCGCATCTTCTGTTGCTTATATGACATCTTTCATGGCAGTCCTTGCCATTACTCAATACTATCTTTAATTATCTTAAAAAGACATTAAAATTGGCTTAATTTTTAGGGAAATATTCTCAGCTGTTCATGTGAACGCAAGAGTTAAGGATATGCGGAATCTAGCTTATTGAGATAAAATGGTGCTCAGGGCCGGGATCGAACCGGCGACACAAGGATTTTCAGTCCTTTGCTCTACCGACTGAGCTACCTGAGCACGGAAAAAAGATAAGTCGGTAACGTCTGGTTTTATACTGCAAGCAGCTGTGCTCGTCCAGAGCTATTTTAAAAAATATGCTAACTTGCGAATTGTTCGCGTAAAATCCGCTCTTCAAGATTATGATCAGGGTCGAAAAGCAGCGTTTTTGAAAGATCTTTACTCTGCCAGACTTTAACCTCAGACACCTCTCTGATTTCAGTAAAATCAGCCGTTGCACTGACGGGCCTTTTATCTTGCTCTAGTATTTTGAAGGTAAAGCAGGCCTTTTCGGGCAAAACAGCGCCGCGCCAGCGTCTGGGACGAAAGGCAGAGATAGGGGTTAAGGTCAGGACATTTGCATCAATAGGCAGGATAGGTCCATGAGCTGACAGGTTATAAGCAGTACTTCCGGCCGGAGTTGCGACCATAACCCCGTCACAGACCAGCTCTTCCATACGTTTTACATCATTAATATAAAGCTCTATTTTTGCCGCCTGACGACGCTCTCGCATCAGAGAGACTTCGTTAAAAGCAATCGCATCGTGATTTTGACCATCAACACAAGTGCAGTTCATGCGCAAAGGGTGGATGGTGACTTGCGAACTGGCCGCAATTCTTTCCGGCAGGTCTCCGACACTATCAGTCTGAGGGTTAAGCAAAAATCCCAGGGAACCGTAATTCAGCCCATAAACGGGGGTGTTTTCTGCTCTTTTTATACCTTCATGAAGCGTTTCAAGAATTGTCCCGTCCCCACCCAGAACAACGATAGTATCAGCGTCTTCCCGTGGGTTTTGACCATAACGGCCGGTCAGTTTTTTAAAGGCTTTTTCAGCTGGAGGTGAATCGGCATGAAGAAAATGCAGTTTCATATAACTTTGTCCTTACGCTGTTTTCGTGTCAGCAAGGTGGGCATTCTTTTCGGCCCATTTATCAGGGTTGTTTAGGAAGAACTCAACTGACTCTAAAGTCTCCTCGTCAAAATATTTATTCTCTCGGGCAACGTCCAGAACAGCCCACCAGTTCGTAAGCTCATGCAAAGTAACGCCTAAATCCTTCATATTTTGTACAGATTGATCGAAAATACCATAATGGAAAACGACAAAAGAGTGTTCAACCTTAGCACCGGCCTCGCGTAAAACATCAATGAAAAGTTTCTTGCTGCCACCATCAGTTTGGAGGTCTTCAACAAGGATTACAGATTTACCGTCCTCATCCATGCAACCCTCAATTTGCGCCATGCGACCGAAGCCTTTTGGCTTTTTTCGTACATAAAGCATAGGCTTGTTTAAACGCTCAGAAATAAAAGCAGCATAAGGAATTCCGGCGGTTTCACCGCCTGCTATAAAGTCGAGGTCAAGCTCACTCAGTTTTTCGGCGGCCATCCCCATCAGCATGTTGCGCTCCTGAGGGAAGGCGATGAGCCTGCGAATATCAACATATACGGGGCTTATTCTGCCTGATGTGAAAACAAAAGGTTTTTTAGCGTTAAACAAAACACATTTCGTGTTCAGCAAGGCTTGTGCAGCTTTAAGTTCTGAAGGTGTTGCCATGGTTTTCCTTTTATGATTCAGATTGCTCTATCAATAGTCTTATCTTTTCGTGAAAGTCATATCAAGACTGTGACGTCCATATTATCTTGGCAATCCAGGATGCGTCGCTCATCTCAACACGTCTTGACGGGTTTTTACCTGTCATACATTTTAATTCTATAATCCCCTTGTTATAGCTGCTGACTTCACTGATAAATATTTTTCCGGTCGTGGATTTAACCAAAACCCTGTCACCATCTTCTAATGTTTCAGTTAACCGACATACCAAATGTGAGTTTTTCCTGTAAAGCGGTTCAAATTCATCCGTGTCAAGCAACACTGAAAGCACGACTGACTTGGCAAATTTTTCAAATTCAAAAACTTGCTCCAAAGATACAACGGAGGAGCCATGTTTTGTGTGGGCCGGATCAAAACCATGGTTTTTCTCTGTATCCTTAAAAGAGATAGATGTAATAGAAAAAGGTGTTTTATCTGCTGTATGAGACGGTTTTTTCCCTTTGGATTCTATAAGTTCAGTCAGATCGCTCAGCGTTGCACCTGTTACAGATAATATTTTAGACAGGCTTTCTGTTGATGGCCAGCGAGGTTTTCCTTCCGGCGTTTGACGCTTGCTTTTATTAAATGTCGTTGGATCAAGCCCTGCCTTTTTCGCAAGCCCTGACGTTGAAAGATCATGCGCTGTCGCAAGGCGATCTATCCCATTCCAAATATCCTCATGTGAAAACATAGTAAATAACCTCCCATATCTACTGTAAATATCAAATAGGAAAAAAGTCCTATTATTTTCTTGACAACTATTTTTAATCTGGCATCAATAAGAACATATAAAGAACAGATATAAAACAAAAAGGTGAAAGAAAGTGAAAATTTATACTTATTCGTCAGATGATCCGACTTTAAATGTAACGCTTTTCAGTGATGCGGAAGAGGCCTGGTTTTGGTTTGTCCGGACTTACATGGCACGTGCTGAAGGTGCCAAATTCACAGCAGGAGAGGGGGACTGCGTAAGGCCTTGCGAGGCGATAGATATTTTGAAAATAGTCGATAGATTGTATAGAAACTGCCGTTTAAGTCGTGACCAAATATACGTTATGCGACATTACGGCATCAGAAATATGGCCCCTAACAAATACCATCCGAAGGAACAAAAATCGTTCTATCTGTGGACTGAAGCCATGGAAATTTTGGGGGAAATTCTTGAGGATAAGGGCATTATTGAAAGAAAGATTATCCCATTCCCTCACGCATACCATAATATGCCTCAGCAGGGGGCGAGAGTATGACAGCCCCGACCACCTTGCAAAACGAAACGGTAGAATCACCTAAAAAAACATGGGTCGTATTTTCCGGCAACAGCGAGTTAAAAATCCTTCGTTTTCTGAAGAAAGGGTTTCAACACTGCTTTGTTGTCTTCAATGACGGTGATCACTGGATCACATTTGATCCGCTATCGCATTATACCGAAATTGTGTCGCAGAAATTACCTCTGAGTTTTGATCTCACAGAATGGCTTACAAGCCAGGGTCATAAGATTTTGCCGGCAACGCCTAATCACAAAAAACTTAAGCCGGCACCTCTTATGCCCTTCACATGCGTAGAGGCCGTAAAACGCATTTTGGGAATCCATAGCCGTTTTATAATAACGCCATACCAGCTTTACAAATTCATTAATTCATCCAACCACATAAAAAAGGAGTATTGAAATGGGAAGTATGATTTCAGGAGGCGGGTCCCCTGACTATGGCCCGACCAGAACCATCATCAGGGAAGTTCCTGTGTATCGGGAAAAAACTACGGAAACCAATACGGAAGATGCGTCCAAGGACACTTCTAAGCAACGCTCGGATAACCTTTTGCGACGACAAAGAGGCCGGTTCGGAACAGTTTTGACAGGGTTCAGAGGTGTTTTGTCGCAAAAAGCAGACTCTTCAAATTCACGAAAAACTCTTTTGGGAGAGTAAGTTATGACTCGGACAAAATTAGTCGAAAAAAGATATCAGCGAGCTATGGCTGTTAAAGATGGCTGGCTCGGATTGTGGCAGGATTGCTATAATTACGCCCTGCCGCAACACAAAACAAACAATATAAACGGCAAATCCTCAGGGCGCAGAGGGTCTGACCTTTATGATGCCACCGCCTCAGACGCTATAGAGCAACTGGCAGCATCATTATTGGGACACCTTACACCGCCCTGGTCACAATGGTTTGGTCTGAAACCCGGGCCTGATGTTACAGAAACTGACAGACAGGCACTGGCTTCTATCCTTGAAAAGGCTGCCAAAACCGTTCAGTCGCATTTTGACCGGAGCAATTTTTCAGTTGAACTGCACCAGTGTTTTCTGGATTTGACAGTCGGCGGTACCGCCAGTCTGCTTTTCGAAGAATCCGAGCCTGGCGCATTATCGGCATTTAATTTCACATCAGTGCCTTTAATGTCGGTGGCAATGGATGAGGGGGGTAATGGTCGCCTTGAAAACACATACCGAAAACTTGAAATGACGGCGGCGCAAATCAGAGACAGATATCCATATGCGGATTTACCGGAACAAATGGAACGCAAAAATAATGAGGAAATATACAATGTGTGCGAATCTGTTGTCGCTGAGGAGGAAGGTTATGTATACAGTGCTTCTGTTCCGGATAATGCAGTAGAATTGGCGCATGTGCGTCTGGAGCATAATCCTTTTATCAATTTCCGTTGGATGAAATCCCCCGGTGAAATTTACGGGCGTTCACCTGTGATGAAAGTGTTACCGGACATTAAAACAGCGAATAAAGTGGTCGAGCTGATCCTAAAGAATGCTTCGATTGCGATATCAGGCATTTGGCAAGCCGATGATGATGGTGTCCTTAATCCAGCTAATATAGAGCTTATACCCGGGGCGATAATTCCCAAAGCTGTTGGTTCGAAAGGTTTAACACCACTGGATATGCCGGGCCGTTTCGATGTTTCACAGCTTGTGCTTGAAGACTTAAGAGCACGTATTAGGCACGCTCTTCTGGTCGATCGCTTGCCTCAGATAGAGGCCCGCTCCATGACAGCAACCGAGGTTCTTGAGCGTTCAGGTGAAATGTCTCTTCTGCTTGGTGCGTCCTATGGTCGCCTGCAGTCAGAGCTTCTGACACCACTTATCATCAGGGCTTATGAAATTCTGCGCCGACGTGGGGAAGTGCCGGACATTCAAATTGACGGGCGTATGGTGGAAATTGATTACCGTTCACCACTCGCCAGAACACAAGGTCAAAAACATGTCCAAAACACATTGTCATGGATAAATTCAGTCCTTGCGATGGGGCCGGAAGCGGCTCAAACGATTAACCTACCACAGGCAGCAACATTCCTTGCAGAGGCACTTGGTGTTCCAAGTGATCTTGTAAACGCGGCACCTGCTTTACCGACAGAGTTAGTCAATCAGGGCGAAGGGGAGATGTATGTTTAAAATTTTTAACAGACAGACAAAACCCAATATTGAAGTTAACTATATGGCTGATATAGACCCTCAAAAAGCAGAGAAAGCCTTTGCCCGCTTGTTTACCACAGATGATGGTAAAACAGTGCTGACATATCTGCAAAACATGACATTCGCCCGGGTACTAGGAGCGGACAGTTCTTCGGAATTGCTGCGTTATCAGGAAGGGCAAAGGGCTGTTGTCGCAACCATACAAAGACTTATTAACCGCGGAAACGGCAATTCAATTTAAATCACTTAACTTAAGGAGTAGATCATGAGTGATAATTTACTAGAAAATGATGAGTGCAATAATAAAGAAGAGCGCGTAGATCAGGCTTTACCGTCTAAATTTATAAATGAGCAGACAGGGGAAATCCGTATTGAGGCGTTGGTAAAATCTTATCTGGAACTGGAAAAAAAGTTGTCAAAAGTCATGAAAGCACCGGAAACGGAGGAAGAGAAATTCCGCATGGCGAAGATGCTTGGTTGCCCGGATTGTGCTGAAGATTATGACGTGCAAATTCCACATGAGTTTTTTACAGTCGACCCAGAACTCAATAAGAAGTTTTTTAATATGGGGTTCACACAGGCTCAAGTACAGGCAGTATATGATGCTGCAGCTGAGAAGATGTTGCCATTAATTGCTGAGATGGCTGTAGAATTTCAAGCTGACCGTGAAATTGAAAAGCTTGTCGATAAATTCGGAAGTATCGAAAAATGGCAGGAAATCTCGCGGCAGATGCTTAATTACGGCCGGAAAAACCTACCCGATGATGTGTTGGAAGGACTGGCCAGCTCTTATGAAGGTATAATGGCGCTTTATCGCATGATGAAAAGTGATGCGCCGTCTTTAAAAGTAAAAGAGGGGCAGCTTTCTAGTGAAGGTGCGGATGAAAAATCTCTTGATGCAATGATGAAGGATCCGAAATATTGGAAAGACAAAGATCCAGCCTTTATCGCGAAGGTGACAAAGGGATTTGAAAATATCTATAAGTCGTAAATTAAAGAAATATTACCTGAAATTAAAAAAAAGGATGGGCGTTGACCCATCCTTTTCTCTTATCAGACTAACACCCTCAATCTAAATTTTTCTGCACAAAAGATTTAGATGTCAAAAGCTGTTATGCCTGGGAACTTGCAAATTCCTGTGCGTTAAAGTCATCGACAACTTTTTGGAAGTTGGTGCGCATGTCCTGTGTTAAGGGTTCAAACTGAAGAGCCATGTTTTGTCCGCTGCGGCGTACAACTGTTGCCGCGTGATGGATGCGCATGATTTGATCTTGTAATTTAAACTTAACAGTGATGGGCAGGCTTTGTCCTACTGTATAGGTTCTAAAGTCGCCGATAAGGCGCAAGCCTCCAAAACTCCAGTCTTCGACAGGATGGCGTTTTCCGTCTATTTCACTGATACAGCGATCATTATCCCGGCGAGGATAGACGCGTTTGTTTTCTACCTGTTGTGCTTGCGTATTCATAGCAGCATTTGCTCTCATATTTCTAATAAATGACTTAATCATCGAAAGGCGTCCTAAACTTTTTTATATTTTTAAAGACACCACACATTACCGTAATTTACGTAAATAATAAGGATTCTTTGTCGAATTTCAACAAAAAAATGAAATTGCTTCAAAAAAAGTCAAAAAAAGAATTGACAATAAAAGGAATTTAATCCTATAGTGGTTTTATCAACGCCATAATTGCATCTTTTTGAAATGCTTAAAATACGTTGATAATTGGATAACAGCCCTCAATGGTTGCCCGCTCAAAATCTTCATACATTGTCAGGTGAGCAGCCCATCCGAAAGCTCGGATGGTCAACTGTTATGCCTGTTTTTCATTTAACCCCTAAATAAGAAATGAGGTAACTCATATGTCTACTACGATATCAGAGGCCTTTGTTAAACAATAACATCATACAAATTTGTCAAAAACCATATCAATTTTCCTGCTGGAATAAATCTGATCCACAATATTCACGTTTACTTGCACTGACCGAGGAAGACAAACATTTCGTGACCTGCAAACGTATAGCCAGGCGCGCCGTTGAAGGATTGATAGAGGACAGCACGCAGGGTGCAACACATTACCACGCCGATTATGTCTCACCAGCATGGGCTGATCCACGTAAAAACACAGTGACTATCGGTAGGCACATCTTCTACAAACTGGTGGAGGTGTAAGCATGGTTGCCGGAATTTTAGCGCAAGTGGGCATACCTGTTCTTGTCAATGCCGTAAAAGAGGCCCTGTCGCACGTAGATAACCCTGTTGCGCGCGGTGCGTCCGAGGCGCTGGAGCAACTGGATGACGCTGTAAAAAGAGGGCAAGTAACCCCTGAACAAATGCAAGAAGCCAATCGGCATATTGAAAAAATGGCGGAGCTGGAAGCGCAGGAGCGTGAAAACGCTATAAGTCAAATCAACGAGTCGCTTCGCGCTGAGGTTGCATCCTCTGATCCTTATGTCAGGCGGATGCGTCCGACTTTTGGATATTTAATAGCCATTACCTGGGCGGCGCAGATGCTGGCGCTAGCCTGGGTTATTATTTATGAAACCGAGAGCGCAAGCCTTGTCATAGAAGCCATGGAGTCTCTCGGGACTATATGGGCCGTTGGTTTGTCAGTTTTGGGGATTTATGTTTACAAGCGCAGTGAGGACAAAAAAATAAACTATTACGAAAAAAATGAGGATATTATGCAAAAAAAAGTTGAACTTTTATCTGAGAATATGGTTAGTGGTATACGCAAAAGAAAAAAATATAATGATTAGTTAAAGAGTTAGGGAAATGTTATGTATAGAGGAAGCGAAATTAAAAAAGCTGCTTTTTTCTTTATGTTTTTAATGGTGGCACTT
>NZNU01000006.1 GCA_002695035.1 Micavibrio sp. | reverse complement strand
TCTCATGATCGGAAAGGCATTCTCGCCACGCTGAGCCGTTCCATAGCTCCGCAATCTCCTTCGCCCTTGCGGCAGTATCGGCGTACTGAGAAAGCTGATGCTTGATGTGTGCGCTTATCGACTTTTGTAGATCGCTTTCGCAAAGTGGGCATTCGGCATCGTTTGACCAATGATCGCTCTCGACTACAGCCTCCGCAGCGGAGTAGAGTTTTTCGAATAAGTCTCCGCGCGTAGTGGCCAGCAGCGCGTCACGCTCGGCAATCAGATTATTGATTTTCGTTTGCTCATCGCCAATCGCGGCAAGATCGTGAGTACCCAACGCCTCTAGTGCTGAAATGTTCGCAACGGCGGTCTCCAGCTCTTTGCGTTTCTCTCCTCCTTCAGCCGCTTTGATGGCCTCCTTGATGGCATCAAAATCAATTTCATCGAGGCTCTTCCCTTCGCAATGCTCTTTGATGAGCTCAATGTTGCCAAGCGCTTGAGAAACTTCGGAAGCATAGTCATAAAGTTTATCTACGTCCTCGAACGGCTTCCCAGTGACCTTCTCGTAATTTGTACGAAGGGTATTTAATGCTTGCTGTGATGTGCGCTTTTTCCCTTCAATGCGCTCTGACAAGATTTTTATTTCGAGATCGGCGTTCGTGTTGCGTGTATCCGACACGGTCTGGATGGCCTGACGGCAGTCGGAGTATTCCGAAAGCCCAAGAAGGGCAGAGAAAGTCCGCCCGCGCTCAAGCGGAGATTCCTCAATGAACCGAGAGAACGTCCGATAATCTAGTAGCGCAAAAGCCTCATTCAATGTGGTTAGGAAGCTCTCGGGATTTGAATGACCACTTGGACTGGAAACTGTCCTAGTCCCAGCCACATCTCGCTCGACCTTGATCGATACGTCAGCACTGCCGTCGTCAGGCCCAAGCTCGACTTCAATCGTGGCCTTGTTACCCGAGTGAAACCTGTTGCAGTAATAATCCTGCGGACGCTCGTGAACCTTCAGGTCGTTAAGTTTCGGGATTGTTCCGTGAAAAACATAATGTAGCGACTCAAATATGGAGCTTTTGCCGATACCATTGACCGCAAATACGGAATTGACGGCTTCGGGCTTGAAGCTGATGTCGAGCGGGTTGCCCTGGTTGTTGATCCCCCGAAAGCCTTCAACCTTCAGCCGTTTCAGAAAATATCGAGGCATTTACTCAGCTTCCTCTTCTTCTGACGGCGCAAGAAGTTGATCTAAGGCGGATGCAATCTCTTCATGAAACATTGTCCGAGCCTTAGTGTCCCTTTCGCCTTCAACCACAACAGCGAGTAGCTTGTCCCAGTTGGTTTCGAGGATTGAAGCCATTTCAGGATCAATGTCCTTTGCGCTTTCCAAGAACTCTGCACAGTTGGCAGGGAAGCGCTTGTTCGCATCGAAACTAAAATCGGTCATCGACCGCTCCTCTCCACAAATTCGGCTCGGCTCGGATTCCCCGAGCACAGCTCAAAGCAATCCGTTGGCAATTAAAGCACACTTCGTGAAGCGGCTCAGCAATGAGTTTTGGAAATCGGTGTTTTATCCACACGAGGCCCTCCTTCCGTGCGGCACGCTCGCGCAGCACTTTCTGGCAGCCATCTTAAGAAAATCCGGGATATCGGGGGTCAACCCCAGTGGGTTCTCCACATTTGTTGCTTCCACTTACGTGATGACCCCTTACCCAATCTTCACGAGGCGGCCTGACGAAAGGCCGCGATAAGCGTGGCCTCCAACTCGATGGAGGACATCATGCTGGATCAATTCAACACAGCGTCACTTGCCAAACTCAGCAGAGCTGAACTGCTTGCTCTGCTGGCCAACTATCAGGCGAAGCTGCTTGCGGCACCGGATGAGATAGAACGTGCTAAGCTACAATCTCAAATTTCGATGATCCGATCAGCGTTTGAATTCGGCTAATAATCGTCGCTAACCCGCGCTGCGCTTAGCGTGGGTTAGTATTTTATTAACCATAATATGCCATACTGAGATTAGATAGTCCGCAAGGAATCCGCGCACTGCGCTAAGGATCGAGGGAAGCGGACCAAACTTATAAAGTAGGTCTCCTGCTGAGAAGTCGCGGTAGAGTAGCTCGCGCTGAGCATCCTCTTCTCTACTTGTTCTCATCCCTTTCCTCAAAATTGCACTGCTGTTTGCGGCATCTGGCTAGGTGTGGCGCGCTGCTCTGATGCGCTCGTCACAGATCGGGAAGCGAGTGAAGGGATGTGGTGTTATGGAGCGCGATGGTATTGATTTTCCGGCTAAACGAGAGCCGATCCCCGCCGACTATATTGACGAACTGGATAATGCGGAGGGTTTGACCGAGGAACAGCGGCTCGAACTGCTCAGCATCCTGTTCGATATCATGAAAAGCTTTGTCTTGATGGGTTATGGCATGGAGCCTGTGAATAAGCTCATCGAAACCTTCGAAATTTCTGCCCGGGGGGAGCCCCCTATGGTAGACTTCGAGGATGACAAAAATGGTGGCGGCGATGCGTGAGACGCCTGAAAGATCAGCGGTTATTTATGCCCGCGTATCCTCGCGCAAACAGGTCAAAGAAGGCGGCGGGATAGAATCCCAGGCGACGCGCTGCCGCGCCTATGCGGCATCACGCGGATATGAAGTGGTGGCCATGTTCACCGACGACATGACTGGGCAGAATGCGCGGCGTCCCGGCATGGATGCAATGCTGTCCTTCCTGAAGCAGCATAAAACCAATCCTCACGTTGTCCTCATCGATGATATCTCGCGCCTAGCGCGCGGCTTGAAGGCCCACATTGAGCTGCGCGATGAGCTGGCGCGCGCCGGTGGCATCCTTGAAAGCCCTTCCGTCGTTTTTGGCGACGATTCAGACTCACAGTTTCTCGAAAATGTGCTCGCGAGCTCTGCCCAGCACTTTGCCCAAAAGAACCGTGAGCAAACCATCAATCGCATGAAGGCGCGGCTGATGAACGGCTATTACGTCAATGCGCGTCCGCCGCTCGGATATAAATACATCAAAGGGCACGGCAAAGAGCTCGTGCGCGATGAGCCGATGGCCTCCATCGTTCAAGAGGCGCTCGAAGGATTGGCCTCCGGTCGCTTCGGCTCGCAAGGGGAAGTTCGTCAGTTTCTGGAATCTCAGCCTGAGTTTCCGAGAAACGGCAAAGGCGAGGTCACTCATGAGCGCGCCAATCAGCTTCTGACGCAGCCCGTGTACGCCGGTATGATCGAGGCTCCCGCCTGGGGGATCTCGATGCGGAAAGCCCAGCATCAAGGCCTAATCTCTTGGGAGACCTTTCAGAAGGTCCAGGAACGTCTGGCCGATGGTGGTCGCGTTCAAAATCGTGCCGACCTGCATGAAGACTTTATCCTGCGGGGTGCTGTGGATTGCGGCGATTGCGACAAGCCTCTCACCGCTTGCTGGAGCAAGGGCAAGAACAAGCACTATCCCTACTACCTGTGTTTCAACAAGGAATGCGACAGCTACCGGAAATCGATCGCACGCGACGCTCTTGAAGAGGAATTTGAGGAGCTGCTTGCTGAACTTCAGCCGAGCCGCAACCTGTTTAGGGTCGCCAGCAAAATGTTCCGCGACCTATGGGACCACATGGCCCTGTCGAATCGAGAGCGCCAAACACGCCTGAAGGCCGATCTCAGTCGCATGGAGAGCGACATGACACGGTTGGTGGACAAGATGCTCGATACCGATAACCAAATCGTCATCGAGCAAATCGAGAAGCGCATGACCGCACTCGAGTCTGAAAAGCTCTTGCTGTCAGAAAAGATCGAGAAATTGGGCGCACCCGTCCGAGGCTTCGACGAAATGTTCGAACACGCCCTGACGTTTCTCGCAAACCCTTATAATATCTGGAAAAATGGCACATTCACAGATCGCAGAAACGTGCTGAAACTGGCCTTTGCAGAGCGGCTCAAATACAGCCGCGATGAAGGACTTCGAACACCCCAAACCTCTATGCCTTTCAAGGTCTTAGGCGGATTTTGGGATGGTGAAAAAGAAATGGCGCGCCCGGGAAGATTCGAACTCCCGACCTTCTGATCCGTAGTCAGACGCTCTATCCAGCTGAGCTACGGGCGCGCACAAAAGAAAATGCCTTAACTAGAAATGCATGTTTAATTTGTGTGCATAGCTTTACGTTATCAAATTCGTGATTGCAAGTTAAAAATACTTCGGTCATGCTAATAAAATTAATTGTTCGGATTCGGACATAACCTTTAGACAGGATAACTTACTCTTTAATTTTTCTTTTTCTTGAATACCAACTTATTATCCTTTATTAACCTAATTACAGTAATCTTTATGTATAAACACGTATCCAGCCAGACACGACATGTTCAGTAAAAAAAACCTCTCAAAATTACTATGCGCCAGCGCCCTACTCGGTTCAGCCGCTCTCGCACCCGTGCTTACATTCTCGCAGGCTGATGCCGCACCAAGCACCCCTACTCTTATGATTACAAACCAGCCTTTGCCGGAGAATTTACGCCAGCAAAACTATGCCGGACCACGCCGCGCACCTGCAGTAACACCCCAACAGATTCTAGGGGGAAGCTACTCATCCGGTTATGACACTCTTGTCTCTAAGAAAATAAACGGCCTTTATCAGGATATTGGTCGCTTACAACAAGAGACCTCTGCCATGTCAAGGCAGCTAGCGGGGATGCAACGTGACGGACAGATGGCGGCAGCTGCTTATTATGCGAATATCGGGACCATTAACACCCAGCTTCAATCAGGAACCACGCCAGGGAACCCTCGTCTTGTTGAACAACTTAGCCAGGCACGCGGTAATCTTGAGCGTTTAGGCCAGCACCTGGCAGATTATAATGCAATCTCCGTTGATGTTGCCGCCCTTGCTTCTGAAGCGGCCTATCTTTTGGAAGCCACCCGCTCAGCTTATAGTGTGTCCGGTGCTATTGAAGAGGACCATGCACGCTTAGCCGATATAGAAGACAATCTGACAACGATTCTTATAAACATTGACCGTATGCAAAATCTTGTGAGCGATGATGTCTCCCGTACTGCGGCTTACCTCAATGCAGAACGTGAAAACCTGCAAATTCTCTCTCTGGCCGTTGCTGAAGGTGATTACTATGGGAAGAGCCTGACAAGCCGGCCATTTTCTTCCGCGCCACGAACAGATACAGTTGAGAAGGTTGCTTATTCAGAGCCTTCTGCTCCTCCCGCTCCCAGCAATCCAAAACCACTCGTGAAAATAAAATTTGATCGTGCCAATGTTGAGTATGAACAGCCGGTTTATGCCGCGTTGGACGAGGCTATGAAAAAATACCCTTCAGCACGCTTTGAGCTGGTTGCTATTGAGCCTACAGGCGGAAACGCAGCTCAGGCCGCTATTGAAAGTGCGCGCTCACGACGGAATGCTGAAAAAGTACTTAAAACACTTACTCAGATGGGCCTTGATCAGAACCGTCTGGACCTGGCTACAGCTCAAAGCAGCTCAGCGACGACCAGCGAAGTGCATATTTACATCCGTTAAGACTCTTTTGCAGATTTGAAAAAACTCTCTGCGGCTGTTTCTATAAGCTCCAATACATTCTCAAACCCTTGGTCTTGTCCATAATACGGGTCAGGGATATCCTCAGGATACCGCGCGTCCTCTACAAGAGTAGAAAACAGGCTCAAAGAGGTAGTTGACTTTCCGGTATGCAGTTTTCTCAAACGCGCCAGATGCCCCTTATCCAAGGCAAATATATAATCGTATTTTTCAAAATCCTCCGCTTTAACCTGTGCCGCTCTTAATTCCGATAAATCGTACCCCCTTTCCATCGCAATATTAATTGCTCTGGGATCAGGCGGGCTTCCGATGTGGTAATGATGCGTTCCGGCTGACTTAAACTCGTACTTATCGGAAACGCCCAACCTCTCAGCATATTTGGTAAAGACGCCTTCTGCCGTTGGCGATCTGCAAATATTTCCGGTACACACAAAAAGAATTCTTTTTTTCATAGCAGATACGTTTATAAATGCATTACGATTAGACAACAAGGCTTGACCATAAGGAAAGAATCCTTACGATGAGCCTTTAGGTAAGATAAGTGATGAGTGACAGACAATATCCCTTGTTAAAGACAAGTACGAACTGTAAAGACAATTTAATGACTTCCATGCCACTTGCCGGCGATTTGAATGAAACACATGTGCGTTTGGCTGTAACGGATGAAGAAGTTGCCGCAGCCCAGCGCCTACGGTTTACTATTTTTTACGAAGAGTGCAAAGCCAAACCCTCCGACGAGGTTTTGAGAGAGAAACGCGATTTTGATCTTTATGATACTGTTGCTGAACATCTCATCGTTGTTGACCCCTCACGCGGCGACTCGCCCTACGCTCAGATTATAGGGACTTATCGCATGATTACTCAGGCTGCCGCGAGGGAGTTTGGTCAGTTTTACTCTAATGATGAATTTGATATTTCACCACTTATAGATACAAACGCATATCTTTTAGAGCTTGGCCGTTCCTGTGTAATGGAAGATTATCGAACCAGACCTGTCCTACAGCTTCTTTGGCAAGGTATTGCCCATTTCGTTTTCAGCAACAACGTTGGCTTAACCTTTGGTTGCGCAAGCCTGCACGGAACAGACATTGAAAATCTAAAAGAAGAGTTGTCTTACCTGCATCATTTCCATTTAGCCGTTCCTGAACTCAGAGCAAAGGCGTTGCCGGGGCGCTACACTAATATGAATTTGATGCCGGCATCAGAAATTGATGAAAAAGAAGCCTTTCATAAGCTTCCTCCCCTCATTAAAGGTTATTTGCGAATAGGTGCAAAAATAGGTGATGGCGCTGTTATAGATTACCAGTTCAATACAACTGATGTTTGTATCGTGTTGCCCACCAGCTATGTAAGGCAGCGTTATTTACGCCATTATGAGCGCACAACGCAAAAAACAGTTTCTTCAAAAATCCTGAATCTTATTCCTCCTCTTCAGGAAACTGTCCAGACAGCGTAACTTCCATGCGGGTGTGTGTTGCTTTTATAAAATGTTTACTATTCTTGCTATGGTCTGCCCTGCTTGTCCCAATTCAATGGATTTGGCTGTTTTTCGCAAACTCAAATAACGCATATGTCATTCCACATCTATGGCAAAAAGGCGTCTGCTTCATATTCGGCCTTTCTGTAAATGTTCATAATAAACCGCATCAATGCACCTCCTGCCTTTATGTCTCCAACCATATATCTTATTTGGACATACCTGTAATCGGCTCAACACTAAAAGCATCTTTTGTTGCCAAAGAGGAAGTGCGTAGCTGGCCGGTATTTGGCTTTTTGTCCACACTTCAACAAACAGCTTTCATAAAACGACAAAGAAGCGCAACATCGCAGGGCGCCGATGAACTAAAGCGTTTTTTGGAAAAAGGTAAAAGTTTGATTCTTTTTCCTGAAGGCACGACATCTAACGGCACTGAGGTTTTGCCTTTTAAGTCCAGTTATTTTCAAATAGCAACCACCGGCAGTGCTCAATATATTCAACCGTTCACAATCAAAATTAACAGAGTCGATGGTACCACCCCCGTTACGCAAGCTGATTTGAATGTTTACGCCTGGCATGGAGATATGGAGCTATCTCCGCATCTGTGGAATTTTGCAAAGTCCAAAGGCGCAGTCATAGACCTCATTTTTCACGATTCAGTGCGAATAACTGCGGAAGCAGACCGGAAAATTCTGTGCAAAAATTCATATGATAAGGTAACATCACCTTACTAAAGCCCTTGCGATAAAACGAAAAAAAAGAGAGCGTTAAGAATTAAGTTTGCTTATTAGGTGCTTTTTTTATTAAAATAGAAGATATCGGATTATATAAGAACAGGAATAGAATGATGAAATCAGCAAAAACTTTTAATATATCGTTATGTTTGGCTCTTTCATGCCTGTTCATACTTACGGCATTTACGCCCGCATTAGCACAGCCGACGTCAGCTCCTGCAGCAGGTGATGAAACATGCGACCCAGAAGTAAAAGAAGCCTTAGATTCCGCATACCGAGAAGAGGTTTTGAATTCACAATCAGTGGCACAAACATTTCACCAGCGGCCTGCACCTACTGCTGATATGGTTTGCCTTCCCGACCAACTGGCATCTTTTGCAAATACAGGGGGCAAGATTTTTGTAGATAACAGCACGTTCTTCAATGCTATTAAAACTGGCATCACCATGCCTACTACAATCAAAAACACTGTCCTGACCACGCTGGCATCTTTCTTGTCGGGCAATCCTTTTTCTACCGGCAATATTACAGACGTACTCGGCGGTATTCTGGGTTTTTCTATGCCTAGTACTTGTGACGCCATGGAACAGGATTATGTTCAGCGGGTAATGAAGCCACTCCCCGAATCTTTGACAGATGCTCTTAACAATGGCCAAGCTGATCCCGCTTCAATCGCTGGCAATCCATCAGCTACAGGTGAAGTACTTGATGCAAGAAACACTAGCCAACAGCAAGCTCAACAAGCCATTGATAATGCCACCACACCTGTTCAATCCTATTTCCAGCAAAATTGCTCAAAGGGTCAAGTCAGCGCAAGTGGTGAGAGATGTGATTGTTCTGAACGCAATGTGACGCAGGTCACCGAACTTGGTACATTCGGAAACTGTAAGGACGGATGTACGACCGAGAGAGTTCAGAACAGCGATGGCACTCAAAACTTCAGATGCAGTGAGTAATAAGGCCTGTATCTTTAGACTAATTATTTGATATCCAAGGTCTTACCTGCTATATCTGCAAGCGTTTATTGAAACCTGCAGAATAGCTCCCATGTTTTTAAAACTTTATAGAAATATTCTTCGCCGCTCCGATCTCGTTTTAGAGGCGTATCTTAACCGAAGACTTAAAAAAGGTAAGGAAGATCCCAAACGCTTTGACGAGCGTAAAGGTATTGCTTCCCGAGAAAGACCCCCTGGATTGCTTATTTGGATTCATGCAGCAAGTGTAGGGGAAGCCCAGTCCGCACTTATTCTAATCAAGGCCCTCAACGAGCAGATAGGGGCTGAGAATTTCTCCGTTCTTGTGACATCAGTCACGAGGACATCTGCCGGGTTAATGGCTGAGCGTCTTCCAGATAATGCTTATCATCAATTTGCACCAGTTGACCACCCAGACTGGCTGCGCCGCTTTTTCGATCACTGGCAACCCGATATTGCATTTTGTATTGAGTCTGAATTATGGCCCAATACTCTAAGATTTTTAAGAAAAAGGCATATCCCTTCCGCGCTTATCAATGCGCGCATGTCAAAGACATCTTACAAACGCTGGAAGCTGGTCGGTGATGATGCAAAAAAGATGCTTTCCAGTTTTGATATTATCCTCACCCAGACCGAAGAACACGAAGAGTGGTTTGAGAACCTTGGTGCCCATAGCGTTATTACAACTGATAATTTGAAATACAGCGCAAAGCCTTTACCGGTGGACGAGAAGGAACTAAAGAAAACTCAAAAAGCGCTCAAAGGCCGCCCAGTCTGGGTTTATGCCAGCACACATGATGGTGAGGAATCCCTTGCATGTGAAACACATATTAATCTTAAGAAAAAATTTCCGGATATAGCGACAATTATCGTTCCCAGACACCCCGAAAGACGCAGTGAGATAGAGGACACTGTTTCAAAATACAACCTTCCCTACCAATTACGCTCAGTTAAGCCGGATATGGCGACAAAAACAGAGATCTATATTGCTGATACGATGGGCGAGCTTGGCCTTTTCTATACACTCTCTGATATAGCAGTGATAGGCAGAACATTCAGCAATGACGGAGGTGGCGGGCATAATCCGATGGAAGCGGCATTGTTGGATGCTGTACCAATTACGGGGCCTAATTATCAAAATCAGACACAGCTTGTTCGGGATATGCTTGATGGTGATGCTATATTGGTTGCAGACAACAAAGCCCACTTGCTTGAAATAATTTTATCGCTTTTACAAAGTTCCGATAAAATGACAGATAAAAAGCAAAAGGCTCTTGATTTCGCTGCACAAAAAGCAAATGTCATAGACCATGTGATGGAGGAAATTGAACCTCTATTCCTTAAAAAAGGTCTGCATTTCAAGAAATAGGATGTTTTTATGAAGACCCCCTCTTTCTGGTACAAAGAACAGCCTAATTTTCTGGCAAAGGCTTTGAGGCCATTTTCAAACGTATATAGTTTCATTTCGAATAAGAAGGCGGCCTCCTCCATATCCTATAAGAGCAAGCTTCCCGTTATTTGCGTAGGAAACATAACCGCAGGGGGTGGAGGGAAAACTCCTGTTGTTGCAGCCTTATATAAATTATTGCAGGAAAATAGCTTGAGCCTTGAACCCTATATCCTGACCCGCGGTTATGGTGGGTCTATCGCAGGGCCTGAACGTGTAAATAAACACGGACCAGCTGATTTATGGGGAGACGAGCCCCTTCTTCACGCGCAATATGCATCTGTCGTCAAATCAGAAAACCGTGCCAAAGGTGCGCGTTTTATAGAACGGGAAAACTCCACGCTTATCTTAATGGATGATGGCGCGCAAAATATGCAACTGGAAAAAGATATTTTGTTTTATGTTATCAAGGGAGACCGAGGATTTGGAAACAAACGTCTCATACCCTCAGGCCCATTACGCGAACCGTTGGATATTGCTTTCGAAAAAGCCGATGCTTTTATAATTATCGGCGATGATACAACCGGCATTCAAGAAAAGCTGCCTGCGGATAAAGCCTGCTTTCACGCAAATCTGAATATAGTCAATGGCAATCCACCTAAGGATATACCCTATATAGGCTTTGCAGGGCTTGCCTTTCCGGCAGGGTTTAAAAATACTTTGGAGGCCAACGGTTATCAGGCTGAGGATTTTATCGAATTTGCCGATCATCATGAGTATACGGAACGCGATATAGAAAAGCTTTTTACTCTGGCCCACGAGAAAAAAGCCACATTAATTACAACTGAAAAAGACTATATGCGGTTGCCGCCATTTGCCAGGAAACAGGAGATCGCGGTATTAAAAGCGCATTTAGAGTTTAAAGAGACAGAAAAAATACTATCTTTCCTAAAAGACAAACTTAACAATCTAAATAATTGAAAAAAATGACTTACTACACATCTACTGATAAATATGATTTTGATCTTTTCGTAATTGGAGCCGGCTCCGGCGGTGTCCGAGCATCTCGCATTGCCTCTTCACATGGAGCAAGAGTCGGTATTGCGGAGTGCTCAGACCTTGGGGGAACCTGTGTTAATTTAGGGTGTGTTCCAAAAAAGCTTTTTGCCTATGGTGCGGATTTTGGCTTTGGTTTCAGTGATGCAAAGGGATATGGCTGGGATGTACCTGAAATCAGCTTCGATTGGCCAACACTTTTGCAAAACAAAGACAAAGAAATCAATCGCCTGAACCGAATTTACGAAGGTATTTTGAAGAAGAATAATGTTGAGCTTTTCTGCGGAACTGCAGAATTTGTCGACAATCACACTTTAAAGATAGGTGATAAGACAGTAACAGCAGATAAAATCCTAATTGCCACAGGTGGCACCCCTAACAAACTTGCTATTCATGGTGCCGAACACTCACTCGTCTCAGATGATATGTTCCATTTGGAAGAATGGCCTGGAAAAGTTGCAATCATCGGCGGTGGATATATAGCTGTCGAATTTGCCCATATTTTCCATGGAATGGGTTGTGAGGTAGATATTTTGCACAAAGGCAGCATGATTTTGCGCGGCTTCGATGAAGACTTACGTATAAAGCTTTGTAAAGCGATGCGCGATGAAGGTATAAATATACATCTTGATGGCTGCCCCTCAAAAATTGTTAAGCATGGCGATGGTTTTGACCATAACTACTGTCTGCACAGCGACGCAGGACATAAAATAGAGTGCGATATGATTTTAGCAGCAATAGGACGCTCACCGAATACAGAGTGCCTGCAACTTGAGAAGGCCGGCGTGGAGCTCACAAAATCAGGCTCTATTAAAATTAATGACGATTATCAGACCTCTGAGGGCAATATCTATGCAATCGGGGATGTTACAGACAGAATAAACCTTACACCTGTGGCAATTGCTCAAGGTCATGTTCTTGCCGACAATCTTTTCGGGCCACAGACGGGTCGCGAAGTCGACTATGAGAATATTCCAACGGCTGTTTTCTCACATCCTCCTATCGGTACTGTTGGCATGACAGAGTGTCAGGCCAAGGAAAAAGGTATCGATTTCGATATTTACAACACTGAATTCACACCCCTTATCCACCAACTAAGCTGTCGCGCTGAAAAAACCTTTATGAAGCTGATTGTTGAGAAGAAAACTGACAAAGTCATTGGTCTTCATATACTTGGACGCGATGCACCTGAAATGTTGCAAGGCTTTGCCGTTGCCATTAAAGCCGGCGCAACTAAATCTGATTTTGACAGGACAATACCGATCCATCCAACTTCTGCTGAGGAACTTGTTACTATGAGAACTCCAAAAGTTCCTGCTGATTAGCCCTTTAAAATGCTTGTTTTTTTTACTTTAAGCGCGTTATAACTTTGGATATGAAAACACTACCTGATACATCACCCATAGCCCCGAAACGCTGGTCATTTGAAAGCTGGAGAGACAAGCCTGTCAAACAGCTACCCAATTATAAGGACGCATCCAAACTAGCCGAGGTTGAGCAAGCACTAACCAAAATGCCTCCCCTTGTTTTTGCTGGTGAAGCGCGCCGTTTAAAATCACAACTGGCCGATGCTGCTCAAGGTAATGCCTTTGTCCTACAAGGCGGGGATTGTGCTGAGAGTTTTGCAGAATTTTCATCTACAAAGATACGCGATACCTTTAAAGTTTTATTGCAAATGTCACTAATAATGACTTTTGCCGGAAAATTACCTGTCGTTAAAATGGGTCGTATGGCAGGCCAATTTGCAAAACCGCGCTCAAGCGATTTCGAAGAAATAAACGGCGTTAGCCTTCCCTCCTATCGTGGAGATATTATTAACAATCTTGATTTTACAGCTGAATCACGTGAACCGGATCCGGAACGCATGATGAAGGGCTACCATCAGGCCGCGGCTACGCTAAACCTGTTGCGCGCATTTTCACAAGGTGGTTTTGCGGATCTGCATAAAGTGCACAAATGGACCCTTGATTTCGTAACAGAATCACCGCTGACCGCACGCTATGAAGCTTTGGCAAATGAAATCCAAAATGCACTGACCTTCATGGAAACATGCGGCATGAAGGGTGACAAGGCTCCAGAGGTATTAAGGACTACTGATTTCTATACTTGTCATGAAGCCCTTCTTCTTCCTTATGAGGAGGCTTTAACAAGAATTGACTCTTTGACAGGTGATCCATATGCCACTTCCGCACATTTCCTTTGGGTGGGGGCAAGGACCAATCAGGATGACCATGCGCAAGTTGAATATGTTCGTGGTATAAAGAACCCGCTCGGACTTAAATGCCCTCCCGGTCTTGATCCCGATGATCTGCTGCGCCTGATTGATACGCTTAACCCAGAAAACGAGATGGGACGTCTGACATTAATAGCGCGTATGGGTGCGGGTAATGTCGAGGAAAATCTCGCTCCTCTGTTGCGACGCGTAAAGCAAGAAGGACGCGCTGTAACATGGGTTTGCGATCCGATGCACGGCAATATCCGTAAATCCACCAGTGGTTATAAAACACGCCGATTCGACGACATTTTAAGTGAAGTTAAAGAGTTCTTTGCAGCCCACAACACGGAAGGCACTCATCCTGGCGGTATTCACATAGAAATGACCGGACAGGATGTTACCGAATGCACTGGCGGTGCTTTTGATGTTACAGACGAAGATTTGTCCAATCGTTATCACACGCATTGCGACCCTCGTCTGAATGCGGCACAGGCGCTTGAACTGTCTTTCCTTGTTGCCGATGAATTACAGGCGCGCGCGAAAAAATAGTTTCCATGTCCGATGCCTTAAACATCACATTTGCACAGCTCAATATCACTGTTGGTGATCTAAAAACCAGTAGCCGCAAAATACTGGAGACACTCGATAATGCTAAGAACAGTGACCTTGTTGTTTTTCCTGAGCTTTATCTGACCGGATATTCACCTGAAGACATGGTGTTAAATAAGGGATTTTTAAAAGATGTCGCAAATGCTGCAGATTCCATACTTGCAGCTACTGAAGATGCCCCTCCCTTCCTTCTGCCTTTGCCAGTAGAAGATAACGGACATATTTATAACAGTGTTTATTTTTGCAAAAACGGTAAAGTCGAGCAGGTTATTTACAAACAGCGCCTGCCTTACACCTCAGTTTTCGATGAGAAACGTATTTTCACGGCAGGCATAAATGATAAACCGATTACCCTTAAAGGCCATAAAATAGGTGTTCTTATTTGTGAAGATCTTTGGGGTCCAGAAGTTTGTGCTGCTTTAAAAGAAAACGGTGCAGAGTCGCTTATAGCTCTTAATGCTAGTCCCTATGAAGATATAAAGATGCAAAAACGTCTGGATGTTATTCATGCACGGATCAGTGAAACGGGGCTTCCCCTTGCCTATTTAAATATACTTGGCGCGCAAGATGATTTAATCTTTGATGGTAACTCCCTTGTGATGAACGCCCGAGGCGAAATTACTTATCAAATACCGGCTTTTGAAGAATCAGTCGACACATTCATCTTTCCTGATACTGAAAAACTTTCGCCTATTACGGAAATATCTCGTGAAGAAAGTCTTTACAAAGCCTGCTGCTTAGGACTTAGGGATTATGTTCATAAAAATGGATTTGAAGGTATCGTTCTCGGTCTTTCCGGGGGAATAGACAGTGCGCTTTCAATGGCGATTGCCGTTGACAGTCTGGGCGCTGAAAATGTGAAAGCTGTCATGATGCCCTCCCCTTTTACCTCTGAGGAAAGCTTGTCTGACGCCAAAGCTTGTGCCGATGCGCTTGGTGTATCACTTGACACAATAAAAATTGGACACCTGATGGAAGAGTTGGAAAATACCCTTCCACAACTTACAGGTCTTGCGCATGAAAATATGCAATCAAGATTGCGTGGGCTTATTTTAATGAGCTTGTCCAACCAATACCCAAAATACATGGTCTTAAGCACAGGGAATAAATCCGAAGTCGCTGTCGGCTATGCCACGCTTTATGGTGATATGTGTGGTGGTTATAACGCTATTAAAGACCTTTATAAGACAGATGTCTTTGCACTATCCCGTTGGCGTAATACAAAAAGCCAGGTCATACCGGAAAATATCATTACGAAGGCTCCGACCGCCGAATTGCGTGCCGATCAAAAGGATGAAGATTCTCTGCCCCCATATCCTGTATTAGACAAGATTTTGCATATGCTTATGGAAGAAGATATGCCGACTTCCGATATTATAGAAGCTGGCTATGAAAAGGATACAGTCTTAAAAGTCTTTTCTCTTTTAAAACAAGCTGAATATAAACGCCGACAGGCCGCCCCTGGCCCGAAATTGTCTGCCAAGGCTTTCGGACGTGACCGCAGATACCCGATTACCAATAAATACAGTGAAGACTTATCCTGAGTTTCTTGAATTATAACTGTTTTTGAGTTACTTCATTAAAGGTCAGAAGAAAGAGATTGATTTATGAGCGTTAAAGTCCGTTTTGCCCCCTCACCTACAGGTATGCTTCACATCGGAAATGTGAGGACGGCCCTTATCACATGGCTTTTTGCTCGCAATCAGGGCGGCTCTTACCTATTGCGGATTGATGATACTGATCAGGAGCGCTCTAAGGTCGAGTATGAACAAGCCATTGAGGAAAGCCTGACATGGTTGGGACTGGACTGGGATGATAAAGCCCATCAAAGAAAGCGCCTTGATAAATATGAGGCAGCCATTCAGAAGTTAAAAAATGACGGTCGGCTCTACGCCTGTTACGAAACAGCAGAGGAACTTAACCTCAAAAGAAAATCGCAATTATCCCGCGGTAAGCCACCAATATATGACCGGGCAGCGCTAAGTCTGACTAAGGATCAAATATCAAAATACGAAACAGAGGGGCGATCCCCCCACTGGCGCTTTAAGTTAAATGATGAGCCGATAATCTGGAATGATATGGTACGTGGCGAAGTCAAATTTGACGGCGCGCTCCTTTCCGACCCTGTTCTTATCCGTGAAGACGGAAGCCCTTTATATCACTTATGTTCAGTCATTGATGATATTGATTTTGGGATCACACATGTGGTGCGCGGCGAAGACCACGTTTCAAACACAGCCATGCACAAACAAATGTTTGAAGCATTAGGCGCAAAAGCTCCTGAATTTTCTCATTTGCCGCTGATTTCCGATGCCGAAGGCGGTAAATTGTCGAAGCGTCTCGGCGCGCTAAGCGTCCTTGATCTGCGTGATAAAGAAGGTCTTGAACCCATGGCTGTAAACAGCCTCTTGGCGCGCATGGGGTCATCTGACGCCATAGAGCCTTTCTTGTCACTTGAGCCACTTGTGAAGAACTTCGATTTTACCAGGTTTTCCCGCGGCACACCCAAATTTGATACAGATGAGCTAATGCGCTTAAATGCACGTATTTTGCATGAAAAAGAGTTTTCTGCTGTGAAAAGCCGGCTTGAAGAATTAGGCTTGTCAGGTGTTACAGAAGATTTCTGGCTGGCCGTGCGCCCGAATATTGAAAAGCTACGCGAAGCCAAAGATTGGTGGGATGTCGCTAATGGGCCTGTGAAGCCCGAAATTGAAGACCGTGCCTATATTGATGATGCGGTATCGGTTCTGCCCTCCTCTCCCTGGAATGAAAATACATGGAAAGAATGGACAGACGCTGTTAAGGAAAAAACAGGTCGTAAGGGCAAGGATTTGTTCATGCCCTTGCGTAAAGCTCTCACCGGTATGGGGCATGGGCCGGAACTAGCGGTGCTTTTACCACTTATAGGTCCTGAAAAAGCAAAACAGCGCCTTGAAAAAGACGCTGCTTAAAAACTCCTGTATTAAATAAATAATTATCGGTTTGCGGCGATGCGGCGACGTAGGAAACGCTCCAGCTTTGTCGCATCTGTGTCATTGGCGGCAGGCCATAAAAGTTTTACTGTGTTACTGTAAGTTGTACGCCCACTGTGGAAAAGCTGGTCACATAATACCATTTTACGCTGGGTATCTAATGTTTCAAACTCTCCGAGAATATCGAACCCGTGTTTATTAAGATTGCTTGGAAGCTTTGCCAGTTTATTTTTAAACATAAATTATCCTCCCGCTGAAAAAACTCTCAATACTTATCTCATAAAATTAAGACTTTGTAAATACTTTATTATGTCTATCTTTGTTTTTGCTTTTCTTACAGGTGTTTAGATAATATTTGGCCTGCAATACATAAGTATGTCAGGCCAAATGAAATTACTCTCTTTATTTCAGAACAGCACAAGCGATTCTGTCACCAGCTCCCCCAATTGGCTGGCTGTAATGGTCATCCTTATCAGCATGAATCACAAGTGCTGTGCCATCTGCATCAAATACCGCATCACCATCTTCATCGTCCTGATATTCAACATCTTCAGAATAAAGCTCAACTTCTACCATGCCGTTCTCGGCAACGATCAAATTCGGAAGGTCACCGGAATGATAACCATCAGGATTTAGGAAACCGTGTTTATTTTCCTCAGGCATAATATGGCCTTGTGAGTCTTTAAAGCCTGCTTCCGCATCATCGCATGTTCCTACTTTATGAAGGTGCATGCCGTGCCAGCCTGCGGGCATATTTTCCGCCTTAACGTGAAACAACACGCCATCATCCGCTTGTGTTACTGTGACTTCGCCAAGTTTATTTTTTTGGTTGTCAATAATATCTGCTGTTTTAAATACACGGTCTGGCACTTTGTCAGCATTATCCTGCGCAAGTGCTGGTGAAGAGATTGCCAAAGCTGTAACAGCCAAAAGTGCGGTTTTTTTAAGAGACATTATTAAAAATCCTTTGTAATTTTTTGGTTTATTTATAGACCCTTCCGGTCATTGTCAGTATTAAGGTAGATATGAAATCAAAAACTTCAAGCCACCCTATCTCCAACCCTAACGCCCCCAGTGTGGTATTGGTTCACCCGCAAATGGCAGAAAATATCGGCGCTGCGACACGTGCTATTTTGAATTGCAATATTACGGATTTAAGACTCGTCAACCCCCGTGATGGCTGGCCTAATGATGCGGCAATACCATCCTCATCCGGAGCCATGCAATTTATCCCAGAGATTCATACCTACAGTAGTGTTGAAGAGGCCGTATCAGATGCAACTTACGTCTATGCAACAACGGCCCGCGCACGGGATATCGTAAAACCGGTTATGACCGCGCGAGCTGCCGCTTCTGACATGGTTAAAAGGCAAAACTCAGGCGAGAAGATTTCTATTTTGTTTGGGGGTGAGCGTGCAGGTTTGACCAATGAACAGCTCTCGCTTGCCGATAGCTTTATAACGATACCGCTTAACCCCGACTTTTCCTCTCTGAATCTTGCGCAGGCAGTATTACTTGTCTCTTATGAATGGGCACAAGCAAAAGATATCTGCCAAGATATTATCCTTCCGACAGGAAAGAGTGATTTTGCCACCAAAGGCATGATTAATAATTTTTTCACCCGTTTGGAAGAAGAGCTGGACGCTGCACATTTTTTTAGAAACCCGGATATTAAACCTACCCTCATTAAAAATATAAGGGCCATGTTTACAAGGGCTCAACTTACTGAACAGGAGATTAAGACTTTACAAGGTATTTTATCTGCCCTGATCGGCAAGAAATCCAAGCCAAACTAGATTTCTGCAATTACACCCCGGTTGTCCGTTTGGCGGGCTTGCGACGTGGATGTTTTTTCCGCATTCCAATTCAGGAACCCCTTACCCATAATCGCGATCATAATGCAGTTAAAAACAACAAATCCGAATTGGCCTGAAATAACAGCGACACTGAAAC
This sequence comes from Micavibrio sp., assembly GCA_002695035.1. Classification (GTDB taxonomy): domain Bacteria; phylum Pseudomonadota; class Alphaproteobacteria; order Micavibrionales; family Micavibrionaceae; genus UBA2137. The sequence goes on along the minus strand of NZNU01000006.1, from coordinate 1,262 downwards.
CGCACATACAAGCAATGATATTGATCAGAAAACCAATCTTCTTTTTGTTAGCAATCAGCATATTAGCGTATAGGCCTAAACCTAAAACCGCCCAGTCCAGCCCGTAATATGTTTGAAAACTCTCAATCAATTGCTCCATGAAACCGCCCTTTCCTTTCATCAAAGGTAGGCGAAGAAGACTAAACTTATGTTAAAAAAAGACCGCATTTTATGTAATGCGGCCTTTCCATTTGTTATATAAAGATTTTTACTTTTATCGTGAGTAAAATTCGATAACCAGATTTGGTTCCATATGTACCGGATAAGGCACATCTTCAAGGGCTGGTGTACGAAGGAATGTTGCCTTCATTTTCTTGTGGTCGGCATCAATATATTCAGGCACATCGCGTTCTGCCAGCTCAACAGCAGTAAGAACCAACGGCAATTGCTTTGATTTTTCTTTGACTTCGATAACATCTCCTTCTTTAACCTGATAAGAAGGGATATCGACACGGTTACCATTAACAAGTATGTGCCCATGATTTACAAATTGACGTGCAGCAAATACTGTTGGTACGAATTTCGCACGGTATATAACGGCATCCAAACGGCGCTCAAGCAATCCAATCAGGTTTTGACCTGTGTCGCCTCTCAGGCGTGTAGCTTCTTTGAAGTAACGGCGGAACTGCTTCTCACCGATGCAGCCGTAATATCCTTTAAGCTTCTGCTTTGCAGCCAGCTGTGTTCCGTAATCGGTTGGCTTGCTACGACGTCCGCCGTGCATACCAGGACCAGTTTGTCTTAAATTATAGGGAGATTTCTGACGGCCCCAAAGGTTAACACCTAAACGACGGTCAATTTTATGTTTGGCACTTGCGCGCTTTCCACTCATGAGTATTTCCTTTTCTTATAAATATTGTCCCATTAGACCACTTACAGGTTTGATATAAAGACTGCCCCTATATCAACGGAGAGACGACCATCGCCCCCCTCTTTCATGGGAATGAAGCGATTTATAAGGATTTTAGCTTGGTTGTCAACCAAAAATGACAGGAAATAAGGCTATTCCTGCCAGATTCCTTCCAGCTCCTGATCGCGTCCGCAATTCCATTTGTAGAGTTTGTACTGCATTGCGTTTTTCTTGTAGTAATCCTGATGGTATTCTTCGGCTTCGAAAAATTCTGATTTTGGTAGTAAAATTAAATCTCTGATGGATAAAGGTTCATTTGCACCAGATGCTATTATTAATGATTTAATAGTAAAAATTTTATCTAATAGTGGAT
>NZNU01000005.1 GCA_002695035.1 Micavibrio sp. | reverse complement strand
TCTTTCCCGCCATATTTTTTGGGAATGATAAGACCGAAAAAGCCTTTTTCCTTTATAAACTGCCACACTTCAGGCGGAAGATCGTGTAACTCGTCACGCACTTTCCAGTCATTAACCATGGCACAAAGTTCTTCAACTTCATTATCGAGGAAACTTTGCTCTTCTTCTGTAAGTTCCGGGTCGGGCGTATTCATTAATCCGTCCCAATCTGGCTGCCCAGTAAAAAGCGAGGCTTCGTATCCGGCCGTACCTGCAGTCAGGGCCGACCATTCTGTCTCTGAGATACCGCGGGCTGTACCTTCCAAAACTTCCAGAGCAGCTTTATCGTCAAATAAGGCTTTCACGTAAGTCATTTTGCTTGTCATCTTTTATCTCCTGTTAAAATTTTTATGCCAGACCCAGTTTCTTAGCGATATTCAGGGCCGTTCTTGATGTTTTTGCCATGGATTGAAGGCGTTCTTCTGCTTCTCCATCCAGCGGTTTGCCTGTTGCGGAGCGCAGGGGTAATGAAACGCGCTCAAGTTCGTTGCGCAGCTCAGAAGGGTTTGCCATGGGATCAAGATGTTTTTCACGTAAGGGTTTTTTCTTTTCAACCATATAGGCTAGTCTCTTCGAAGTGGTATCAGTATGAGCCAGGGTCATAATCCCGTTGCGCTCTAGTTGCAAAATACGTGCTTCTGTTAAAGGAATACCTTGGTAAACATCGGTTTCCTGATCATTTGATGCAGATATTAATTCGCGAACGCGGTCTTTATGGTCTGCAACATGGGACTCAACTTGTTCTTGTGAAACGGTTTCACCACCAGTTGTTACATCGGCCAGACAATCAGCAATTTTAACATCTACGTGGTTAACACCTTTATTGGGGTCATCACCGCGCATATACATGGTGTCCACATTCATACGAATGGCGGCTTTGCCCGACTTTCCAGGTAGATGGTACACAGGCTCAACAGGTGGGGTATAATTGTCAGTCATGGACAAGGCGCGGTTTTTGGCGTCAATCAGAACATGGTCAGGATTCATTGAGACCTGATCTACATCTTTTCTAAGCCATAGTTTTTTCATGGCGTCTTGCGCCGAAAAGCCCATGCCTTCCATCGGGGCGGCAATCGCCATTGTAGCCTTCATTGTTGCGGCCATCGGGCCTTTATGCCCTTCAGCATCCTGAGCGCGCTCAAGATATCGGGCGCAACCGCCCCAAGCGGGTATGAGACCAACGCCGGCTTCAACAAGTCCCATAACCTGTTCAGGTCCGGATTGAACGGCATCACAATGAAGCAAAATTTCGCAGCCACCACCCAGTGCCATATTTTCAGGTTGGCCTTTAGGCGCACCAATTACGGGGAAGGGCGCCTCGCGCATTGCTTTGTAAATAGCCTGTCCCTGGAAGATAAATTCACCCAGAAAGTCATACACCTTGCTTTTAAAGAAATTTGATAAACCAAGGGCACGGGTCAGTTTGTTATCGGCCAAAGTATTAAACATATGAACAAGCCCGATATTGGCACCAGCTGAGAATTTGTCACCCTCATTATAAACGACCAGAGCCTTGTATTTACCGTTGCTATCCTCGATCATTTTCAATGTTTTGTTCAAAACATTTAATGAAGTCGGATCGACCATATTATTTATACCGTGGAATTCAAAACACACGACGCCGTCGCCAATGTCCCAACTGCTGGCAGACATATCTGAAACAAGTGGTTTGGATTTCAGTTTAATATCTGACAGGCGCAATGTACCATCCTCACGGTGGGTCGGCATTAAAGAGCCGTCAAACGTCATGATTTTGGCAGTGTTATCTTCGACTGTGTAGAACTTGCCGCGCTTTTCTGCCTTTTCCAGCAAAGAGGGCACATCTATGCCATCGGCCCGCACCTTATCGGCAAACCATTCCACACCAAATTCATCCAACAACTGGAACGGCCCTTTTTTCCAGTTAAACCCGGCACGCATTGCCTCATCCACGGCCAACGTGTCAAAAGCGATATCTTCGGCATGGTTTAGAACATAAAGCATCGTATCGCGCATAACCGGCCAGGCAAATGTGGCGGCACGACTGTTGGAATCGAAAAATTTAGCGTAGGAACCATGTTTTTTCTTAAAGTTCATTTTGAAGAACTTACTTTTAATGGCATCGCTGTATTCGCCTGTTTTCAGATCGATTGCCTGTTTAACAGGTTTACCCTTGGCATCTGTGACAACATTTCCATCATCATCTTTTTTGACGCGGTAGAACCCTTCCCCAGACTCGCTTTTGCGGCCTGTGCGTTTGTCTTCGACCATTTGTTCAATAAAGGCCGGGTCGTAAATTTCGTTAAATTCATCACTGGTAGGTAGTCCATCATGAAGGTTCTGTCCCACATGTTGCAAGATATCAATCCCGACTGTGTCACCAAGCTTGTATACACCAAGCTTTGGAAAGCCAAAGGCGGGACTCAAAATTGCATCGACATCTTCAATCGGGAAATTCAGATCTTTGGCTTCCTTTGTGGCACGCTCAATCATATAAACACCAATCCGGTTTCCGATAAAAGCGGGGCTATCCTTGGCCTTAACAACCTTCTTCCCCAAAACCTTGTCACCAAATTCGCGCATCTGCTCAAAAACCGCCGGATCTGTGTCTTTACCCTGAATAACCTCAAGCAAGGCCATGAAACGCACCGGATTAAAGAAATGCGTATTCATAAAACGCTTTTTAAAATCCTCGGGCATGCCTTCTACCAGTTTTTCAATCTGGATTGTTGAGGTGTTGGACGTAATAACTGCGTCTTTTTTCGCATGTTTGTGAATCAGGTTAAATGTTTCCTGCTTGATGTCCAGACGCTCAAAAACCGCTTCGACAATAACATCCGCATCAGCGATCTTTTCGATGTCGTTATCAATTGTACCTGTCGTCACACGTTTTGCGTTGGAAGACACCATAAAACCCGCATTGAAAACGTCTGTGGGCTTGGCTTTTTTCATTCGCGCGACTGCTTTATCTGCGACACCTTCAAATTTATCCAGTAAAACAACTTCGCATCCGGCATTTGCGGCCTGGGCTGCAATACCTGATCCCATTGCTCCGGCACCGATAACTGCTACTTTTTTAACATCAGACATGAATATTTTCCCGTATATCTTGGTTCTCTAATAATAACATAGAAGTCTTCTTTAAAAGTTAAAGAGACGGACCTCTGTAATTTGGGTTTTCGATGACGACAGCCTTACCTTGACCGCCACCAATACATAAAGTCGCCAGTCCGTAACGCTTGTTTTCGCGGTTCAGTGTTTCAGAGAGATGGCCAATCATTCGCGCTCCTGTCGCACCGAATGGATGTCCGATCGCAATAGCGCCACCATCGACATTCACTTTGTCCATATCGATCCTGACGCCTTGCTTGTCCCACTCCTTGACACAGGCCAGAACTTGCGCGGCAAAAGCCTCGTTAACCTCAATCGCATCAATATCGTCCATGGTCAGGTTAGCTTTTCTCAAAGCTTCGTTACTGGCTTCAACCGGACCCAACCCCATAACCATAGGGGCAAGTCCTGTTTCGCCGGTGGACAAAATAACGGCCTTAACAGGCAAATTATTTTCCTTAGCAAATGCGCCAGAAGTGACCATCACCGCGGATGCGCCATCAGTCACCTGCGAGGAATTTGCCGCTGTAATCGAGCCGCCATTTTTGAAAGCGCCTTTTAGCCGCCCTGCACCCTCAACAGTACTGTCTGCGCGTACTCCGTCATCCTGACTGATACCGTTTATCGGAACAATTTCGCTGTCAAAATGGCCTCTACCTTGTGCTTCAGCCATTTTTTTGTGGGATGAAACAGCAAATGCGTCCTGTTCCTTCCGGGTAATATCATATATATCGACAAGGTTTTCAGCTGTATTACCCATGCTTAAGAAATTGGCGGGATTTGAATTCAAAACGTCTTCGCTGAACATCGGATTAAAGCCGCCCATTTCGACCTGACTCATGCTTTGGACACCTGTCACAATGTAAACATCTTCAGGGTTACGCGCGCTCAGCGCATCGGCAAATGTTATCGCCTCCATTGATGAGGCGCAGAACATATCAAGCGTTGTGCCTGTGACGGAATGGGGCAGATTACATTTTCCATGAAGCATGTTCATACGGGCAATATTTGCGCCTTGTGAGCCTTCCTGATGAACACATCCCGTTAAAACTTTGCGCACGTGCTTTGGGTCGATGCCAGTGCGCTCCAAAAGCGCATTGATTAACGGTACCTGCATGTCCACAGGGTTGACTGCCGCCAGCTTACCCGGTGCTTTCCCCCAGCTTGGTGGCGCTGCCTTGGTAAAAGGTGTGCGGACATAATCAACGATAACGGCTTTAGTGTCATTCATATAGAGTACCCCTGTAACTTATCTTTATTTGTGCATCGCAGCACCAAACTTTAAATTTTATTAAGTTGCCACCTAAGCATATTTATCAACTATATGTCTATTGTAAATTTTTACCCAAAAGGATTTATACAAGGATGAATTGTAAATTTTCAGCAACGGCGGTAAAGTTTGTAAAGCTAAATTTGAGGATTAGTAAGGTATTGCTGGAGGATAGTCGGTTGGCAAAGAATGAATTTAGATTTTATGTAGGTAACAGAAAGGGAAGGCGTAGTAATTCTTATAAAATTTGGTCTCAATCTGATGAAATATACTTATTAATGAGAGGCGTTTCATCAAAACAACAGAAATTTAGTTTTCATAGCTCAGGTAATTGCCGTTGGTCTAAAATAGACAAATTTTTACCAGGAAAAGATAGGGTGTGGCTTGAATGGGAGAGAGGCATTATTAAAGAAGCTCATGAAAGAGAAGCTGTTGTTTTAATGAAGCTAGCCTTTCCTACAAATCATCTTTCCATTCATTTTGACCCTCAACATAATAAAAAGGTGAATTGGATTGCTCCTGCCCCACCAAATCAGGCTGTCATGTTAGAGTTAATGTTATCCAAAACAGCCCCTGAGGAGGTTTCGCTATTATTATCCAATAGTAATAGAAAAGTGATTTTCAATGGTAAGTTAAGTGGTAAAAAGTATTCAGATACTTTTTGGTATGTCACAATGTCAAACTTTGCATGTGGAGGTGTTGAAATGACTTTGTCAGATAATCCTAATTTAAAAGATAAGGTTTTTAAAAATTGCTTCTTCCCGAACGATTATAGAGTTGATAATCGTCCCATAAGGCTCTGCAGAATGGCTGATAAAACTTTTCCCCCGTGTATATGGGAATTAGGCGGCTATGAAATAATATAAAATCTATCTCAAAGAATGCATAATTATTGAAAATTTTGCAGATAAACCCTTTTTATTAGTGCCTAACTCAAGATAGCTTATCATTTATAATTTAGCCAACACTAAAAATCTAACCTCTACCCCTTTTCGGTCAAAATGGCGCAATTACCCAGGCACATCAATCAACAGGAGTTGCGCGTCTTGCTTGGCGGTGATTGATATTTCATCCATGCTCGTAATTTCCGCGCCGTCGCCCGCATTAACGGCTTGTCCATTTACAGTTATCGCGCCTTCCGACACCAGAAGATAGGCCTGATGTTTTATGGCTTGCGTAATGGTACCGCCGCCTTGAATACGTCCGCCGTAAATGGCGGCATCTTGGTGAATGTAAAGCGCGCCCTTGTCCTTATCTTCTGCGCGGCCCGATACCAGCAGATGAAGTTCATCTTTTACAGGCGTTTTAGGAAACTCCGCCATATCCCAGCGGGGCGGGATGTCCTTTTCTTTTGGTGTAATCCATATCTGATATAAAACCGTGTCTTCATCTTCGGCGTTATGTTCGGAATGGGCGATGCCAGACCCCGCGCTCATTACCTGGACATCGCCGGCAGCCGTGCGCCCCTTATTGCCTTGCGAGTCTTTATGTGTAATCGCGCCTTTGCGGACAAAAGTTATAATCTCCATATTGTCATGGGGGTGAGTGTCAAATCCGTGACCGGCCTTTACAATATCATCGTTAATAACCTTAAGTGTACCAAAACCAATGCGGTCACGGTTGATATAGCGGGCAAAGCTGAAATGGTATCGTGCTTTCAACCAGCCATAATCGGCAGATCCTAATGTGTCGCGAGGGTAAATTTTTATCATGGAAATAAAATAGGTTTTATTCGGTTTTAATAAAGGTTAAGGATTGCCGATCACATAGTTTGCTCTACTATGAAAGAGCCTTCAAGAAACACCGGAACCGTATATCTCATGAAAAAACGCACATCGCCTACTACTATATCCTTTGTTGAGTATGTTCTTTTGATGGCATTGCTGATGTCTCTTACAGCCTTATCCATCGACACTGTATTGCCTATTCTGCCTCTTGTGGGGCATGACCTGCATGTTGCAAATGAAAACGATACGCAATTTATGATAAGCTTTCTTTTTGCGGGTTTTTCTGTCGGGCAGATTTTTTATGGCCCCGCATCTGACACGGCAGGCCGCCTGCCGACATTATATGTGGGCATTATTATCTTTATTCTGGGAACGCTTATAAGTCTTACGGCACAGACATTTCCTTTGATGCTTCTGGGGCGTTTCTTGCAAGGAATAGGCGTCGCCTCGCCAAGAGTGATGAGCCTTGCTATTACGCGGGATTTATATGCCGGCCGTGACATGGCGCGTGTCATGTCAATTATCATGGCCGTATTCATATTTGTGCCCGCCATCGCGCCTGCAATAGGTCAGGGGATAATCGCGTTTGTTGACTGGCACTATATCTTTGTACTTTTACTTGTCATTGCTGTGATTAGCAGTGTGTGGGTGTATTTCCGCTTGCCCGAGACATTGCACCGTGAGTACAGGCGACCTTTCCGAATAAAAACGATTTTAAATGGTGTGAAAGAGGCGGCATCAAATAAAATAACCTTGGGCTATACATTATGTGCCGGGTTTATATTTGGCGCTTTTGTTGGCTTCCTAACCTCGGCACAGCAAATCTATCAGGTGCTGTACGGCGTGGGAGATTTGTTTGCTCTTTATTTTGCCGTATCAGCATTATCTATAGGTGTGTCATCAATACTGAATTCGATGGTTGTAAAAAAATACGGCATGGAGCGTATTTGTCACTATGCGCTTATATCTATGATGTTTACATCGGTTGCTTTTATAATTAGTCTTTTGGTTCTTGAGCAGCAAATGCCTCTTTCCGGTTTCGTGATTTATGCTGTTATTACTTTTTTCTGCGCAGGGTTATTGTTTGGAAACTTCAACGCAATTGCAATGGAGCCGATGGGGCACATAGCCGGTATTGCCTCGGCCTTTTGCGGAGCTTTGTCTTCTGCCATTTCTGTGATGCTGGGCACAATAATCGGGCAAATGTATAACGGAACGCTTCTGCCTTTGTCGTTAGGTTTCTTGGGGTTGAGTGTCTGCACCTTTATTACTCAATTTATGGTAGGTAGAAAACCTGCTCCGGCATTATAGCGATTATTTGCGACAGGTATGAGTTTCACGCATTATTGTGCAAATTAAGCTAGGGCTTCCCTTTTGGGCTAAAATTAGTTAGCATAATTACAGAAACACGTCTTTTTCCTTAAGTTCTTAAGGAGGAATTTTTATATGATAAAACGCGCAAACTGGCTGATACTGCCAGCTACAGCCTTTTTGGTGTGTGGCTGCTCAGGCATGTCTGCGCAAAACGAATCAAAAGAGTTTTCACAAATTATAAAACAAGACAGGTCCGATATTTATGCGCTTCAGCAGATTTCAGCCCTGACGGTCGAAGATGCGATTACGCGTGCGCTGGAGTATAATCTGGATGCCAGAATTGCCGAACAGGATTATCTGGTCAGCCTGGAAGATGCCGAGTTGCAAAAATTAAATTCATTGCCGACGATAACCGCAAAAAGATCGTTTATCACGCGCAATAACGAGGCTGCCTCTTCGAGTATTTCAGCATTAACAGGTGTCCAATCACTTGAACCATCCATTTCAACAGACCAGACGCGGTGGACCAGTATGCTGGAGGCTAACTGGGATGTTTTGGACTCGGCTATAAACATTTACCGTTCAAAATCTGCTTTGGACAGGGCAATTATATCTGAGGAAAGGCTGCGTAAAGTACGGCAAAATATTATCTCAGATGTTTATTCAGCGTATTGGCGGGCGGCAATTGCCCAGCTTATGAAGCCCTCCATTGAAGATGCCATGATTGTATCGGATCAGAAGCTGGATGCGCTCGATACGGCCACCGAGATGGGGGATTTACCTCTTCAGGAGGCGGCAAGTGCTAAAACCAGCCTCTTAGAAAAACGCAAACGCCTAAACAACCTTTATGATAATTTTGTGCTGGCTGAAATTGAGCTGAAAGCCCTTGTATCCTTTCCGCCTGAGCATGATCTTGATCTGGTTGTGGATGAGGACTGGCTTGATAAGGACCAGCTTGCGAAGATGAGCGGCTCTACAGATAAATATATCGATGATGCCCTACAAAAACGTCCGGAAATTCGCGAAGAGCTCTTAAATAAGAGGATAGCTGAACGCGGTGTTAATCTAGCAATTTATGAGACCATTCCGGGCCTTAATTTGCTGCTGGCCTATAATGAGGACGATAACAGCTTTTTACTAAATGATAAGTGGTTGGATTTTACGGCATCAATTACACAATCTATTACAAAAATTCTGACCTTGCCGACGCGCTATGCTCGTGCGGAAAAAGAAGAAGACCTTGCCGACGCAAGAAGGAAAGCGCTGGTAGCGGCCGTAATATCACAAGTGTATATTTCCAAGATTTTAACGCGAAAAGCTTATTTCGATTATTCAGAACAGTTGCGTCTTTTTGATGTTGCGGAAGGCAATTTCAAAAGAGCGGAAACCTATAAAGATGCGGGCTTAATGGGGAGTATTGAGTTTGCCGACGCTTCGCTGGATTACGAGATTGCAAAACTGGAAAGATATGCGGTTTATGCGCTGGGTCAGGAAGCCCAAGCCAGATTTATGAATACGCTTGGATATGATTTGGATGATTATTATCATCTGGATGTTCCTGAAATTTCCCTGCCGCCGATGACCTCTGAAGCAGGGGGTGTGCATGGCTAAATTTATAAAAACGGTCTCACGTAAAAAGATTTTCGCGCTGATAGCTGTTCTGGCGATCATGCTGGTCGCAATTGAAATCGTGCAAAGTGATATACAGGATGCGCAAGCTATGCCGGATGAAGGCAATTGGGAGAAAATTGAGTTTGCCCAAATGAGCGCATCTGAAGCGGATGAGGTGCTGGAAAACGAGTCTGATTTAACTGACGCAGATATCCCTGAAATACCTGATTCAGCGCAATTGGTGGATGAAGAACAAGCTCAGATACCCGAAGATGATGATTATTCTGTTCAAGCCGTACTTAGCGCTAACCAAAATCTTATTATATCCGCGCCGATTGACGGTATTATAAAAAAAGCCCCTCTCGAAAACGGCGAAAAATTTGATAAGGGTGACGTGCTTGCCCAATATGATTGCCGTCTTGAGCAGGCCAAGCTTGATGAGCTGCGGGCAAGGGTGCGTGTGTCGGACAGGCAGTTGACTGCATCCAATCGTTTAAAAGAGATGGAGAGCATATCTGACATAGAATACGTTTCTGCTGTTGAGACAAACAAACAGGAAAAAGCATTATTAAAACAGGCACAAACTCGCGTTGATTTGTGTACTATTACAGCTCCGTTTGATGGCAGGATAAAAAACAAAGAAGTTAACAGATATGAGGCTGTAAAGTCGGGCCGTGTTTTAATGGAAGTAGGTTCACTTGAACCTTTGAAAGCTGAATTACTTGTCCCTTCTGTCTGGCTCAGATGGATAAATGTCGGTACGCCATTGCGCATATATGTTGAAGAAAGCGGAATGTATTACCACGCTGAGATTGTCCGTATTCATGGTGAGGTGGATCCTGTAACCCAATCTGCACATGTGATTGCAAAAATTGATGAATACAGGGAAGAGTTGCTGCCCGGTATGAGTGGTAAAGCATATTTCGCAGAAGCATCCCGTAGAGGGCAGGGGTTCTTGGGTTTGAAAATGGGTGGTGATCTGTGAGCAGGCAGGGCCTTGGAAGTAATACGCTCAACCTTGTTAAACTGATTTCATTTTTTAAGCAGCTCAGGCACAAGGATGACCTTAGTCAGGCCGGTTTTTACATCGTCAATGAGCTATACAATATCATTCCCTACAGACAATGTGTTTTCTGGACATACAAGGACGGGAAGGCGAAAGTCAGGGCTGCATCAGGGCAGGTTGACGTCAGTGATGACACTTTGTATGCACAGTTTCTGGGCTCAAGCGTTGAAAATTATCTTCATGAAAAACACTTGGATGACCAGAACAAAATCCTGGCTTATGACATGGAGGAAGGCTTTGCGAAGGCAATCAGTGTAAATATCAATGAATTTGCAAATACCTCCCCTGAAGAGATAAAAGAATGGAGTTCGGAAAATATTGTCTTCCTTCTTCTTCATAATAATCAGGAATTGATAGGCGGATTGTGGATAGACAGGGAAAAACCATTCTCGGAAGTAGAGCTTGCTTTGCTCGAAGATATAGGAGATGCGTTTTCTGATAGAATACAGCACATAACGCGCAGGGATGCCAATTTTTTCAGATTTGTATCTTTCGACAAAAAAAGCAAATGGGTAATGTTGGCCGTGATTGTCCTTGTTTGCCTATGGCCGGTCAGGTTTTCAATAAGTGCAAATTCTGAAATCGTCCCTGAAAACATGGAGGTCGTCGCAGCACCTTATAATGCTCTTATCAAAGACGTGCTTGTGCGCCCAAATGAAGCGGTGGAAGAGGGCGATACCTTATTTCTATTAGATGAAACACAGCTTAGGAACGAATTTAAGTTGGCGTTGGGAGAGTTGGAATCCGCTCGTGAAAAACTCGCTAAAACCGAGAGGGAAACTTTCGCTGACCCTTCTAAAAGAAGTGAGCTGAATTTGTTAAGGGAGCAGATAAAGGCAAAGGAGCTTCAGGCTGCCTATGCCAAAGAGCGGCTTGAATTATCAAATGTGAAGGCCAGCCGGGATGGCGTCTTAATGTTTTCAGATGTTAATGACTTAATCGGACAACCTGTGCGGGCAGGAGATCGTATCATGATGGTGGCGGATCCAAACAATATTGAATTGCTCATACATATTCCAACGGATAACATGATTAATATTGATAAATCTGTGCCGGCAAAGCTGTTCCTTAATACAAGTCCTCTGGATAGTTTTAGAGCAAAGATCCACGCTATCAGTTACCAACCTTCGCAAGATCCAGGCGGTATATTAAGTTATAAAGCGCGTGCGGAAATTCTTAATCCCGAAGACATAGAACGCATAGGTTTGACGGGGACTGCGAAAGTATACGGATCACGTACAATTTTCTTATTTAATATCTTGAGGCGCCCCTTTATCGCTTTAAGAAACCTTATAAGCCTTTAAAAAAACAAGTGGAATGAATGCAAACTATTACACTTCCGCAGTTGCGACAGGATTTGAAAATCCATGAGGGCGGCTATGATATAGATGGATCACCGACATGGATGATCTATGACCCTGTTACTGATAACTACTATAAAATAGGCTGGTTCGAATTTGAATGCTTGCAAAGGTTTCCTCGCTGCGCCACATCTGCTGAGCTTGTCGCCAGTTTGAAAAAGGAAACAACACTTGACCCTTCTGAGGAGGAAATTGTCGAGCTGGTTAATTTCCTCTTAATGAGCCGCTTGTTAATGGGAAACAACCCGGGCGTTCAAAAATTTCTTGCCGAGAGTAAAGATAAAAACAAATCATCGTTCATTAAACGACTGACGAAGAATTACGTATATTTCTCTTTTCCTCTCGTACGCCCCGAGGCGTTTCTTAAAAAAACCTATCCTCATGTAAAGTTTCTTTTTACCAAGTCGTTTCTCGGATTTTCGTTATTTCTGCTTTTGGTGGGATGCGTCATAACCCTGCAGCGTATGGATGAATTTTTAGCGACTTTTACTGGTTTTTTCAGTATCGAGAGCGTTTTTATGATTGCAATCGCAACCATATTTATAAAATCGGTACATGAGTTATCTCATGCCTATACCGCCCATAAATACAATATTCCGGTCTCTTCCATCGGTGTGGCATTTATCGTTTTTTATCCAATTCTTTATACAGAAACTACAAATGCCTGGAAGATTTATGATCGTCGAAAACGAATTAAGGTGGCAGCTGCTGGCGTTACATCGGAAATAGTTTTGGCGTCTTTTGCCTTGTTATTCTGGAATGTCCTCAATCCGGGCTTTGGCCAGAATTTGATGTTTTTCATAGCCTTTATTTCATTGCTGGCTTCATTTTTCATCAATATGAACCCTTTAATGAAATTTGACGGATATTATTTATTTTCTGATTTTATTCGTATCGATAATTTGCAAAGTCGGAGTATCGCTTATTTCAAATGGTGGCTGAGAAAAACGTTGTTGGGGTGGCGCGTAGACACCCCTGAAATCTTGGGAAAAAAGACGGAACATTTCCTTATCAGGTTCGGAACGGCGTTGGTCATATATAGATTTTTTCTATATCTCTCAATTAGTATTCTTATTTATTTTTTGTTTTTTAAACCTTTAGGAGCAATTTTGATGCTTGTCGAAATTGCCTGGTTTATAGGCGTTCCTGTTTGGAAAGAGCTGAATGTATGGTATTCTAAGCGAGAATATATGTACGGAAAAAAACACATCAAGATATTTATTGTTATATTCGCGGTTCTGCTGCTGGCGGTTTTTCTACCGCTTAAAAATACAATTAACATCCCGGCTGTTTTACATGCTGGTCAATATGCTGATCTTTATTCACCTTTACCCGCAAAAGTAGTGGATATATCTATAGAAAATGGTGAGGAGGTACGTAAGGGGCAGGTTTTATTTTTGTTAAGCTCCAGCCAGCTGGATAATGATATAGCGGCAGCCAAAGTGCAGTTGAGCCTGTTAAAGCGTATCAAGGATAGAGAGCAGGCCGTAAGCGACCTGCCTAACAAAAGCATGGATATAGATGAGCATATTGATGAGGCACAAATACGCCTCGATGGCCTTTTGGAGCAAAAATCCGAGCTTGAAATCAGAGCTCCCTTTGATGGTTATGTTCACGACCTGGACCCTTCACTGCACGAAGGACGAATTGTTAATTCAACAACTACGCTGGCACATATATTGCAAGATAATGAGCACAGAGTAACAGGATATATAAAGGAAGGTGACATAAGTCGTGTCGAGCTTGGCTTTGAAGGTAGTTTTAAACCGGACAGTAATTTTTTGGGTCGCACACAAGTGCGTTTGATCGAAATAAGTCAAAGTAGTACCAAGGAAATCAGGTATCCGGAGCTCGCCTCTGTTTATGGGGGGAGTATTCCGGCAGAAATGAAGAATGAAAGGGCTGTATCACATATTCCGTTATACATTCTGAATTTTGAGATAGAGGAAACAGATTACTCAATGAACGGTTCTTCAAGTAAAGGGATCGTATCTTTGGAAGGCGAGCCAGTAAGTTTTATCGGGATTTGGGCGAAAAAAATACTATCTTTATTTATTAGGGAAGCAGGGATTTAGGGAGATGTTTTCTTAACAAATTACTAACGTCTTTTTTAGTATAATATCAAACGGGGTTAAATTTATAATAAGTATATGAGTGAAAAGGGTAAAAAACGCATTAAGAAGGTACAGCAGGCGCTTGAAAAGCGTCTGATGCTAGATGCCGCTGCGATTTTTGCAGCAGTGGACGCTATACCGGATGGTGTTTTTCACCTTGATGCCCAGGATATTGATGGCGACAACAATTTTTCTGCCGGGGATCAGCCTGCCGATGGAAGCTCCGTTGCAAACTGGGCTGATAAGGATACCCCTCCTCAAAATAACTCAGCCAGCCAAGGGTCGTCAGGACAGAGACCTACATACGATGACGATGCGTTTGGACCCGGGCGCGGTGGTATCTTGTTTGATGGATCTAATGATGAATTCACAATCTCAAATCAAAATGGCATTAACAGCAACGGCCCTTGGGCCGAAAAAAGTTTTGCCGTTACTTTCCGGACCAGTTCCAATATTGGCGGTTTCCAGGTTGTGTATGAGCAAGGTGGTGGAATTCGCGGGTTTCAGGTCTCCATAGATGACGGCAACATATATGCTGTTGCTTATAACAATACTGGTTCCGAATGGGGAGCTGATCGCTACAAAGTTATGAATCTAGGGGCTGTACAGGCTAACACCACCTATAACGTTATCATGGTTTTTGATGCTAATGCCGGGTCTGCAGGTATTGTTAAATCCAACCTTAACGGTGGAGATTTCATTGTTCTTGAATCGATCGCTCCTCAACAAAATCATACCGGGGCGATTGGTATTGGTGGTATTGTAAATGGTACAGTTAGCCCTACAAGCTTAGACTTCCCAAATGACGGCGCAAACTTTCAAGGACATATAGGCGAGATCTGGTCTTGGAACCATGCTTTGACTGATCAGGAAATATCTGATGTGGAAAGCTATCAGGCCCTAAAATGGACCAACAGGCCAACTATTGAGTTTAATGAGGGCGGTACTGTTCTTGAAGGTGGGTCTTTTACTGTTACGGATACGGTTCTAAACGCACTTGACAACAATACACCTGACACAAGCCTTATCTATCAGGTGACATCCTATAAAAATGGGGTTGTTCAATTAAACGGGACAACGCTCTCGCTGGGGCAGACTTTTACGCAGGATGATATCAATAATAATCGTGTTTCTTTCCTGCATGATGGAACAGATACCAACACAGCATCTTTTAACTTCCGCCTGACGGATGGTGGAACTCTTATCAAGGATACATTTACGCTTGATGTTACACCTGTTGATGACGCAGGTGATGATGCGCCCATTATATCTGTTAATGAAGAGGGTTTTGTTCAGGCCGGTGGAACAGCGGCAATTACCTCGGCCCTGTTGCAGACCACCGATGTGGATACTGTAGCCTCCAATTTGACTTATACAGTGACTGCAACAAAAGATGGTTCTGTTTTTAATAGCAATCTGGGCATGATTGTGACGTCTTTCACTCAGGCTGATATTGATAATGGTTTTATAGATTTTCAGCATGATGGCACTTTGTCTATCCCTGCAACTTTTAACTTTAATGTTACTGATGGTACGACTACGGTATCGGGTATTTATAAATTTGATGTTGATATCGTTGACACAGCCGGCAATGACCCGCCAGTTGTACGTAATAATGAAGGCGGAGAAATGTCTGAAAATTCCGAAGTCGGGATATTCACGTCTAATCTTCAAACCGTTGATCCCGATAATTCTATCAACCAACTGGTATATACGATCACTGCTATTACAAACGGTAATGTGAGACGGTCAGGGACGACCTTGAATGTGGGCCAAACCTTCCGACAGTCCGATATTGATTACGGAATTATTTCTTTCCGCCACAATGGCGGCGCTGGCGCAACAGCCGGATTCACTTTTAATGTCACTGACGGAAACACAGTCGTATCTGACAGTTATGTGATTGACGTGGTGGCAAACACCTCTCCATCAATCAGCGCGTTTGGGCCTTTTAACCTTCCGGAAAATGCAGTGGATGGAACTTCAATAGGAACAGCCTCTGCCTTCGATCCTGATGCAGACGGGCTTACCTACTCCATTCAAAGCGGAAATGCGGACGGTATTTTCCAGATAAATCCTATTACAGGTGAGTTAACGGTTGCCGATAATACCAACCTGAATTACGAGGCGACAAGCTCTTATAATCTTGTGATCCGCGTTACAGATGACGGGGCGGGTAATCTTTTTGATGAAACAACGGTGACAGTAAATATACAAGATGTGAATGACGCGCCTGTCATTCCTGTCCAGGGAGCTTTATCTGTAGGTGAACATGCCGGGGACGGCGATGCTGTCGGAAATGTAACTGCGACAGATGAAGACGTACCTGCTGACAATCTGACCTACTCCATTGTCGGCGGCACTGGGTCCGCACTGTTTGATATCGACAATAGCGGAAATGTGACTGTCAATGGCAACGGTAACTTTGATTATGAAAGCGGACCGACCAGCTATACTCTGGATGTGCGCGTTAATGATGGAAATCTGAACTCCAACACGCGAACAATTACAATCAACATTCAGGACCAGAATGACGCGCCTGTATTAGCCTCATCAGGACCATTTAATCTGGGTGAGTTTGCAGGGAATGGGGACATTGTTGGTTCTGTTTCTGTCACAGATGAAGATGTGCCTGCCGATACAATATCTTATTCTATCACCGGCGGTTCAGGCGCTGGCCTTTTCACTATGGACGGCAGCGGAAATATTATCGTCAGTGGCAATGATAATTTTGATTTTGAAGGCGGACCTTTAAGTTATACGCTTGATATCCGCGCAAATGATGGAAATGACAATTCCAACACAATTACGGTAACTATAAACATTACCGATCAGAATGATGCGCCTCAGCTTACCGTGACCAATCCGGCTGATATCTTGGAAGGGGGGAATGCCACGATTGACGCGGCCGTTCTGGCCGGGACTGATGCCGATGATCTCCCTTCTGATCTGACCTATACGGCCTCAAACATCGTAAACGGCCAGTTGGAGCTGACTTCCAATCCCGGTGTAGCGGTGACAAGCTTTACGCAAGCCCAAGTCGATAGCGGTGATGTGATCTTTGTTCATGACGAGTCTGATACAATACAAGCCTCCTTTGACGTCTCACTCGCTGATAGCGGGGCCGATGGGGCGCTCCCTGCAAGCGGGACCGTCACGATTGGTATAACCCCTGTTGATGATGCGCCAAGCCTTGATACGAATACAGGTGTTACTGTGGCGGAAGAAGGTGTAGTTGCGATTACGACGGCTGAACTGTCGGCCTCTGACCCGGATACGGCCGATGCGGATATTATCTA
>NZNU01000004.1 GCA_002695035.1 Micavibrio sp. | reverse complement strand
TCTTCAACATCGACGCGGCCTGTAATCCTGCCCAGCTCTCGCATTGCCATGCGCGCATCTTCCGCAACCAGATCAGGTTGAGCACCAGTAACAGCCCTATATAAATGTTCACGCGCGCACTCCAAAGCATTGCGGTGCCTTTGCCGCGTAAGGCTTGGCGTCACGCGCTTGCCGTATAATATTTTCAGGCGTTCACTTAAAGCATCGAAAAGCGCGTACAAACCCTCGCCGTTGGCGGCTGATATTTTTATATATCCTTCCTCCACATCACTATCGGCTTTGTCAGATTTATTCACTACAAGAATGCTGCGTTCATCTATAAGGGATAGGGTATCTTGCTGGCTCATAATGTCTTTTTCGGCATTGAATAACAAGATTACGATATCAGCGATTTCAGCGCGTTCGACGGCACGGCGTATGCCCTCCGATTCAATCTTGTCCTGATCGCTTTGTCCAAGCATTGAGGGCCTTAGACCCGCAGTATCAGAAAGTATTACCGGATAGCCTGCGATATCAAGATGCGCCTCTAATATATCCCGCGTAGTGCCCTCTATATCCGACACTATTGCCATTTCCCTTTTTGCAAACGCGTTCAATAGCGTCGATTTGCCTGCATTGGGTGCCCCTATAATTGCGACATGAACACCATCGCGAAGACGCTCACCCTTGTTATTGTCAGAAAGATGCTCATCCATTTCTGATATTATGCCTTTGAAATCAGCCCTGACCGGCGCATCGAAATCCTCCGGCAAATCCTCATCGGCAAAATCGATCGCCGCCTCCAGATAGGCCAACCCCTTTTTGATTTTACGCGACCAGCCGCGATAAAGCGCCGACAGGTCGCCCTCCAGCTGGCTTAGCGCTTGCTGTCTTTGCAGCTCTGTTTGTGCATGCACAAGGTCAGCAACAGCTTCTGCTTCTGTTAAATCGAGTTTTTCGTTTTCAAAAGCGCGGCGAGTAAATTCACCAGGCTCTGCTAATCTGTAGCCTTCTAGTCTGGATAAAACCTCCATAAATCTATTAACCACAGCAGGGCTCCCGTGGAGATGGTATTCCACCACGTCTTCGCCTGTAAAACTTGCGGGAGCGCGGAAGGGGAGAGCCAACCCCTTGTCCAATGTTTCACGTGAAACAGGATCTCTAAAAGAAACAAATACAGCTTGCCTCGGTTTAATATCTTTTTTAAAACCAAGCTGCTCCAATCCAGAAAACGCCTTGGCGCCGGATACTCTTATGACAGCAACTCCTCCCACCCCCGACGGAGTAGCCAAGGCGTAAATAGTGTCCGTCATTGGTCTTTATTATCCTTTTCGGTACTGGTCGAAGCGGCCTGCATTTGTCCCCAAAAGCTTTTTTGCATGTCGGTCCAGTTTTGCATGGCCATTGGCACCCAGGTTTTTGCCAACGCCTCAGGATCCATATCTTTGATATTTTGCGCCAGCTTCTCTTGCAGTTCTTCCATAAACTTCTCCTGCATAGGCACAACATCTGGCAGGCCCAGAAATGCACGCGCCTCTTGTGGTGTACACTCTATATCAAATTTTATTTTCATATGCTTTACCTCTTTTGTTTAAGGTTGAAGTTTGTATATCAACGCTTTACCTTTAACACCGTAAACCAAGGAGAAGATGAATGCCAGAATTAACAATAAAAGCCAAGGGCGGCGGCGAATTTGGCGCCTATGTTGTCTACCCAGATGCCAAAGATGCGCCCGCAGTTGTCGTTATACAGGAAATATTCGGTGTTAACGAAATCATGCGCAACACTTGCAAGCGGCTTGCCGCGGAAGGCTATATTGCCATATGTCCCGATCTGTTCTGGCGTTTGGAGCCGGGTATCGAGCTTACAGATCAAACCGAGGAGGAGTGGGACAAAGCGTTTGAGTTAATGAATAATTTTGATATCGATAAAGGCGTTGAGGATATTCAGGCCACTCTGGAAACCATCAGGAAAGATGATGGCTGCAATGGAAAAGTCGGCGCTATGGGGTTTTGTCTTGGCGGAAAACTGGCTTATCTTACAGCCACCCGTACAAGCTCTGATGCAACTGTCGGATATTACGGCGTAGAAATAGACAAATTTATCGGAGAAAAAGACGGTATAAAAAAACCTCTTATGCTTCATATTGCCGAAGAAGATCAGTTTGTTGACAAGGAAGCACAGTCCAAAATTAAGGACGGTTTAAAAAACAATCCACTCGTTACCATCCATTCTTATCCGGGCATGGATCACGCCTTTACAAGGGTTGGCGGCGATCACTATGACGAGGCGGCCTCCAAGGCAGCACATGCTAGAACGCATGACTTTCTGCTCAAATATTTGAAGTAGAGATTACGTGTCGGATAAGAAAGAGCACTTAACACAGGCTGCCCGCACGGTCAGGGCAGCCATTTTGCAAGAGCTAAAAGGAAACGCCCCTAAGGTTGAGGATTTCTCAATCAGGGATATTGAGGAAAAAAAAGTAAAGGGGCGTGCCTTTACAAAATTTACACTTGATACCGACGTAACCCAGATATCAAGGCCGGGTCAGGCCACTGATGGTCAGGTTGTCCCCGATCAGGCCGCCGCAGATAAGGCCATAAATGCTATTTCCAAAGACAAAAGTCCGCATCTTAAAGAAACCCTGAGACAAAAACTAATTTCCCGCTCCGATAAAGGCTTTGGCCTGAACGGCGAAAAAATTAATATTCCCATCAATCAGCCCGACATTATAATTCATAAAAAATGCGGATCTTGCCAGGGGCAGGGCGGCGCGTCGTGCCAAACCTGTCGTGGGCAAGGGCAAATGCCTTGTCCGTCTTGCCGGGGGCGACGTCAACAGGCATGCCCGATTTGCCAAGGAAGGGGTCAGGTCAATTCTCCCGAAGGCAGCAAACCATGCGCCCAATGTGCAGGACGTGGGCACATGACCTGCAAGAAATGTCGCGGCTCAGGAATGGTGGCCTGCACGACGTGCCGACAAACTGGTAAGATGCCTTGCCGTGAGTGCGATTCAACCGGAGCCGTTAGTGATATTTTTAAAGTGCAGCTGACAGCCGCCACGTCTTTTTCAATTGCAGAAAATGACACCGAGAATGTGCCGGAAAAATTGGGAAAGATTATGGCAGATAAGGCCTCAGCCCTTATATCTTCGGGTATACTGGCTGTCTCCCCCTTAACCGGGAACGCATCCTCAGGACACAAACTCGACAGAGAGGATCTTGAGATAGGGTATAACTTTGAGACTCAATTCGGCTCAATGGTTTGCACTTTAAATGGATATGATTTTGAATGCGCCTATGCGCCGAATAAAGCAAAAATCCTATCCTGCCCCCCCTTCCTTGAACATCTTGGTGCTGAGGGCCTATCCAATTTACATGAAGCGGCAAAGGCTCCCCCTATGCAAACGGAAGGTCTGGTTCGGGAGGCCGCAAAATACAAATTCATACGTGAACTAATATATGTAAGGTCAAAAAACAAGCTTGTTCGCTCTATGAAAATGATGGCCAAAGCTCATAGATATGGCTTTAATCCTGACACAATTAAGGAAATGGCAGCGAGCCTTAACAAGGTGTTTTATGATTTAAGCCGTGCAGGACGGGTCAAGGGATTGCTGGGCGGTCTCTCAGCCTCGTTGATTTTAAATATGGTCTATTTTTTAACGCCCTTGCGAACCAGCCTCCTTGGCACAGCGCCGTCAGCTGCAAAAGAAATTATATGTGATTTTACAGTCTTTGGGCTTGCTGTTGCCTTGAATATGGTGCTGATCAAAGTAATTGGGAAAACAGCACTAAACAGGACATTATCAGATATTGTTGGTCAGAAGATATCCATGCGGGCAGCACATCTTCCCTATGGGAAAACGAGGTCAGCGGGCATTCTTGGAAATATCATATTATTCGCTGGTACTTATTATCTCGCCCTTATGCTTGGGCGGATAAGCTCATCTGTCGTTATGCGTCTTATTTATTAAGATATAACAGGTGGTAGCAGATTAATTTTTATCGCGACCAGCGAGAGGTCTCAAGTTCTCTCAAAGCGCTCTGCCTTTTGCATTGACGATAAGCGACAACCTGAAAGGCATTTCTGTGCTTTGGTGTGAGCTTAGAGACATTTTCCCCATTTTCATTTACAAGCCCATGGCCGGCAGGCTCGACAGCAATTGTCATTCCCGCCATTAAAGCCAAGGCAATAGCCTGCCCGGCTTTGCGCCGGGCGGTTACATCGGAACTGGGCAAATCAGGTGCTTTGTTAATGGCATTAGCGGGCACAGCACCATAGCTTGCGTCCTGCAGGAAGGCATCGCAGTTATCATCATTCCGAAATAACGGGAGGGAGGCATTGGTTTTGGAGTCCGGGTTTGCCATAGATTGACCATTCATTATATCAAAGCGCTCAAATATAAAAGCATTCGATTCTGTCATGAAAATCACACAGCCAAAAACTGTAACAACGAGAAAGAAGATCCAGCTGTAAACAATTGACCTGAAAGATCTGGCGCGCACGCCATCTTCATGAGAAATATACTTCATTCATCCCACCCAAATATATTTTATAGTTATTGATTATGTAAACCCTATAGTTTTATATCAACATGGGGCAGGAATTTTGTCCAGCTATATCGCTTCAAAATTAATGTGAAAGCAGATTAAATACAGATAAAATTGAATCAAAGCGCTGGGAGAGGAGCCGCTTTACTGTAGAAAACTGGTATATAGCGGCGGGAAGTCGGCCGGGTGAGAATAAGGCGCTGTAAAAATATATCTGCCGTTTTGCACCGTGACAACGGGAGGCTGTTTTGTTTCCTCAAACATCAGATATCCTTCCTGAAGGTTGCGCCAGAACGGATACCAGGGAGAGGATAAATGCATCAAAAGATTTTCTTCCGTCATATGGAATGGAAAAACATGCACGGGGATTTGTTCCTGACCATATTGCAAGGCTAATTCCACGATCGCATAAATTTCTTCTATCTGAGGATCGGTCATGGCATAGCATCCGACCGACTTGCAATCACCGTGAACCATTATATAAGACCCGGTTCTACCGTATGCTTTATCATATGCATTCGGATAATGAATATTAAATGACAGGTGATATTGGCTGTTAGGATTTAATGAATCTTCTGTGACAGTATAAAATCCCTCAGGTGATTGCTTGTCGCCTTCCTTGAGCTTGGGGCCCAGACTGCCTGAATATCTGCAAATCGGATATGTCTTATAAAGAGAATAATGATTACTGTTTTTATCTTTAAGCCATAGCTGGAGGATCGAAGACTGCTTGAAAATCCGGATATAGACAGGAGAGCCAATCTTGACATCCCGCCGCGCAAATTCGGCAGAAACCTTGGCAATAACTTTTTTTCGCTCTTCTTTCCACCAGGCAAGTTTATCAAAATCCATATTTGTCGAACACCCGGCTAAAGAGAGAAAGCCGAAAGCAAGAAGGAAAAAAGTAAATTTTTTAATAGATAGGGCGTTAAGCACTTACAAAAACTATTGGTTCATGGCGTTGAAGAATTCATCATTATTCTTCGTATCTTTCATTTTGCCAAGTAAAAATTCAACCGCATCCACAGTACCCATCGGGTTGAGGATACGACGAAGAACCCACATCTTTTGTAGTGTTGCCTTATCGACCAGAAGTTCTTCTTTACGAGTTCCGGATTTCTGGATATCAATTGCAGGAAAGACGCGCTTATCAGAAATTTTGCGGTCAAGCACGATCTCGGCGTTACCCGTTCCTTTAAATTCTTCGAAAATAACCTCATCCATACGAGACCCAGTCTCAATAAGGGCAGTTGCAATAATAGTAAGCGATCCACCTTGCTCGACATTACGCGCGGCACCGAAAAATCTTTTCGGGCGCTGCAATGCGTTTGCATCAACACCACCTGTTAAAACTTTACCTGATGAAGGCACAACAGTGTTGTATGCCCGGGCAAGACGCGTGATAGAATCTAGAAGGACAATAACATCGCGCTTATGTTCAACTAGCCTTTTTGCTTTTTCCATGACCATCTCGGCAACCTGTACGTGACGTGATGCCGGCTCGTCAAAAGTGGACGATATAACTTCACCGCGAACTGAGCGCGCCATATCTGTCACTTCTTCAGGACGCTCATCTATCAAAAGAACGATCAGATACGCATCAGGGTGGTTGGCCGCGATTGAGGACGCTACATCCTGCAACATTACAGTTTTACCTGTACGTGGCGGCGCAACGATCAATGCACGCTGACCAAAACCAAGAGGCGACACCATCTCAATGACACGCTGCGTGTTGTGCTTTTTGGTTGGATCATCAATTTCCAAGCTGATTTTGCGCTCTGGATAAAGCGGGGTAAGATTATCAAAGTTAATACGGTGACGCGTTTTTTCAGGCGTTTCGCCATTAATGCTCTCAACTCTTAAAAGCGCAAAATAACGCTCGTTATCTTTGGGTGCTCGTATTTCCCCCTCTACCACATCTCCTGTGCGAAGGCCAAAGCGTCTGACCTGGCTGGGAGATACATAAATATCATCCGGACCTGGTAAGTAATTTTCTTCCGGAGCACGCAGAAAACCAAAACCATCCTGCAAAACCTCTAAAACACCCGCCCCGAATATCGGCGCACCTTCTTCCGCAAGCTTTTTCAAAATCGCAAACATTATGTCTTGTTTGCGCATGGAGGCGCAGTTTTCAATTTCGAGCTCTTCTGCAAATGCGAGAAGTTCAGCTGGTGTACGTGTTTTCAGGTCTTGTAAATTCATAAAGATCGTCTTGTGTAAGGTGGGGGTTTTGAAATGTAAAAACTATCTGTTTTTGGTATTATATGTTGAAATTTAATAAATCTGATATGATTTCTTCCCCTTAACCGTTTAGCGCAAGCGCATGCCTTTTAGTATTTAATTATACGGTTTTCGGGGGGTTTTGTCTCAAAAGACCCCACCTTTATATCCCTGAATAAAAAATCTGTCAAGCGGTTTAAAGGGATAAGACATAATTTTCTTGATTATTCATAATGCGTATACCATTATAAGAATTTCAGGGAGATAAGATATGAGTAAAGCAGAATTAAATTCAGGTACATCACTCGCAGCCGTTGAAATGCGAAAGGCTTTTCTACGATCCAGTCCTCTCACTGCCGCTGTTGCCAATGCCGGCGATCTTTTGATGGAGATGTTGTCCCATCATTGCACGGCTTCCGAACGACAAAATATGAAAGCGCGCACTAAAATAAATATGCACTGGTTGGCAGAAGGTAATGCGCTCATCAAAATCTCCCTAAGACCGAAGGAAAAGGGTGGGGATGTTGATAACATTCATTACAAAACTTTTAGCCGCTTTTTCGAAAACCTGAAAGAATATGAAAACGAAGGCACCAGTATGGTCTGGGATGAAAATCTGCCCAACGAGAATGAATTTTATGAAATTCTGTTGCATATTGAATCCGAGGAACTGATGGAACAGGCCTTATCGGAATTTACACAAGATTATGTTCGGGATAACCGTGATTATTTTTCAATAGAAGACTCAAAGCGTCTGGGCGGCTTTGTTTATAGGGCAAAAAAAGCTGCTTCAGCCATGTCCAATTCTTCGCTGACAATTCATTAAATCAGAACGGTTCCGCCACAGCCATAATGACAATGATAACCATTAAAATTGTCGGCGCTTCGTTCCAGAGCTTGTAAAACTTCGGGGTCTTGATGTTTTTTCCGTTGAGAAGGTTTTTACGCCATTTCGCAAAAACCATATGCAGCCCTGTCATCAGCACAACGCCTGTCAGCTTTACATGCATCCAGCCCAGTTCCATAAGCCCTGTATTGGCATAAAGCATCAGTGCACCGAAAATCCATGTCGCGATCATCGCCGGGTTCATGATGATACGCAACAACCGTGCCTCCATGATTTCAAAAGTTTTAGCCTGCACAGTTTCAGAGATATTTTCTGCGTGATAGGCAAAAAGACGCGGTAAATAAAACATACCTGCCATCCACGCAATCAGGGATATGACGTGCAGGGCTTTAAGCCACAAATAATTTTCAAGCAGGAATGTTTGCATGACCGACTCCTAAACCGATTCCATGTCTCCCCGCAAGCATTATTATTGACATTGTCATAAGCAAGACATATAAAAAATTTAACAAGAGGAGATTATTTATGAGCTTTATGTCAGGATTTGAAACATTTGCCTATCCAACCTTAGGTGCAATAAGCGGTGCGGGAATAGGTGCGGGAATGCATCTGGCTTCATATGATGACGATATGCCTGTTCAAATTGAGAAAAAAGGTCGTTTTTATGTGGCTTTTGCACTTGCAGCAGCAATGTTTATATCGAACACATCTCCTGAATTTTCAGATCAGGATGCTTTATTGCCTGCACAGCCCTCAACAACTGCGCATAGCCCCGGCTAAACCCCACAAGGACATTTCCTGTAGCCGGCGGGACACAGCCTTTGTCCAGAAACAGGAGCTGTTGAATTATCATCTCCCAAAGCTAAAATTGTGTTTGATAGCCCAGCCACAAAACTTTTATCATCGCCAAGCGTATCAACTTTGTAAAAAGCGGTAAGGCCCTTTTCTTTTGCAAATTCCCGGTATTCGATATCAATTTCGACCAGCGTTTCAACATGTTCCTGCGTGAAAGCATGCGGATAAATCACTACCGGTACAGCGTCATGCGCCGCTTTTTCCAGTGCCTCTTCGGTTGAGGGCTCTATCCATCGCAAGGGTCCGACACGCGATTGGTAACAAATTTGCCAGTCCACATCCTGCAAACCCGTTGCCTTGATAATTTCCTGGGCGGATTGTTCGCATTGCCATTGGTATGGGTCGCCTGCCTCGATAATTTTTTCAGGAAGCCCATGCGCAGAAAACAGAATTCTGGGCGCTTTGCCTTCATTTTCAAGTTGCGCTTTTTTGTAAACATCCAGAATTTTTCTGGCCGAACTTTCGGTGTAAAAATGATCGGTCGGATAACAGCAAATTTTGCGGGTAGCTATGTTCAGCCCTTGCTTATCGGCTTCCTTTTGCCATGTTTCAAACGATGATTTTGTCGTTGTCGTTGAAAATTGAGGGTATAGCGGGACCAGCACAATCCTGTCCGCACCCCATTTCTTGACTTGGGCAACAACCTCTTTTGCCATGGGGTGCCAATAGCGCATGGAGACAAAAACTTTGAACTCACCACTTTTGCTTAATTCGTTTTCAAGCAAGGCAGCCTGTTTTGCAGTATTTTCCAGCAAGGGCGATCTGTCACCCAAAAACGCATAGCTATCGCCGGCTTCCCGCTTTGAGCGTCTTTTTGAAATCATTTTTGCAACAAACCAGCGCAAGGGGTATGGCAGGTCGATAATATTTTTATCGGTAAAAAAATTCATCAGGAAAGGCTCAATCGCCTCCTTGGAGTCAGGCCCTCCCAAATTGAATAAAACAACTGCTGTTTTCATGCGTCACCTCTGATTATCTCAACGGCGCGCGCAACATTTTCAGGTGCGGTTTCCTTGATAACACCGTGCCCAAGATTGAAAACATGCGGCCTTCCCTTGCATATATCCAGAATATTGCGGATATCGCGCTCCATTCTTTGTCCGCCTTCCAATAAACTTTCAGGATCAAGATTACCTTGAACCGCCAACGTATCAGGTAATTTTTTTACTATTTCCAAATTAACATCCTGCCCCAGACCCATACAATCCATGGATGTTATCTTGCTGTAATCGATCAGCCGCGCCTCATCTGCTGTTTTCGCAAAACCGATAAGCGGGATATCAGGATACGTTTTTTTCAACTCCGTAAAAATACGCTCGGCAGGTTCTATCACCCAGCGCTCAAATTCATCTCCTTCAAGAAGATCTGCCCAGCTGTCGAAAAGCTGTATGGCTTCTGCGCCGGCTTCAATCTGACCTTTGAGATAAATCAGCGTGGCTTGCTCAACAACATCGACCAGCGTCTGGAAACCTTCCGGATCTTTGCGTGCAAATGCCCTTGTTTTTGGAAAATCGCATTTCCCGTGGCCTTGCACCATATAGCATGCAACAGTCCAGGGCGCACCCGCAAATCCAATAAGGGCCGTATCTTCAAAATTTTCCTCGGAAAGCAAATTACCGACATTTTCAACCGTATGATAAATACTCGATAACCTCTCATCCAGATGATCCATGGATAACTTCGAGAAATCCCCCGCATCAGATATCGGGTCCAGAACAGGCCCTTCGCCTTTTCGAAATTCCAGATCTTGTCCCAGAGCGTGCGGGATAATCAATATATCCGAAAACAGGATTGCTCCGTTCATCCCAAAACGTCTGATCGGCTGCACAGTCACTTCGGCTGCAAACCCTGGATCGTAAACAAGGTTAAGGAAGGAACCTTTTTCTTCTCTCAAACGTAAATACTCGGGTAAGTATCGGCCTGCCTGTCTCATGAACCAAACCGGGGGCACGGACAAGGGTTCTTTATTTTTTAAAACGCGAATTAAAGACTTCATGCCTTCCTTATAACTAAATATATATAAGTATTAAATAGGTATTTGTTATTGTAGGGCCTGTGTATATGGGGATTAAATGTTATCCATTAAAAAGTCCACAGTATCGTAAATGCTACGACTCGAGGCCGTTAATAAATTATTAACTTTTTAAACCACATCTATTGACTCTGCTTACAGAGATTCGTCCTCAAAGGATAAGTGGGGTTATTAAAATGTCAGTGAATCAGGATAAGTCGGATAAATAAGTTTTCCATGGATTCGCAGACAGGCTTTTCCCCAGAGTTATCCTGTGGTAAAAGATTTAAGGGAAATTTTCAAAAGAGATAAAAATTGGAACAGCTTTCATACACAAAGTTAAATAAATCCGAGACCAGAGATATGCTGGCGATGGTACAGCCACATATAGATTTGTCGGGTTTGTCGGCCGAGACAGCCGATATTTTAAGCGCCTCGCTGCATTTTTATCCTGGATATCGCCTGATAGAAATAACTGATCGCGAGACGAACCCGGTCAAGAAGCGCTTTGTTATATATAAAGGCGACGACATAGTTTTCATGGATTATACGAATACGCCAATCTATGAATTAAATAAACGCGCGCCCATAACCCTTTCCAAAGATACTTTACTGGACTATGTCCGCTTCTTTTTCCGTTTTGTCCGTGGGAAACATGGACGCTTCCTGATTGTTGAATCTGTTGATGACATACAATGGCGCGATGAGCCGTCCCCGAATAACCGCAGGTCATTATCAGATATGATCGAGCCTTTATATATAAAAGAAATCACAGCAGATGGCAGTTATGTCGTCGCAGCCAACGTAATTTTCAAGGATGCTCTTTTCGGATGTGACATCACAGTCAAACAAAATGGTATTGTTCGCCTGTCCAATGAAAAACTGCTCGTTGAACATCTTGCTGTCATCGACGATGTTTTGGGTGTCTAAAAATATCCGCACATCCATCTTGGCGAATTTAACGTATATACTATATAATAGATCAAAGAGTTTCTAAGCATCAAAACTAAACTTACTTTAAGGAGTAAATAATGATTGGCGATCGTCAAACAACATCAGTTAAGGCACAAGGTACCGCATATGATGCGGGGTTGCGCAAGCACATGATCGGGATTTATAACCGCATGTCTTTGGGCGTCCTGGTTACAGGTCTTGTGGCTTTTTTCACAGCAAATTCCGGCCTGGTGGAAGTGCTTGCCAGTAACCAGATGCTATTTTTAATTATTGCTTTTGCGCCACTTGCAGTCATTTTGTTTGGATTTAATCCTCAGAAAATGGAAGCCAGCAAATTACGCATTTCGTTTTTTGTCATTTCCGTACTATATGGCTTGAGCTTCTCGACAATATTTCTGGTCTTTGCAGGCACAGATATTGCCCGCGCTTTCTTCCTTGCGGCGGCTGCATTTGCAGGTCTTAGCCTGTTTGGCTACACAACCAAGAAAAACCTTGATGGCATGGGATCCTTCCTGATTATGGGTGTATGGGGTCTTATTGTTCTGAGTATTGTGAATATATTCATGCAATCATCATTGATGATGAATGTTGTGTCAGCTGCCGGTATCCTGATCTTCTCAGGACTGACCGCATGGGAAACCCAGCGTATGAAAGAAAGCTATCATGCAAGTTACGGCGAAGAGGCCAATTCCCGCATGGGATGGGTTGCGGCATTAAATCTGTATATCAGCTTTATCGCCCTATTCCAGTATATCCTGCATTTCGTAGGTATGGCCCGCGACTAAGTCTAGCGAGACTAACTTTAAAAGCCGCCCGGATCAGGGCGGTTTTTTTATGGGCTTGACGAAATTTTAAATGCTGGCAGAATTTCTTTTTAAATTGAACTGCTTAAAATAAAAAGGACGAATAAAAATGTTGAAAGAGTTTAAGGAATTTATTGCCCGCGGGAATGTCATGGACATGGCGGTCGGGATTATCATGGGGGCGGCATTTACCGCTATTGTCAATTCGGCGGTCGGAGATTTGATAATGCCCATCATCGGCATGGCAACAAGCGGCGTGGATTTTGCTGATAAATTCGTGGCTCTGGATGGTGGGACATATGCATCATTGGAAGCGGCCAAGGAAGCAGGCGCACCGCTTATAACTTACGGTGTATTTGTTAATGCGGTTCTTAATTTTCTGATTGTCGCTTTCTGTGTCTTTTTATTGATCAAAGGTGTAAACAGCCTGAAACGTAAAGCCGAGGACCCGGAAGTCCAAGATGCACCTCCCCCGCCAAAGAATATTGTTTTGCTGACAGAAATTCGTGACGCGCTGGTGAATAACGCGGCACAAAAACCCTCCGCGAAACCAAAAGCAAAGGCAAAGCCCAAAACAAAAAAGGCTCCCGCTAAAAAGAAATAGGGCTTCGCTTATTTAATACAAAAAACATAAGGAAAGGCCTTATCTTTTTAAGGCCTTTCTTTTTGGCTTGAAACTCCGTCCAAGATTCCGTATTGTCCAACTCGGCTTTGAAATATAAGCTCCTTTACAAATTCAGGTAAGGGCCCATAGCTCAGCTGGGAGAGCGCTTGCATGGCATGCAAGAGGTCGTCGGTTCGATCCCGATTGGGTCCACCATTTCCCCCTAAAATAAATAAGCAAAGACAATCGGGTGAATCGAACCGACCTCTTACAGATTCGCCGCGCAACGAAGTTGCGCTGGGGGGTTCGATCCCGATTGGGCCCACCATTTCCCCTTAAAATTTCCAAAAAGCAGTAGTAGAAATCACTATATTTCTAACTATATAATTTAGCTATATGTGGAGCATTTTTAAAAAACCCTCTTTTTTGACTGCCTCTTTTGCGGCGTTTCTGATTTGTTGTTTTCCAATTAAGCTCCATGCTTCGACTATCAGCTCTGTTGGTTCACCCAATGTAGAAAAAGGGCGGTTAACTGCGGAGATAAGGCAAGGCTACAGCCTCGATAATGAAGATGATGGTCAGGGCGGACAAGACCAGCGCCTGCGCTCCCGCTTCCACGTTGATTACGGGCTCACAGACTATTACGCACCGCGTGTAGTTGTATCCACTGACCGTCGGAAAGGCGGTTCTCTGGAATTTGATACACTGACTTTTGAAAACAGGTTTCAGTTTTTGAAGCAAAAAACTGCTCCTCTTGATTTCGGGATACGCCTTGGCTACTCCCTTCGCGATGGTGATAAAAAACCCGATCGCACTTATATAAACTTATATGAGAGAAAAGATGTCGGAGAATGGCAATTTAGGGCGAACCAGCTTTTTTCCCATGATATCGGAGAAGATGCGGGTGATGGAATTTCCGCAGAGCTTCGCCTGCAGGCAACTTATGAGATCTCCGAAAAAGTCGAGCTGGGCCTTGAAAGCTTTAACGATTTCGGAAATCTTGCAGAACAATCCGGCTATTCATCGCAGCAACATAGTGTAGGCCCTGTAATAAAAGCAGGCTTTGGTGACGGATATGGCCTGGAAACGGGATATCGCACAGGCATTAGTGAAGGGGCGCTGGACCACAGCTTCCGCATCTTTCTATCCAAAACATTTTAGACCCTGTCTTTAGATCACAAGGCTTTCCCTATTTTTTAAAACTATGATATTTTAAAATCCTTATGAAGGTTCCTTTCATTCCCCATAAAGAAAAATACAAGCTTGACTACAGGGCTGAAAAAACGCTTCCGCAAGGCCTGTTCTCCTATATCAAAATGGTGATGTCGCGTGATCCGGCAATGTGGGCCTATCTCGTCGTGACAGATATCCTTCATGCTGTGCGCTACCCAATTGCTTTTGTTATCATGGGGATGGTTATAGACAGCTTAAGCGCAGCCTCGGATATTGGTACAATCCCATCAGGTATATGGGGATTGGTCGCTGTTTTATTTGCTGTTCTGCTGATCGGGGAGCTGTGTCATTTAATACCGCATTATACATCTTTTGATTGGATCAAGAGGGTCAGGCCACAGCTCAGGTCGGACATGATGCTCTATGCCATGGATCACCCTTTCACTTATTTTCAGGATCATTTTGCAGGCTCGCTGGCGCGGCGTATATCAGAGGGCGTTGAAAAAATACCCGATTTGAACAGCCAAATAAGGTGGGAGATCCTCCTTAATCTGGTCGGGATGGTGGTTTCCGGCCTTGTTCTCTTGGGTGTATCCTGGATCTATAGCCTGATTATTATGATTTTCCTAATATCTATTGCCCTGCCAATTTTGTTTTATTTGCGCAAAATGAAGGATAAAACAGAGGTTTTTTCATCGGCGCGCTCGGCCGTGTCCGGCCAGATTGTGGACACTTTGTCCAATATATCGGTTGTAAAATCCTTTGCAAATGAGGGTTATGAAATGCGCGCGCATGAAGAGGTGTCCGAGCGGGAAATGAAAGCCTGGCATAAAATGCTGCGCGTATATCTCATGCTGGATAACTGGCGCAGGATTGCCCTTGTCCTGTTTGGTGTGGCTATGATGGCAGCTT
Source organism: Micavibrio sp. (assembly GCA_002695035.1). GTDB lineage: Bacteria > Pseudomonadota > Alphaproteobacteria > Micavibrionales > Micavibrionaceae > UBA2137. The sequence continues at coordinate 5,608 of NZNU01000004.1, read as the reverse complement.
GTCTTTTGGGCTGGCAATACGGATTAATAACCATCGGTGAAATCGCGACAATTATGGGGCTTGCCTTTTCCTTTACAAGCTATGCCTGGGCGATCAGCTTCGGGATCATCCACACATCACAATCTTTCGGATATCTAAGTGATACGCTGAAAACCATTGCCGTGCCGATCGATCTGAAAGACCACACTACATCCGAAAAATTAAACGTCACATCAGGTGAAATAAACATCAGTAACCTGACATTTAAGTACACAGACAAAGACGTCTTGGAAAATTTAAGTCTGCATATAAAGAGCGGTGAAAGGATAGGGCTGGTCGGAATTTCGGGCGCAGGGAAAAGTACTCTGATAAATCTGATCCAAAGGATGTTTCTGGTGCCCGATGGAAGTATATTTATCGATGGGCAGGATATTAACGCAGTCACCCAGAAATCATTGAGACGAAGCATCGCGCTGATACCTCAGGACACATCAATGTTTCACCGAACGATCCGTGAAAATATCCGGTACGGAAATTTACGCGCAACTGATGAAGAGGTTGTGCGCGCAGCAGAGCTTGCCAATGCGCATGAATTTATTATTAGCCTTCCGCAAGGGTATGACACAAAGGTTGGTGAGCGCGGTGTAAAATTATCAGGCGGCCAAAGGCAAAGAATTGCCATTGCCCGCGCCCTTTTGAAAGATGCGCCTATTCTGATCCTGGATGAAGCTACGTCCGCGCTCGATACACATAGCGAAAGGCTTATTCAAAAAAGCCTGGAAAATCTGATGAAAGGTAAAACCGTTATTGCCATTGCGCACCGCCTTTCAACGATCGCAAATCTGGACAGAATCGTGGTAATGGCGCATGGCCGAATTGCTGAAGAAGGTACGCATCAGGAGCTGTTGGAGCGCAAAGGTCTTTATGCCGAGCTTTGGGCTATGCAAACTGATGGGTTCCTGCCGGAATGACTATTAAAATCTTTTGGAAAGGCTAAGCGCACCGAAAACCTGACCCTTGTCCTGAGTATCAAATTCTTCAGTGCGGTAGACAACTGTATAAGCCAGCTTTACATCGTCAAAAGTAAAGCCCAACCCAAGATTGGCGTCGGCGACAAAGATATTTTTATCTACGCTGTGTGAGTCTTTGAATGTGTTTCCATCCAGAAAAATATTTCTTGCAACGGCACGGCCGTCTACGCCGCCAAAAATTTGCCAGGAAAAACCACTTTTTGGAATATTATAAAATCCGGTACCTGGTTGTGAGGGACGAACACGCAAAGGTGCATCCTGCCATATGTCTTCTGTTGGTGTGAGCTGGAAGGAAAGGCCTGCGCTGGCATGGGTATAAATATTACCCAGTGTAACCCCCGCACTTGGCATTGCCGAAAAATTTAGCGGACCGACATCAGCAGTCACAGATTGAGGCCAGCGCCTTTCCCACGAGAGGACTATGCCAGGCTCAAAGTCCAGCTGGTTGTCCCACCCTTCAGGGTCGGGAGAGCCTATCAGCTCGTGGACAACCTCTTGGGTTTGTTTGCCCAAAGCCTCGGGTCCCACGACACCAAGTGACACCTCAACGATATCGTTATGATTTTCTGTCAGCGTTGAAAGCCCGACGGAGCCATATGCCCAGGCTGCCCAGGGACGGTCATCATCGGCCTGAACTTCGCTGGTGATATCCTCGGGCGTGTAAAGATTTTGACCAAGGGAGTAATAGACGCTTGTTGTGTGATTAATATCAAAATCAGGGATGGGCTTTGCAGCAGAGCGCGCCCATTCCGGCAAATCAGCATTAATATCAAAATATGACAGGCGGACACCGCTCGTATAATTCTGGTCTGTTCCACCGCCGCCTATGGAATCATTTTCAACGGCTATGGTCACTATTTTATCCTTATCGGAAAAAGCCTCTTCTTCGGGAAAGCTTTCGGAGATGGTTGGTTCTGGCGCAGAGGCTGTATTTTGAACCTGCGCACCCGCTGTCGTGGTTGCGGCCATAAGACCCAGCAAGAAGAATATAGTGAATTTGGATATTTTCATGACGCGTAAACCTGTTTTTGCGAGCTTAGTTCCATTGATTGGAAAATAATATCTTTTTCCACTTCAAAAACCACTCATAAAATAGTATCTGTAGTATTTACGGGCTTTATAAAGTCAGTATAGTATCATCTTTGCAACAAAATGCTCTATGGGTTTAAGGAGAGAAATGTGATCAGGTTTTTAGCGCTTATTCTATGTGTATCTGCTTTGGCGGTTTCGGCCGGGTGCCAGAATACTGTTCAGGGCTTTGGTCAGGATCTTGAAAAAGCAGGCAAGAAGATACAGGGCGACCCCAACGCAAAAACAAATGCAAATACAAGCACCGCGACAACGACACGCTCCACAACCACATATTCATCCAGCCCGACTTACGGCGATGTGTATTAAGTAGCAACCAGCGCCGCAAGGCATTAAAAAGGGAAAAGGACGAATGAAAAAATTAATACTATTGGCAGCAATACTGGTTCTAACATCACCCGCTACCACCATTGCGCAAAGTAATGACGTCATGGTTGAAGGCAAGAAAAGACTGCCCCTTAGCCAGGAAGAACGCGAGGAGCGTGAGCTTGAGCGCGTTTACGGAACCCAGGTTGAGCGCGATAATATGACCCGTGGCGGCAATGATCGTTCTACTTTTGACCGTTATGGTGACGGGGCGCTGGGCGCTTTCCAAAATGCGAATGAAACAGACCGCAATCTGGAAGAAAGCGATGCGATAGGCATTAATCTACGCCTGTTTGAGTTTGAATAAACTCCCTGACTTTGGCGGCTCTTTTGTTCCAGCTGTAAATATCCTGAATATCCTTTTCGCCCTCCAGCCCCATGGCGTGGCGCAGGGCAGATGATTTCCCGACATGGCATATGGCCTCCACCCAGCGATTTGTATCTGCGGGCGGCACAAGCGTCGCATTGCGACCATGAGAAAGTATTTCCCTCAAAACCGGAAGATCAGAGGCAATAATGGCCTTTCCAGCGGCCATATATTCGAATAATTTCATCGGTGAAATCCAGCGGGAGATATCGGCTCCTGTCCCGATTTTTATGGTTTCCTGATAAGGCGCAAGCACCACATCAAATTTGGCAAGATAAGCATTTATCTGGGAGTGAGGCCGGCTTCCATGCATGTAAAGATTTGCGGGCGGGTTTTGACCTTCCCAATATTTAAGGTCCGAAGATGTACCGCCTACAACATGAAAATCCATTTCCGGCAATAATCTGGCAACGCTCATTATGATTTCCATGCCGCGGCCCTTGTGAAGCGAACCTGTATACCCGATTTGCTTTGCATCTTTTCGCCCCGGCCAGTCTTTGGCTGGTATGCCCTTTGGGTTCCGTTCTGTAACGTCTGCGCCGTCATGTGCGACAAGAACCGGGCCTTTATAATCCGGAAAACTATTCAAAAAGTCTTCTTTCAGGCCCTCGGATATTACCACAAGGCCCTTGAAGGCCTTCTTTTTTAAAAGCCTGCGTGTCAAGCTGCGCTGTATTTTGCCCTTTGGCACTTGATGAGCCTCGTAAAAAACAGGCTCATTTGCAAAAGACAATAAATATAATCCGATAATATCGCGTCCATAAAAAACTTGTGGTGCGGGAATCAATCCAATCTTGAAAAATAGTGAGGCAAGGCGTGAAAGTCCTGATAAATACTGTGTCGAGCCAAGTGGCGAACGCACGAGTTTGAAATTTTCTTTAACTCCATAAAAGGCGTAAGGGTTATCGGCCGGCTTACCCTGCTTACCGTAAAGCACAATATCCATATCAGGAAGACGCCCAAGAGCCTGACACATTTTCACGACATGCACAGAATTGGCTTTTGAGGAAGGAATTGTTGATCCGGATATATATGACAGTTTCATAATTGCAATTTAAGACATCTGAACTAAATTTTAAATGCTCTTGAAAAATTACCCCCAAAGTCGCACACTCTCAGGCGTGAGTTGATTTGACCGAAACCCTTTTGCGGAACATGCCAATGATAGATAAAAAATCTTCCCCAAAGAAAAAAGTAACAGGCCCCAAAGCCTTTTGGGGAAAGGTTTTAAAGCCTGGCCTGCTGTCAGCAAATATACTTCTTATTCTTATGATTGGCGGGATTTTTCTGCTGTCGCATTTCGGGATAATGGCAAGTCTCAAGGACTTTCTATCTGCGCCCCAATATACTTATCAGATAGGCGAGAGTGAAATCACGGCTTACCTGGTCATAAAATCCATTATAACAGCGATAATCATATTCTGGCTTGCCGCGATTTTAAGCGCATTTGGTGAGCGTCGGATCGGAAATATCCGTAAAATCAGAGCCTCAAGCCGTGTGCTTTTCACCAAGATATTCCAGATCGCGGTTTATGTTGTCGCCTTCCTGATTGGTATGGATGTCATCGGCATTGACCTTACAACCCTGACTGTTTTTTCCGGGGCTGTTGGTATCGGGCTTGGTTTTGGACTACAAAAAATCGCCTCGAACTTCATAAGCGGCCTTATTTTACTTGTAGAGCGCGCCATTGAGGTAGGTGACCTGATTGAGTTGGACGGAAGTACAACCGGTTTTGTGCGCAAGAACAGTGCGCGCCACACACTGATTGAAACATTGGAGGGGCGCGAAATCATGGTGCCAAATGAAGATTTCATAACTAACCGTGTGATTAACTGGACATACTCGAACACCAAGGCACGGATTGATGTGCCTGTGGGGGTGTCCTATAATTCTGATCTGGAGCTTGTCCAGAAACTTATTATTGAGGCAGCTTTGGAGCACCCCTCCTGCTCAAAAGACCCTGCACCGAATTGCTTTCTTCGCAACTTCAACTCCTCTTCAGTCGATTTTCTCCTTCTTTTCTGGGTCGATGATGTAACGCAAGGGCGCTGGGCTCCGCAAAGCGAGGTTATGTTTACAATATGGCGCAAATTTAAAGAAAACGGGGTTGAAATACCTTTCCCACAGCAGGATATTCACCTTATATCTGCTCCCGGGTTAAAAGAGGGCGGGGAAAATATCACAGAGGTCGGCAAGGACAACTTGAATGACGCATGATTTTATACTGCAATCTCTGGCCTTTGACGGCGAAGGCGGTGGGGAGCCAATTGATAAGCAAGCTATCTCAGAGCATGTGGAGGGCCAGCAGCTGGCCTGGGTGCATCTGGACGTTAATGCGGCAGAAACAAAAGACTGGATTAAGGATGAGGTTTCTTATCTGGATCCTGTAATCATAGATGCGCTTCTGACCAAGGATACGCGGCCAAGAGTGACAGAGATAGAGAATGGATTTCTGATCATTTTACGCGGCGTGAATATGAATCCAGGAGCAGAGCCTGAAGATATGGTATCGCTCCGTATGTGGATTGATCCTCACAGAATTATAACCTTGCAACGGCGTCCTTTGAAAACTGTATCCGATATTGCTGAAAAATTAGCACAAGGGCGCGGGCCGAAGGATCAGGGCGATTTCCTGACAATGATATGTGCTCATTTATTTGATTATATTGACACAGCTCTTAATGATCTGGGCGAGCGTACAGATGATGTGGAAGAATATATAATGGATGACCCGGATGCGGCTTTCCGGGAGAAAATCAACGAAATCAGGAAAAGT
>NZNU01000053.1 GCA_002695035.1 Micavibrio sp. | reverse complement strand
AAGACTTGCGTGAAACAAACCATTTTTTGGATCAATTAAACGTAATGAACAGACATGCCGGATTACCCAACACTGTACATATCGTTGACAATCCTTATTTTGGCGGTCTCTCACAACGTGGTAAGCGAGCGGAAACTGTATTGCGCTCACCCTATGATGGGATGCGGGATAACGGAACACTGACTCCCCACATCTATAATACCAGTCTGGCAAAGGCGTTTGCGCTGGCAACGCCGGGTGCGCATATCATGTCATTCTCAGACGCCGATATGGCTGAAAAATATGCCGGAAGTTACGGCAAATCACGCAATCTGCTCAGCTATGATCCGGCGGCAATTGCTGCAATTGGTGGAATGCTGGCACCGGCCAATGAAAATCTGATCCGTGAACACTTTGAATTTTTGAATACTAAATACACCAGAAATTTCAAAGCATTCTCAAAGCATTTAGGAAAAGATTTATTGCCTGCCGACCCCGGTATGGTGGTGACAACCAAGATTCCGGCAGAATGCTTAGGAAAATCTGTCAAATGCTCTGACGGTGTAACGCGTGAAATTAAATCGGGTCATGATTACAGTGAATATCTAGGCAATGAGACAGGAGTTATAGGTGTTGACCAAAGTATTACGCGTCCCAGCGGGCAAAGCTGGTCTCTGATGCGCTGGGCGTTGAAAGCCGAGGATGTATCTCTGGTAGAAGAAGGCGCAGCAAAAATAGCAAAAGCGAATAAACGTCTCGCAAATGCGCCCTCAATATAATTTTTTAAAAAAACGCACAAAGAAATTAGTTGATTTTCCGGTATTATGTAATTATAGTGCCTGCATACTTAATGGCAAAACCAGAGCTGAATTTTTTCAGCCAGACAGTTAAGAGAGAAAAGAACAAGGGGTATCTGATGACATTTTCAAAGGGCGATACGGCCCCCAAAGATGAACAGAAAACTATAAGTAATATATTGGCAATACCAACAATATTGGCAGGGTGTTGGGCCGCAATGGCGATACCTTTTTCAATGGCAGTTGCCAATTATGAAGGCTCTCTGGATGATGAATTTAACAGAAGCGGGTGTCAAACAACCGAAGCACAGGGAAATGTTCAATATACATTTTGCGATGATGGCACCATCCGCACAAAAAAAACGCACGAGACACTTTTTGGCGACTTTCAAAACTCTGCTGTCTATGATCTTAAGCAAAATGCTTTTCACAGCCAGATGGTTGATACCGAGCTTCCGGAAATTTACAAAGAGCGGGCTTGTGAGGCAATGAAAGAAAGCGAAATGACAGGCCATTCGGCTTTTAAACTTGGGTGTGTTTAAAATTTTATAACGGTAAGGGAAACTCATGGAACAAGACAATTACATTGAAAAGATCAAGAACAGATCCAATGGCTGGATATTGCCCGCTGCATTATTGGCAAGTTGCGGTGTTATAGCAGTTCCGGCTATTGTGGCTCATGGAAACTATGAACAGGATCTGGATGAAAAATTTAATAAATCGTCTTGCCAGACTTTTGACAGACCATCTTTGACCAATAAAACTTATGTGGTGTGCGACGATGGGCAAGCGAGAATTCTATCCAGCCAACCAACACAGTTCGGGTCTTCCCCGGCATCTGTTACTTTTGATTTTGCTGCCGGCACACAGGATAAATTCTTATTCACATCTGATATAGATCCATATTACAAAGATGATATTTGTGACGCGCTGGAAGCAGAGGGCAAAATGGATCATCCGGTTGCAAAGCTTACTTGCGGGTAATACAATAAATTATGAACAAAAAAGATAAAAAAAATAAAAATAACAGGGATCCTTTATGGATGGCAGTGGCCGGACTAGCCTTAGGCGCGGTCATTGGCGGAAATCTTTCCAACCATTTTGATTTTAATGCGTTAGGCACAGAGGCTGAGCGTGCTGAAATCCAGTATGTTTTAGAAAAAGCCAATCATCCTCTTGCTGCTTTCAAAAGATAAATAAGCGGGTTGCATCTGCATTTTTTTGTGTCTAAATATGGATATGACACAGACAGCAGAAAATTCCTCCATCATCCTTGATACATCACAGCACCATGACCGGATTCTCATCCTTGATTTCGGGTCACAGGTCACACAGCTTATCGCACGCCGCGTTCGTGAAACGGGCGTTTACTGTGAAATATGGCCATTTAATCAGGCCGACATTGACCGCATAAAAGATTTCCAACCCAAAGGTATTATCCTGTCCGGCGGTCCGTCCAGCGTGACTGATAAAAACTCACCCCGTGCGCCGGAGGGCTTGTTTGACCTGGGCTTGCCCTTGTTCGGCATTTGCTATGGTCAACAAACCATGGTGCATCAATTGGGGGGCAAGGTTGAAACCTCCGACCACCGTGAATTTGGCCGCGCCTATGTCGATATCAAATCGCGTACACAAATCACGCAGGATATCTGGGAAGAAGGCGCACATGAGCAGGTCTGGATGAGCCACGGCGACCGCGTTACCGCACTGCCTGAAGGTTTCTCGGTTATCGGTACGTCAACGGGCGCACCTTACGCTTTTATTGCTGATGAGGCGCGACAGTTTTATGCCGTCCAATTCCATCCCGAGGTTGTGCACACACCTCATGGCGGACAGCTGCTGAAAAATTTCACGCATGGGGTCTGCGGCTGTGCCGGTGACTGGACAATGGCGGCATTCCGTGACGAGGCCATTGAGAAAATCAAAACACAAGTCGGCGACGGTAAGGTCATTTGCGGTCTGTCAGGCGGGGTCGACTCTTCTGTAACGGCTGTCCTGCTGCATGAGGCAATCGGCGATCAGCTGACATGTATCTATGTCGATACAGGCATGATGCGCGCAGGTGAATCCGAGCAGGTGGTTGAGCTGTTCCGCAATCATTATAACATCCCGCTGATTCATGAGGATGCCTCCGATAAATTCCTGGGGTTATTAGACGGGGTCAGTGACCCTGAGAAAAAACGCAAAATTATCGGCGCGACATTCATCGATATCTTTGACGCGGTGTCATCGCGCATCGGGAAAGTTGATTTTCTGGCGCAAGGCACGCTTTACCCTGATGTAATCGAATCTGTCTCCTTCACAGGCGGCCCATCGGTCACCATTAAATCGCACCACAATGTTGGCGGCCTGCCGGAACGGATGAACCTGAAACTGGTTGAGCCTTTGCGCGAATTGTTCAAGGACGAGGTGCGCGATCTTGGCCGCGCCCTTGGCATGCCGGAAGACTTTATCCGCCGTCATCCTTTTCCGGGGCCGGGACTTGCTATCCGCATACCCGGTGAGATTACAGAAGATAAGCTGGAAATTTTGAGGAAGGCCGACACGATTTATCTGGAAGAAATCAGGAAGGCGGGGCTATATGATGCCATATGGCAGGCCTTTGCCGTGTTGTTGCCTGTACGCACCGTGGGTGTAATGGGTGATGACCGTACGTATGATTATGTCTGCGCCTTGCGTGCCGTGATCTCGACCGATGGGATGACGGCCGATTATTACCATTTCGACCATGAGTTTTTGGGACGCGTTTCCACCCGCATTATCAATGAAGTCCGCGGCATCAACCGCGTCGTCTATGACATCACGTCCAAACCCCCCGGTACAATCGAGTGGGAGTGATGGCATGGTAAGCACTTTAAATCTCTATATTGATGACTCGGGTACTCGTCATCCTGATAAAAAACAAGGAAAAAAGCCTAAGCATGGGCATGATTATTTTGCCTTAGGAGGTATTCTTATCAAGGATGAAGAAGAAACTCTGTATGAAGAGAATTATGATCTGTTTTGCAAAGAATGGCAGATAAAAGATCCTTTACATTCCAGCGAAATACGTAGTAAGGCAAAAAATTTTTCCTTCATTGCAGGGTTAAGTAAGAAGAAACAGGATTTATTTTATGAACAATTGTATCAACTAATGAAAGAGTCCCCCGTTGTTGGAGTTGCTTGCGTAATTGATAGGATTGGATACAAAAATCGATATGAAGATATATACGGTGATAATAAATGGAAACTTTGTAAAACAGCGTTCTCAATAGTTGTTGAGAGAGCAGCAAAATTTGCACATATGCAAGACAGAAAGCTACGAGTAAATATAGAAAGATGTGATAAAAAAACAGATAATATTATTAAAAATTATTATTATTCTTTAAAGCAAGAGGGGCTGCCGTTTAGCAAAGATAACTCAAAAAAATATAATCCCATGGAACAGGATAAATTAGATGAGATACTGTATGATTTTAAATTAAAATATAAATCATCACATTTAACTCAACTGGCTGACCTATATTTATGGCCAATGTGTATGGGTGGTTACGATAAAAGCAACAGACCATATAAAAGACTTTTAGACGATAACAAGCTCATCAATACTCATGTAGCCGAGGAAAAAATAGAACATTTAGGAATAAAATATTTTTGTTGGGAAACCTCAAAATAATAAAGTCCGCCGAAGCGGACTTTAGTCAGCCATCTTACGATGACCTCGTAGGCTAAGCCTAAAACAACTATATTTTAAATTTTTTAAATTTCAATTAATTTTTTAAAATACCATATTTTATCTTTGACGCATTATTGTAGGGCGTGACCTTCTAGCTTTCGCCGCGGTCTTGTTCCTGAGCCTTAATAAGGGCGTCCAAAGTCTGATCCGTATTCAAAAACATCTGTCCTTTTCGCGGTTGCGAGGCAGAAGCCAGCAATTGGACGTTTTGATTGGCCTTCAGGTTTTCTTCCATGCCCAGCTCCATTTTTTCTTCAAGACGGGCAATGATTTTCTTTTCAATTTTTTCCTGCTCTTCCGGTGGCAAGGCGGCAAATTCTTCCTCGGTCAGACCTTCTTCGGCCAAAATCATGGCGCGGATTAGCTCGGCCGGCGTCTTATCAACCAGCTCTAAAAAAGCGTTTCTGACCTCATCGGCGCTGGGCTGTTTTTTGCCAATTCCTTGGGACAAACTAGGGTTTGGCGATTGCTTTGCTGTGTTTTGAGTGGCGGGCATTTGAACGGACATGGGGCATACTCCATAAAATCTTAAAAATTAAATCTTATGAAGGACTTGCAAGATCTATGCCGAAAGAATGCGTCTCGCCTCATCGTAATCCTCTTCTGCGATGAGGATCCGGATGCCGTCATGAACATTTGGCACGATGTTGAATGTCTCCTTACTTTGAGGAAAGGCATGAATGCCTGCTGCACGCAGTTTTGAGCAGAGTATATCTGCCTCAAAGACGGAGTAAACGCGGGTAAGTTCTTTCATATAAACATCACTTTATTAAATCATAGAGCACTTTTAGAATCATTACTATAGAGATAGCGACCATAGAAAGACGGATGAAATTGTCCTCTTTATTTACTGGAGAAAGAAAAAAACATGCCTATGACACCCGCGCCGCCGGATATGGAGGTGACGACCCCCATAACAAAACCCAAAATAGTTATAAGCGCAATATCCAACGGCTATATTGCGGTATTAAACAGGCTCAACACCATAATCATTGGCGCCGTTGTCGCTTGGAAGAAGTGTCCATATAAGAAGGATAACCGCACCTATTAGGGGTATAAGGAAAAGAAGTATCCACCAGCCTGATTTATTGCGGTCGTGCAGTCTCCTGACCAAAACTGCCAGATTGGGCAGGAAAACACCCAGTGCAAAAATGGCATAAAATGGCGTTCCCAGGGCACTGTCAACTATAGCCAGCACAAAAGCTGAAAGGAAAACGAAGAGTGTCCAGTACCAGTATTCGGAGCGTGATGCGCGCCCCGAAAAAGTCACATAATTTTGAAAACCTGACTGTATTGCCTGCTTGAATGTCATAACTTAAGATCCCTCAATTTTTGTAAATGAATCAATGTCTAAGTTATTAGAACACAGCTTTTCATTTTTGGCAAACGGCCTGTCCTGCGGCCCAACCGGATGACCACGCCCACTGAAAATTATACCCGCCCAGCCAGCCCGTGACATCCACGGCCTCTCCAATAAAATAAAGTCCGGGCACTTTTTTGCTTTCCATGGTTTTGGATGACAGCTCATCTGTATTTATTCCCCCTTTTGTGACCTCGGCAGTACGATATCCTTCAGTACCTTGGGGCAGGACAGACCATTTTGATATTATGGTCGCAATTTCGTCCAGCCTGTCATTTGAAAAATCGGCAATATTGGAAAGCAAATCTTTCGCCGGAAACAGTTTTTCACAAAGCCGTGCCGGAATTTTTTTGCCGAGCACACGCGATAAGCTTTGTTTGGGATTGTCTTGCCGCTCGTCACGTAGCCAATCAAACATATTCTCGTTTGGTGCCATATTCACAGCAATGGCATCTCCCTCATTCCAGTAAGACGATATTTGTAGGATAGACGGCCCACTTAAACCCCGATGTGTAAAAACCATCCCTTCTTTGAAAGATGCGCCTCCGGCGGAAATGGTGGCGTTCAGGCTCACTCCCGTCAGATCCTTGGTCATATCCAGAATTGCCCCGCCAAATGTCAGGGGAACAAGGGCGGGTTGGGTCGGTACAACATCAAGTTCAAATTGACGTGCTATATCATAAGCCCATCCGGTCGCGCCCATTTTAGGAATTGATTTTCCACCAGTTGCAATTATCAAATCTGTGCAGATTACGTTTCCTTCTGTCAGTCCGAGTAAAAACCCTTTTGCATTTTTCGTAACGGTGTTTACTCCCTCGCCAAGCCGAAGTTCAACTCCCGCCTTATCGGCCTCGGCAATCAGCATGTCGATTATCTCCTGCGATGAGCCATCGCAGAAGAGTTGGCCAAGACCATCTTCGGGATTTTTTTCATGCCATTTAATGCCGTAGGAATCAACGAGGTTTATAAAATCGTATTGTGTATATCTTGACAGGGCACTTTTACAAAAATGAGGGTTATGAGAGATGAATTTTGAGGGGTCTATATGCAGATTTGTAAAATTACACCTTCCCCCACCAGAAATACGGATTTTTTGCGCTGGCTTTGCGGCGTGATCAAGTAGGAGCACGGGCTTTCCGCATTTTCCGGCCTCTATCGCCGCCATGAAGCCAGCCGCCCCGGCACCTACTATAATGACATCAAATTCATTCATAACCGGACTTTTCTAGCATTATTAATGTGATAAAGAAATGGCTCATATTGCAGTGCGAATTTCGCTATTCTTGAAATTCTGTTGCGTATTTTAAAAGCCATCAAAATTGTATTGGAATTTGTAAAAAAAGGCATATCATTATCCTTGTATCCGAAATCTCACCGGATATCCCCGCGACCGGTCAAGGCCGCAAAATTTATGGAGGCCACCATGGCTGACACTAAAAAGAAACCAGCTCCTAAGAAGAAATAATCTTTTGGCTCAAATCATTATGATTTGAGGACTTTTTTCGAAAAAGGTGCTTAAAACAAGAACCCTGCAGTGGCTCAAACGCCGGCAGGGTTTCTTTTTATCCGTTAAGGGGTGTTTTCGCGCCTGGACGCGCCTCGTAAAAAGAGTCCCTGTCGATTCTGAAGCGGCGCATCTGTGTGTTCATCTCCTCAATGTCTTCTTGGGCTGCACTTTGCGCAAAAGCATTGGCAATGGGCAAAAAACGCACATCGCGCTTGACCCATTTTGTTGCCATTTGCGGCTGGCGCGACAGCGCTTTTTCCAATCTTGCATAAAGCTCGCTATCATAACGCTTGCGATTAAGGGTGCCTGCACGTATGTCATTAATACGGGAGTGTACAAAAGGACAGTCTGAATACAGCATGCCGACATTTTGAGGCTCGGCGTTTTCAAGGGCAATCGTGGCGGCCCATAATTCCGCTTCGCCGCTTAAGGAGATATCGAATTCGCTATTATTAAAGGTCCAACATAAAACTGAGGGGCGCTTGCCATCCGAATTTGTGTAAATGCCCGCCCCACCTGCGGCGCCTGTCTGGTCAAAAAATGAACCGTCCGTCCAGAGCTCGATAAGTCCGGCTTTTTTATTTGCGGCTTGCTGGCGTTTACTAATTCGTGTTTTTGGACCTTTGCCCATGATTTCTCCTCTCAAATGGTGGACTTCTTATTCCACCTGTCACATAGTATAGTATAAAGAGCCTAACAACTTCATTAAAAAACGTATTCCTATGTCAAACGAAGTCCCGACCCAGCATCCCTGCCACGCTTACAGATCTTTGATGGAGCGACATCGTAATGTCGGGCGACTGGCCGCGATCGCTGAAATTATAAGCAGGGACTTCTTAACAGCCATGCCTGAAGGCGCTTATATGAACAGGCTGGATCAGATTTCCTACCTGCATAAACGCATTCACAATGATATCGTCTGCGGAGACGCTCAAAGGGAGCTGGAAGAAGCACAAGATCATGTCGAGGCTCATGGCGGATTATGGGACAACTGGGACCGTGCAAATTTGCAGGGTATGGTTGATATTTTCCGCTCACACTCCATACAAACGCCGGAAACGATGGAGGAGTCTGCGCGTATTGCTAATGAAGGTCGCCGCCTTCATCGCGAGGTTTTGAAAAAAGGGGATTGGAGCGCAGGCGTTCCGCATTTAAAACGCGTGGTGGATTTCACAAGGAAGATGGCCGAGAAAAAAGCCAGGTGGCGGGGTAGCGCAACCCTTTATGAGGCCCTCGTTCAGGATTATTCCCCGGGGCTTGACCTGAAAACGATCTGGAAGTGGTTTAACCAGCTTGATCGTGAACTTCTGCAAATGCTCCCACTTGTCATGGAGCGTCAATCACAACGTAGCAAAATTGTTGAAATGACCGGCAGTTTCGACCCTAAGGCACAAATGTGGCTGAACCGTGCCTTGATTGAAATGCTTGGCTTTGATTTTGACCGCGGATCATTGCATGAAACATCCCATAGCCCGGTTGAAGGTGGCACACCGGATGATACGCGCCTCGTAATTAAAACGGCAGATTCCTCCAATTTTCTGGATTCGCTGAAATCTGCACTGCATGAAGGCGGGCACGGTCTTTACACGCAAGGTCTTCCGGCAAAAGGAGAATGGGCATACCAGCCTGTTGCCAAGGATCTGGGCACGATGATGCATGAAAGCCAGGCCCTTTTCGTTGAAATGATATTGGGGCGTACGCCTGAATTTTTTAAATTCCTTGCGCCGCGGCTTGAGGGGTTGTTCCACACTATCCGCGACCCTTCACTGACGGCTGAAAATCTGTTCCGTATTAAGACCAAGGTTGCGCCAACCTTAAACCGCCGTAAGGCCGATGAAGTGACATATTTCTTTCATATTTTTCTGCGCTTTCAAATTGAATGTGATCTGATCGAGGGTAAAATTGAGGTCGAAGATATTCCTGCCTATTGGACTGAATGGATGCATAACAAGTTGGGCATCATGCCGCAAAACCACGCCGAAGGCGTTTTGCAAGATGTGCACTGGTTTGTCGGAAAATTCGGATATTTCCAGTCCTATACACTTGGTCACATGGTGGCAGCGCAAATTTTTGAAAAAATGCGTACCGATATTCCGCAGATATTTGAAAAAATTGAGCGTGGTGATTTCAGGCAAGTGCAATACTGGCTACATAAAAATATATACAGCAAAGGAAGCTTGATGCCAGCTGACGCTCTCCTCAAAGATGTCACTGGATATAAACCTTCGCCTGATTTTTTAATTTCGCATCTTGAGAATAGATATCTAAGCGACTAATACTAAATCCTTATTTATGAGAAAAAGGATTTAAACATAATATGACCCTGAATATTTCCAGAACATCCAATGGCCTGACCGTGATTACGGATGAAATGCCACACATAGAGACAGCGGCTATGGGGTTATGGATCGGCTGCGGTACGCGCCATGAAAACATGGATCAAAACGGTATCGCGCATATGGTCGAGCACATGCTTTTCAAGGGCACGAAGAAACGTACAGCAGAACAGATTTCAGTTGAAAGCGAAAACAGAGGCGCAGACTTGAATGCCTATACATCACGTGAACGTACGGCGTATTACATGCATCTTCTGAAAGATGATGTGACCTTCGCTGCGGATATGATTTCTGACATGGTGCAGAATTCGACTTTTCCGGATGAGGAAATAAAAAAAGAGCGCGAAGTCATCGCTCAGGAAATCGGGATGTATATGGACACGCCCGATGAGCATGTTTTTGACCTGATGCAGGAGGTGGCCTATCCGGATCAAAGCTTCGGCGCGCCGATACTTGGAATAAAAGAGGTGCTTGGCAAGCTTGAAAAACAAGATATGGACGCATACGTCAAACGCCAATACGGCACGGATAATATGGCCTTTATCGCCAGTGGGAATGTTAACCATCAAAAAATGGTTGATGATATAGAAAAAAGTTTTTCAACACTGCCGCAAAAAAGCACGCTTATTGACGCAAAGCCTGATTACCGCGGCGGGCACCATTACGAGGTGAGGGAGTTGGAGCAGGCCCATCTTGTCCTGTCTTTTGAGGGCGTCTCATTGACAGATGAAGATTACTTTGCGGCCCGCCTTCTGGCGGTATTGCTCGGCGGTGGCATGTCTTCACGGCTTTTTCTGGAAATCCGTGAAAATCGGGGGCTTGTGTATTCTGTCTACGCATTTAATCAGGGGTATTCTGATACGGGATTATTCGGTGTGTATGCCGGAACGGGTGAATCTTCTTTGACAGAACTTTTGCCGGTATTGTGTGAAGAGCTGCATAAGACGAAAACATTAATCACAGAAGAAGAGTTAAGACGTGCAAAAATGCAAATTCGCGCCGCTATATTAATGTCACGCGAATCCCCTTATAAACGCGCCAATATGATCGCGCGACATTATCTGCAATATCAAAAGCCCCTTGATATATTCGAGCAGATAGAGAAGCTGGAAAAGGTTACAGTTGATGATATCAAGCGCGTTGCAAGCCGGATTTTCAAAGGAAAGCCAACAGTAACAGCACTGGGGCCAGTTGGTTCGCTTGAAACTTACAATAATATTTGCGGGCGTTTCGCATGAAAAAGCCTGAAGTTGAAGGTTTTCCATCTTTTAAATATACGCTGATAAAAACAGAGCGCCTTGTTCTTCGTGCCTCCCGAAAAACTGATTTCAAAAAGTGGTGTGAGGTGCGTGCCCGCAATGAAAGCTACCTGAAACCGTTTGAGCCTGAATGGAGCGATAACTGGAACACAAGGCGTGTTTTTTCACGCCGTGTCAGCAGGCAGGAAAAGGAGTGGGTCAACGGGCTTGCCTATTCTTATTTGGTCTTTGAGCGCGGCTCCCAAGATATTATCGGGGGTATGAATGTCAATGCGGTCAATCGTGGAGCAGCGCAATTTGCCTCTCTTGGATATTGGGTTTCTGAAGACAAGCAGGGGCAGGGCTTGATGAGTGAGGCTATGACAGGAATTATTTTCTTTTGCTTTTATATCCTGAATCTTGACCGGCTTAATGCGGCCACTTTGGAAAAAAATGAAAAAAGCATTCGTCTTCTAAAAAGCAAGGGATTTGAAGAGGAAGGTTTTGCGCGCAAATATATAGAGATTGAGGGCCGCCGACAGGATCACCTGCTTTTCGGGCTCAATAAAACCGGATCAAGCACGTAATATTATTACAAAACACCCCCGGCATAATAATATTTTTATTGATTGACATATAATTATATGATTAAGTTTCTCTCATAAAAATACTTATAATAATAAAGAGAGCAGGGACAAAATGTTTAAAACAGTATTCAGCACACTGAGTGCGGCGGCACTTGGGATGGCATCACCCGCCATGGCTTCTGATCCAAATGATTTCGACTTAAACAACATTACTCAAGCAGATATTGATGAGGATATGCAGGAGGCAAAGGTTATCCTGATGACTCCTTATCAATCGCAGGTTTTTTCCTATTTGATGATTTTGAAAATTGCAGATGAGGCAGCCTTGGCTGAGCCGAATGTCTCAGATCTGAACGTCAGGGGATTACAGTATATTGAGCGTGAACTGGGCATGGATCTGAATGTAAGTGAGAACATGCCTTTGGAGCGTATTGGTATGCTTTTGGTAAATCTTCCGAATCTGGCGGCCCAATACGGTCATGGTGAGGCTGACCTCTCCAAGGCAATTGAAGGTGCAATTGACGATATTTCCAATCATTTCGATCCGCATACCGATTATCTGAACACAGACCAGATAAAAGAAATGCAGGACATGATGAATAACCAGATTGTTGGCATTGGTATACAGATGCGTAAAGATATTGACCCGCGTGAGCTGGAGGCATATTCACAAAACGGTGAAGAGGCAGAAGTTCTTAAGGGAAATATCCGCATTGATCGGATCCTGGAAGACGGGCCTGCCGGAAGGGCGGGTTTGCGCAGAGGGGATATCATAACGCATGTTGACGGAACACCTATACTTGAAAAAAGCACCAACGAGATTGTTGATCTGGTCACTGGCGCGGCGGGATCGGATGTAAATCTGACTGTAGAGCGCGACGGTCAGGTACCTTTCAATGTTACTATTACACGCGCTTCCGTGACTTTTCCTATGGTAGAAAGCCGCATCATAGAATCTGAGAATATCGGCTATGTCAGCCTGAGCCATTTTGGTAACGGCGCTGCTGCGCAGCTTAGAGAAGGTATTGAAAGACTTAAGAGCGAAAACCCGGGATTAAAAGGCTTTGTTTTGGACCTGAGGTTTAATCCCGGCGGCTATCTACATGAAGCCATCCAGATAGCAGATATGTTTCTTGAAGACGGCGCCATCCTGCATGAACAGGGTAAGGTGCGCACAACAACTACGCGTGCGACCCCGGGCGATATTCTAAACGGCGCACCTCTAGTTGTTCTGACAAATACATATTCCGCATCTGCCTCTGAGTTAATCAGCGGCTCTTTACAAGATAATAACCGTGCCCGGGTGGTTGGCAACCAGACCTTTGGTAAGGGAACTGTGCAATCAGGAACACTGCTGCCAAATGGTGGATATTTGAATGTAACAATCTCCCACTATATGACCGCATCGGGCGATTCGATCCAGGGCACGGGGGTCACGCCCAATATGCGCGTTGACGGGCCGGACGGCAAGAGGCCTCCAAGGGTGAGCGAAGCCGATATAGAAAATTTCATTCCGAACCCCGGGACAGGTGTGGATGAGACGGAAACTGATACAATATGTTATCCGGTTGTCGATATTTATGCTGATTTTCAAGGTGCGGCCGACTACAAGGCTGCCGGAACCTCATTGGACTATGAGCTGTCCTGCGCAATCGACGCATTTGATGGCCATGATTCGCCTTTCACTGATACGAAACCTGCCCCTAAAGTTGGAGAAATGATCTTTATACCACCTATGGGCTAGGTGCTTGCTTTTCAGTCTTTACTGAGTAAAATAAATATAGAAAGGCCACGATAAAGATGGCCTGCTATTTAAACAGGGATAAAAAATGGATCTTTTGAAATCGGCACTTGTGTCGACTGCTCTTGGCAGTGCTTTGATGACGGCTGCTCCTCTTAATGCGTATTACACATATCGGGATCTCCAGACTGACACAATAAATATGTCGGTAAACAATCAAGATCTACAAGACTTTAAAACTATAAGTAAAACTTTTGAAGAAATCATCGAAACAGTTGAAAACCGTTCAATTGCGCAACCAGATATGGCGCAACTTGGTACTGAGGCGTTACAATACATAGCTCGTGAAATGGATATATTTGTTCCGATCACGGAAAATATGTCACTTGAAGATATTAATGAGACGTTTTCATTGTTGCCACAGGCCGCGGCAATGTCCGGAAAATCACAGGCAGAGCTCAGGCGTGTCAGCATTAGTGCCATGGATTTGATGGTTAATAAAATAGACCGCCATTCCGACTATATGAGCAAAGAAGACTATGACGCTTTAAGGGAAAATCGTGCCTCAAAATATGTCGGAGTCGGGATTACATACCGCAAACAGAGAAGTGACAATACCGAAAACCCTGATTCCGGGTTCATAGAAATTCTTTCTACTATTGAAGATGGACCCGCCCACAGCGCGGGACTGAACCCCCGGGACGTAATAACCCATATAGATGGAAAATCTGTTATTAAGATGCAATCCGGAGGTATTAGCCAGGCAATTGACGGAGAAAAAGGAACGGAAGTTGTTTTTACAATCCTTAGGGAAGGTGTGGTTTCCCCGTTTAATGTGGCTGTGACACGCGATGAAATCAGAAGGCACTGGATGAGCTCAAGCATTCTGGAAAGTAATGTCGGATATATTAAAATAGACAGTTTCAGGGAGGGCGTGGCAGATGATGTAAAGTCAGCGGTCAGGAAGATGTATGATCAAAATCCGAATATGGCAGGCTTTGTCATTGACCTTAGGGGTAATGGTGGCGGGCTGGTCTCGGAAGCGGTAGAAATCGTGGATGCTTTTCTTGACGAAGGGGAAATTGCCTTAAGGCAGGGCAGAAGCGGCGGTACATTCGGGCGTGTAATGGCCGAGAGGGGTGATATAGCGCGCGGCGCACCTTTGGTTATTATAACGGATGGATATTCTGCATCGGCCTCCGAACTTACTGCGAGTGCATTACAGGACAATGGACGCGCGAATGTAGTGGGTGTTCAGTCTTTTGGTAAGGGCGTTATTCAAAGATATTTCCGCCTACCCGATGGTGGCCGTTTAAAACTGACAAGTGACTATTATATTTCTCCATCAGGCGATGCGATCCAATGGACCGGTGTTATACCTGACATACAGGTAGAGGGAGCGGAGCGACCAACATATTCAAGGGAGCGACAGCGTGCCGGCTCTGTCCAACCGCTAAGCACAGGAATTGTGGATGCGTTCAGAACGAATGCAATATGTACGCCTGTTGAAAATGTCACTTACGACTTTAATGCGGCGGGACAATTCATGGATGAGGGCAAAATGGATTTTGATCTGGCTTGCGCCTATGAAGCCTTGGGTAACGATTCCCCTTATACGAGGACTGTCCCTGTAACGCCTTCAGATATCAGCTTTCAACCCGCAGGTTAATTGAAACAATATCAGGCGAAAAGGACACAAAACCAGATTATCGCCGCTACAAGAATCGCCATAAAAACGGCGGCGGATCCCATGTCTTTGGCCTGTTTGGACAGGTCATGCCTTTCCAGTGAAATACGGTCGACTGTTTTTTCCAATGCCGCGTTCAAAAGCTCCACAACCATAACCATCAGATATGACCCTGCCAGAAGCGCTTTTTCTACCCCCGTTTGTCCAAAATAAAAAGATAAGGGGAGCGCAAAAAGTGCCAGAAAGCATTCTTGCCGGAACGCAGTTTCCGTTTTAAAGCAGCTTTTCAATCCTGCCATTGAATAGAAAAAAGCATTAAAGAGGTGTTTGAACGATTTTGATAAATTGTCATTGCGAATTTTACGCATGCCCGGCCTCGCCGGATAAATGTGACGGGTCAATACCAAGCATATTGACAGCGGTCAGCCATAATTTATTTGTTGCTGTTTTGAAAAGCAGATCCGGTGTCGCTGAAATAACCAGCCACGCGTTTTCTGATAGTTCCTGTTCCAGCTGGCCTTCACCCCATCCGGCATAGCCCAGCATAAAGATTTTATCTTTTGGACCTTCTCCGGCGGCGATACAACGTAATGCTTCAAGAGTCCCGGTTACAGAAAACTCTTCATTAACATCCACGGTATCTTTTTGCTTGTAATCTTTGCTGTGCAAAAGGAAACCGCGCGCCATATCTACGGGGCCGCCCTGCATCACCGGAAGTTGAACCTGAACGGCTTCGCTTTTTTCAATGTTGAGCTGCTCAAAAAGATGATCCGATTTTACATTTTCCATCTTCTGGTTCACGACCAGACCCATCGCGCCATGCTCGTCATGGGCGCAGATAAAAATGGCGGCCTGGGCAAAGCGCGGGTCGCCGATTTGCGGCGTAGCCAGCAATAGCTTGCCAATGAGTGATGTATCTTCCGAATTGGGCATGAGGATAAACTACACTGACTGGTTATGGTCTTCAATGGCTTGTGAGAGACTTTCGAAAAATGTACCGCTTCGGCTCATAGTCAGGGTTGATGTGCCATCGCGCAAAAGGTTGCGTAAGCTTTCCCTTAAACGTTCAATTGCTTTCCGGTCATCGGTGTCCATGGTTACAATATGTGCTGTATCCTCGGGGCTTGGGGCGCGCCGCCCTGCATATTCACGACCTTCAATTTTCTGGGCAGTGTTTTGATAGGCTGAGGCGGCCTGATAAGCCCCGGGAGGCATCATTTTTTCTTCATCGTTCGAAGAGTCTCCGCTTTTTTCCGAGGCTGGTGAACTTCCTATTGGTTCAGTAGCTGGGTCATCCTCAAAAGAAGATGTCATTTGCTGTGCCATGTCTGAAAATGCGTGTTCCTGCCCTGATTGGCTGTCCTGTTCAAGCGCGTCATCAAGAAGTGTGATAAGACCCTCAATTGAAACTTCGGCAGTGTCATTGTAAAGCTCTTCGTCAAAAGCCTTCTTTTTACGCTCTTGCCCATCCTGTCCAGTATAGGTTGTTTCCTCACGTTTTATTTCCTGCCGTGCGTCAGTGCCTTCGGCCTTGCGAAATAAAGTTTTGAAAAGTGGGTCAATATGAGACAGCATCTAAAGCCATATGTTACTGAAGTTTTGTGTTGTTTTCCGTACTCATCATGGCTTTAGTATACCAGCTTGCTTTCCAGGACCAAAGACTTTCAAGATCACGATTGTAAATTTCCAATGTCGCGATTTTAGAAAGCATGAGCCAGAAAGGCGTGTCTTCAACAACAAAAGGGTTTTTTGCATCGGTTTTATAGGGAATTGCCGTCATAACAAGATAGACCTTTTTATCGAGTGGCAATTTATTGCGGATGTAGGAAGCCTCCAGAACGCCGAGGGGAATATTTTTCAAGACATCAATATTTTCCGCGATAACCGCATAATCACGCTCTGCAAAATGATAGGGAAAATAAATTGGATCCGGTGCTTCGAAGTCAAGCTCGAGGACGGCATTCCGGCCTTGCTTGACATTGGCCTTAACGGAGGTGCGCACTACAATTTTCGGATAGTCGACATTCAAATTGGCGTAGGCCAGCTGCATCTTTAAGGTTTCTTCTTCCAAAACCTCTTCTTTGCTTTCTGCCAAAGCCGTTCCGTATTCCTGAGTGTAGGACGCCCATAAACCGTAATCAGGTTTAATGTTAGAGATTTTGTGGAAAATCATTGCCACCTCTCTGGAGTTGGTGGCCTCCTCAAGAAGCTGTGCGGCGGCGGGTAAGCTGCTTAGAGCAAGAACGAACAGGGCTAGAAAAATACGTTTCATAAAGCTTTCAACCGTTAGATGGCTTTTTTTAGGAATTAATACTACGATAGGGTATAAAACCCTTCGCCTTCAACGCTTATTTACAGGTTTTCAACCCATTCCGGCACTTTTTCGGCATTCAGGATGTCTTCAAGGGTCTGGCGGGGACGGATAAGCTGATATTTATCCCCGTAAACAAGGATTTCTGCGGGCAGCACCCGTGAATTATAATTTGAGGCCATGCAAAATCCATAAGCCCCGGCTGATTTTATAAGGCATAGATCACCCGCTACCATATCCGGCAGCTTCCTATCGTGACCGAACATGTCTCCACTTTCGCATACGGGCCCTGTTACAGAATAAGTTTTGGACGGCTCGCCGTGCTTAACCGCCTCTATGCCATGAAAGGCATCATAAAGCGTTGGACGAATAAGGTCGTTCATTGCGCCATCTGTAATAAGGAAGTCAATTTCATCCGTTTCCTTAACGCTTATAACACGCGTCAACAGCCCGCCGGCATTCCCAACGAGAAAGCGGCCCGGCTCCATTATTATTTCGGTTTCAAGAGGGACAATAATATCGCGTACCCACTCCGCGTAAGCCTTTAAATCAAGCAGGCTTTCGTCACTATATTGGATAGGAAAACCGCCACCTATATCCAGCCTGGACACGTTGTGGCCTTTCCCCCGCAAAGTTTGTACCAGCTCGGGGAGCTTGCGAAATGCCCTTTCAAAGGCAGAAACTTCGAAAACCTGCGAGCCTATGTGCATGGACAGGCCAACGGCATCTATGTGGTCGAGAGTGTCGGCTATGTCATAGGCCTGTACCACGCGGTTTGCAGAAAGCCCGAATTTATCGCGTTTGCGCCCTGTTGAAATCTTGCTGTGTCCGCCCCCCGAAACATCCGGATTCAGGCGGAAAACAACTTTTGCAACCATCCCCAATTTCTTGGCAACCTCATTAATCTGGCTGATTTCGAAGATGGACTCTACATTGATCTGATGAATACCGGATTTTAAGGCAGCCTCTATCTCGCCATCCGTTTTACCGACACCTGTAAAAACAATTCTGTCGGGATCAAACCCTGCATTCACTCCCCTGACCAATTCATTGCCCGATACTATTTCAAGTCCGGCGCCCCAGCTTCTAAGCGCGCTTAATATGGCTTTATTTGAATTGGCTTTGCAGGCATAACACAGAAGGGGTTGCCTGTCTTTTGGTAGTATTTCAGCAAAAGTCGAGCTGAGCGTCTCATATTGTGCCTTGATTGTGGAGAGGCAGTAAATATAAGATGGCGTTCCGAATTCTTTCGCAAGAACGGATAGCGGCACGTCTTCGGCATAGATTTGGGAATCGTCTTTTCGGTGGAAATGTGTTTTCATGGTCGGCAGGATATACTTTTAAATTTGAATTGGAAATAATTTAAATGTCAGGAAATGACGACGATATATGGGATTATTTCACGCAGGATGTCAAACCTCTTGCGCCGTCTTCACCTGCGCCAACCAAAAAAGAGCACAGCAGTCAGGATAGCGCATCCGCCGCCGACGAACAGGTAACAAAAATACCTGAAGAGCCCAAGCCCGCCCCGGCGAAAGAAAAAAAGGCGAGAAAACCCCGTAAGCCGCAGGGCCGTGACATAGATGGCAATACACGCAAAAAACTTGAGAAGGGTGAACTGCCAATTGACGGCGAGCTGGACTTACATGGGATGCGCCAGGATGAGGCACATAACGCCCTGAAATCGTTTATAAAAAGCGCACATGGCAGCGGCAAAAGATGCGTGCTTGTTATCACCGGGAAAGGTGCGCGCTCAGTCAATCCCGAACACTGGATGGAAGATGAGCGCGGTGTTTTAAGAAAAAAGCTGCCTGAGTGGCTGAACGGTGTCGACCTGTCTGATATTGTTCTGCAACACGTACAGGCGCGCCCCAAACACGGAGGAGCAGGGGCATTTTATGTTTACCTGCGCCGCACCCGATAACAACAAAAAGGAAATGTATTCCATATGTCTCAAGACCTGAAACTTTATAATTCCCTTAGTCGCAAAAAAGAGGTTTTCAAACCCGTAAATAATGACAATGTACGCCTTTATGCTTGTGGGCCAACGGTTTACAGCTTCACCCATATCGGCAATGCTCGTATGGCTGTGGTTTTTGATGTTCTGGCGCGCGTGCTTCGCACGCTTTATCCAAAGGTAACGTATGTGTCCAATATTACGGATGTGGATGATAAAATTATGGCAGCCTCCAAAGAAACCGGAGAGGCAATATCAAATATCACTGAAAAATACACACGCATATATAATGAGGATATGGCAGCCCTCGGCAATAAAGCACCCGAGGTGCAACCCAAAGCCACAGACCATATCACTCACATGATTGCCCTGATTGAAAAACTGGTTGAGCAAGGCCACGCCTATGAGGCGGATGGACACGTACTCTTTAACGTACCCTCTTTTGAAAAATATGGGGGGCTGTCAGGGCGCAGCCGCGATGAGCAAATTGCAGGCGCACGCGTCGAGGTGGCGGGCTTCAAAAAAGATCCGGCGGATTTTGTATTGTGGAAACCCAGCTCGGAAGAAGAAACTGGCTGGAAATCCCCATGGGGGTATGGGCGCCCGGGGTGGCATATCGAATGTTCCGCCATGGCAGAAGAACATCTTGGCCTGCCTTTCGATATTCATGGCGGAGGCGCCGACCTTAAATTTCCGCATCATGAAAACGAAATCGCCCAGTCCTGCTGCGCGCATGGTTCGGAAAATGATTTATCGGCTTTTTCGAAATACTGGGTGCATAACGGTTTTGTGACTGTTGAAGGCGAGAAAATGTCCAAATCCCTTGGTAATGTCGTCCTGTCCCACGATTTACTGAAGAAAGGCGTAAAAGGAGAAGTTATTCGCCTCGCACTTTTATCAACTCATTACAGAAAGCCTTTCGACTGGTCGGAAAAGCTTCTCGAGCAAACGGAAAATACCCTTTCAGATTTTTACCGCATCATAAATGACTCTGTTACGGAAGAAAAAGATACGGAGTTAGAAGAAGACTTTTTGAAAGCGCTTTATGATGACTTGAATGTGCCGCTGTCCCTCTCATTCCTCCATAAGGTTGCCAAAAAAGGGTTCGGATATCAATTAAGGGAAATGGGTTCTGTTCTTGGGATCCTGCAGGATGATCCTGCTAACTGGACACGTACGGTAGAGGCGGAAGGGGATGATTACGCGCTTTTACAAAAGCGTGAGGAAGCCCGCCAAAATAAAGACTGGGCCACGGCTGATAAAATACGTGACCAGCTTTTGGAAAAAGGCCTTGTTATTAGGGATACCTCCGAAGGACCTATTTTGGAAAAGGCTTGATGTCGGTTTTTGAAATCACAGATGCGTCAGAGCGGGAGAGGGCCTGCCGTGATTTGATAAAGGCACTGCCCGATTGGTTTGGCATCCGCCGCGTCAACCGTCAATATATAAAAGAGGCCGGCGACTATGCCGCGCTGGGCTATCGCGAAAATGCGTGTGATGAGATACAAGCCATGCTGGTTTATAAGAAAATGTCTGATGAGGTGCTAGGCAAAGACGCTCTCAATATTCATTGGATGGGTGTGCATCCCGAACTGCATAGAAAAGGCATTGGCGCACATCTTATAAGCAGGGTTTTGGAAAAAGCATCTGATGAGGGAATTTCACATGTTACAGTGGAAACGCTCAATCCCAAGGCAGGTGATGAATTCTATCTCAAGACTTATGCATTTTATAAAAGCTTTGGTTTTACCCCTTATGAAGAGGTGGAATATAATCTGACCAATCCAATTGTCAGGCTCTACAGACAGCTCTGATTATTTGACCAGCTTATTGTATTTCTTTTCCATGGAAATAGGCAGGCTTGCACGAATAGATGGCACATTTTGAGCTGCCAGAACGCAGACAAGGGCGCGCTGCGTTGCGATCTCCAAAGTGTCGTATATGCCAATGCCCAGAAGGGGTTGAGGTAGAGACTTTCCAGAACGGACAAGTTTTTCGGCCTCGTCGAATTTTTCGCGTGAGGCAGGCTTCAAATCATCTTTTGAGCGTAAAGTCCCGTTTTGCAGATATTCGAAAGCAACCATTGAGCTACTCCATAAATCCAGCAGTTTTGCCGTTTGAATATCAACAGTCTGGTATTTCTCGGGGTTTCGAGAAACTGTTTCACTTAGACACCATTCTATATTCTGGACATTCATGTTCTCACAGTATAAATTTTTGTCTAACAAGTCATTAACAAAATATACGAGACGCTGGAAAATTTTATGACCCCGAATTTCAAGACTCCCGAAACCATAAAAGTCACCAAAGAGGCCGACGAGGTCATGTGTGACGGCGGTATGGGCCCCTTGGGTCATCCAATCGTATATTACACATTTGATAAATCAGACACAGTTGAGTGCGGTTACTGCGATCGTGTATTCACGAAATCAGTTTAATACGAATTTTTGCATAGCGGAGTGTGGTTGCTTAGGAAAGATTTTTTTAATCATCTTTCCAGCAAAACAAATGTGAAAACAGGATTGGTGGATCCGCCCGTTTGGGAGCAGAAGAAGCTTTGGTTGGCAAAAGTCCCGTCTTCTGAATCAGTGGCGAGGGTATAAACACCCTTGAAAGGTACCGCGTAATTCGAACCGGATGCGGTGGGAGGCGTATCTCCACTATATGTAATGCCTGCCAGCCTATTTATTTCCCTGCAAATTTTATAATCTATCCCTACAAAATTTAGAAGAAGTTCCGAGGCGGGAGAGCCAAGCCCCTCAATATCCTGATCTCCTACAATCCACCAAAGGTAGGTCTTAACACTATTAAAGTCTAAATCACTGCGCAACCAGTCGGGGTTCTCCCAATACTGTATTTTCCCGCCATTTGGGTGAAAAACCCTGCATTTCTCGGGCGCTGTGGGACTATGCGAATAATCATATGCACTCATATCTGTTTCAAAACTTATATCGGCATCTGTGCAGCCATTTGTAATCTTCATGCGGGTCACGGCTGTTTTCATATTATTGGCGTAACTCAATAACTGTGCTGTCAAAAGCTTTGCCTGTTCATCGGAGATATCACCGCCGCCTGATCTTGAGGATTGTGTGACCGCATAGGACAGCGCCGCGAAAAGAGCGACTGCGATCAAAATAAGAAATAAAACATTACCCTTTTCGGTAGTGCCAAGTTTTTTTCTTTTCATACTAAGATTTTCTCCGTGAGATTTACCTTAATATCTAAGATATCACAATTTTAACTAGAGCATGTAGTCCCAATATTGTTGTTGCCCCTAATCCAGCTTCGCGGCCTCAACAACATAAGGTTTTATATTTTCTACAATGATATTAATGCCTTCCAGATTGGGATGAATTCCATCTTCTAGGTTGAGTTCTTTAACAGTTGCAACATCTTCCAGAAAAAATGGGTAAAGGGTTACATTGTCGTAAGTGTCGGCAAGTTCGGGATAGATAGCATCAAATTCAGTACGGTAACTTTCGCCCAGATTTGGCGCGGCCTTCATACCGGCGAGCAGAACGGCAATGTCCTCACTTTTAAAATGCTCAATGATTTCCCTCAGATTCTCTTTTGCTGAGGCTGGTGGTAAAGCGCGCAACATGTCATTAGCGCCAAGACCTAAAATTACGAGGTCAGGCTCTTCACCGGACTCCAAAGCCCATTCCAAACGGCTCAGACCTGATGCTGTTGTGTCACCTGAAATGCTGGCATTTTTAACAATGACATCATGCCCGTCCGAAATCAGGGCATCTTCGAGTTGGCTCGCAAAATCTTCGCCTTTTTGCAGATTGTAACCTGCCATGAGGGAGTCTCCATAAGCCAAGATCATTTTGGCGTTCTCACTCATCTCCCCATCTTGGGCTTTCACGGGTGTTGGACCGATAAAAAACGTAAAAACCAGAAAAAATGACAAAATTATGCGTAAGAACATGTAAATACCTCGATTTTAGCCTATATGATGAGTTTCAATATTTAATGAAATAGAGTTTTTTAGACACATGACGAGTTCCGATACGAATTTCCTTACACTGGAAAATATTGATTTATCCCTTTCTTCTCAGGCGGGACAGGTTGATATTTTAAAAAATATATCTTTATCTGAAGAAAAGGGTGAAAAGATCGCGATAGTCGGCCCCTCCGGCTCAGGAAAATCAAGTTTAATGATGATTATGGCCGGCCTTCAACGTCCCAGCGCGGGCTTGGTGAAATTATCAGGCTGTGCTTTAAATGATCTGGATGAGGCGGGATTAACCGAATTCAGGCGTGAAAATATAGGGATTGTGTTCCAGAATTTTCACCTTGTGCCGACAATGACGGCGCTGGAAAATACGGCGCTTCCGCTTGAATTTTCAAATAAATTTTCATCCAAGGATGAGGTTTTTAAAAAAGCCGAAGATGTTTTGACCGAAGTTGGGTTATCGCATCGTTTAAGCCATTATCCGTCACAACTTTCGGGTGGGGAGCAGCAGAGAGTAGCTCTAGCGCGTGCGCTTGTGGCTAGCCCTAAAATCATCCTGGCAGATGAGCCGACGGGAAATCTGGATCAGGAAACAGGCGAACAGATTATACAACTTCTTTTCAGGTTGGCGGATCAAAGCGGAATGACGCTTATCCTCATAACGCATGACCCTGATCTGGCGGCGCGCTGCTCAAAACAGATTAAGCTGGTTGACGGCAAAATTGAGAATACAGGCAAGGTGTAAATAATGTCAGGATGGGGACTTGGATTAAGGCTCGCATTGCGTGAGCTGCGTGGCGGCTTAAAAGGTTTTTTTGTTTTCCTGCTTTGCATCGTGCTGGGAACGGCAACCATTACGGCCGTTCAAAACACATCCGCTAATTTACAGGCCGGTCTGCAAAAAGATGCCCAATCCATACTTGGCGGAGATATCAAGCTGCGCCAGATTTATAACCCCCTGCCTGAAAGTGTAAAAAACTATCTCGGGGATCGGGGTTTTGCTCTGTCTGAAAATGTTGAGACAAATTCCATGGTGCGCAGCGATGGTGCAAATGAAGATGAGGGCCGCTCGACACTGGCGCAAGTTAAGGCGGTGGACGGAAATTATCCCCTTTATGGATCTTTTGAGGTGTCGGATGCGCACGGCAACCCCTTGGACCAACCTCTTGATATCTTGCAATCCGGCGGTACATATAAAGCCTATCTCGATCCGGAATTACTGGCGCGCCTGAATGTTACTGTGGGCGGGATGATCGGTCTGGGCGAGCTTGATTTTGTGGTTACGGGAATCATTCAAAATGAGCCGGATAGGCTGGGTGGGGGACGCCCGCCCATTGCTCCCCGCATCATTATATCCCGGGATGCCCTGAACAAAAGCGGGCTGCTGCAACCAGGAAGCATGGCCTATCACAATTTATTGGTAAAGCTGGATACAAATGCGGATGTCGGAGCTGTACGTTCTGACATAGAAACAGATTTTGCAAATGAGAATTGGCGCATCCGTGACCGTACCAATGCTGCACCTTCCATTGAAAGATTTCTGGACAGGTTGGTGTTGTTTTTGACATTGATAAGCCTGACAGCGCTTCTGGTTGGCGGCATTGGCATTTATAATGCTGTACGTGCTTATATGACCGGACGTTTGAGAATTATTGCGACTTTCAAGTCGGTCGGCGCACAGCGTCACGTAATTCTCAAAACCTATATGATCCAGATATTTATACTTGGCACTCTCGGCCTTCTGGTCGGCCTTGCGACAGGGCTGTTTTCAAGTGCCGTGGCCTGGCCTTTTATACGTGAGCTGCTGTCTTTGTCACAAGATTTTGCAATATGGCCGGCGGCACTTCTGGTGGCAGCGTTATTTGGCTATTTAACACTGTTCCTGTTTTCTGCAGGTCCCGTCATCAATGCGCTTGATGTGGCGCCTACCCAGCTTTTTCGTGACAGGATAGACCCGGTGAAAACACGCCTTACCCCAGGATATGGATTGACCATGGCGGTCTTATCCGCGCTGTTATTTATGCTGGTATATATCGTTTCTCCGGATAAAGAATTGGCGGTTTATTTTACTGTGGGTGCAGCATTGACACTGGTATTTTTCAATTATCTTGGTGTCGGAATTGTCTATCTTTTTAAAATGTTACCGCGCTTCGGTACCGGGGCTACTCGCATTGCGTATACAAATATTATCCGCCCCGGTAACATAACGTCCCAGATTACCTTGTCGCTCGGGTTGGGTCTGACTGTACTTGTGCTTGTTGCGCTTATTGAAGGGAATTTTTCACAAGCTGTGACGGGTTCAATTTCAAAAGAGGCGCCCTCCTTTTTTGTAGTGGATATACAAAAAGACCAGCTTAATGACTTTAATAACCTTTTGGCAGAAACCGAAACGGTCTCCGATGTGCGAACCAGTGCCAATATCAGAGGCCGCATAAAATCTGTAAACGGCATGCCTGCTGAAGAAGCCATCATCAGCGATGAAAACCGCTGGCTTTTATCAAATGACCGCGGACTGACTTATACATCCGAAATTCCCGAGCACAGCGAAATTCTGGAGGGGGAGTGGTGGGACTCTGATTATCAGGGACCGCCATTGGTTTCAGTTGTTGAAGATGTCAGGGAAGCGTTTGGTGTTACCCCAGGTGATACGATCACAGTTGAGGTGCTTGGGCGGGAGGTAACTGCCGAAATCGCTAATATCCGCTCGGTCAACTGGTTAAATTACACTATCAGCTTTGCTTTGACCTTTGCCCCGGGCGCGCTGGAAAACGCACCCCAGACTTTCCTTGCGACATTCCGGATAGACCCGGAACAAGAAAGCGCCATACAACGTCAAATCTCTGAGGATTTCCCCAACATTACTTTAATAAGGCTCAGCGAGGCTATGGAAACAGTAAGTGGTATATTGGAAAAAATAGGTATTGCTGTACGTATTGCAGCAGTAATTGCACTTATTACCGGTATATTTGTACTGACAGGGGCAATGGCTGCCCAAAATGAACGGCGGGTTTATGAAGCCGTTATAATGAAGACGCTCGGTGCATCCAGAAAAACCATTATTACGGCTTATTTGTCAGAATATGCGGTGTTAGGCTTGTTAACCGCATTAGCCGCAACAGCTATTGCAAGTTTCGGGGCGTGGGCGCTGGTGACTAAGATATTGGAACTTGAATGGACGTTCCTGCCGGGCACACTCGTAAGTACCGCGGTTATTGCACTTATAATAACAGTGATATTGGGGGGTATCGGAACATTGCGCGCCCTTAATCACCCTGTTGCATCTTATTTGCGAAATGAATAATATGCGGGCATGGAATTTCTAGGCTCACTCGATCCGATTTTACTGGCCCGCATTCAATTTGCGTTTACGGTGTCATTTCACATTATTTTCCCCGCTTTCACAATCGGGCTGGCTAGTTGGCTGGCCGTTGTTGAGGGATGCTGGCTGAAGACAAAAAAACCTGTCTATAAGGAAATCTATAAACTCTGGGTTAAAATTTTCGCCGTGGCTTTTGGCCTGGGTGTTGTGTCAGGCGTTGTCATGTCCTTCCAGTTCGGAACGAACTGGTCTGTTTTCTCGGACAGGACAGGTAATGTTTTGGGGCCCTTGCTCGCTTACGAGGTCTTAACAGCCTTTTTTCTGGAAGGCTCTTTTCTGGGCATTATGCTTTTTGGCTGGGGCAGGGTTTCTGACAAAATGCATTTTGTGTCCACCGTTGTCGTGGCAATCGGAACCTTGTTTTCGGCCTTTTGGATATTGGCCGCCAATAGCTGGATGCACACTCCACAAGGGTTTGAAATGCGCGGCGACGGAATTTTATATCCGCTGAACTGGCTGGAAATTATATTTAACCCCTCATTCCCGTATAGATTGGCGCATATGGTAACAGGGGCTTACCTGACGACGGCATTTACAGTTGGTGGAATAGGCGCATGGTATATCTGGCGTAAAAAATTCAAAGCGCATGGCAAGGTCATGCTGGGCATGGCGATGATAATGGCTGTGTTTGTTGCGCCGTTACAACTTGTCATCGGTGATATGCATGGGCTGAACACGCTGGAGCACCAACCTGTCAAAGTTGCTGCGATGGAAGGCAACTGGGAGCATGAGCGCGCTATGCCGCTTACAGTTTTTGCAATTCCAGATGAAGAGGCCGAAACAAATCATATGGCTCTGGAAATTCCGAAGCTTGGCTCGTTTGTGCTTACCCATGACTGGGAGGGTGAGGTTCCGACCTTAAAAGAATTCGCCAAGCAGGATCGCCCGCCCGTTACCCCTGTTTTTTATGCCTTCAGGGTGATGGTTGGTATAGGAATGTTGATGATTTTAACGGGTGTGATTGCCCTCATTTTGCATTTTAGAAAAAAGCTGTTCGACACGAAATGGTTTTTGTTTTGGTGCATGGCGCTCACGCCCTCGGGATTTGTCGCTATACTTGCCGGATGGTTTGTCACTGAAATTGGTCGCCAGCCCTGGGTGGCGTACGGTATTATCCGCACAAGTGAGGCAGCATCGCCCGTTCTGGGTGAATATGTGGCCCTGTCCCTGATGGCGTTTATTGTGGCCTATACGATTATTTTCGGCTCTGGCACATATTATATTTTAAGGCTTTTGGCAAAAGGGCCAAACACCGATGAGGCGCCTTTGGGTGTTCACCAGAAAAAAGACGGCAAATTAAAAGGGGCAAAGACTTAAGATGTTTTCCTTTGAAGGATTTTTGGACTTACCCCTTATCTGGGGCGGTTTACTGGCAATTGCCATATTTTTATACGTTATTCTTGACGGGTTTGATCTGGGCGTGGGGATTTTGTACCCTTTTGCTCCGAGTGATGATTGTCGCTCACGCGCAATGAATTCGGTCGCCCCTTTCTGGGATGGTAATGAAACCTGGCTTGTGCTTGGCGGGGGGGGTATGTTTGCTGCCTTTCCTATGGCCTATGCCATTATCATGCCCGCCCTTTATGTACCAATTATACTGATGCTTGTTTTTCTGATTTTCCGCGGTATCGCCTTTGAACTGCGTTTTAAGGCAACGGGCATAGGGCGTAAATTCTGGGATTACTCTTTCCATTTCGGTTCACTTGGCGCGGCCGTATTCCAGGGTCTTATTCTTGGAGGTTTCATTCAGGGCATCTCGGTGGAGGGGCGTTCCTTTGCAGGGGGCGCATTCGACTGGCTTACGGCCTTTTCAATGATGACCGCCCTGGGGGTAGTCACGGGCTATGCTCTGCTGGGCGCGACATGGTTAAATATGAAAACAACAGACAAGACGCAAATCTGGGCCAGAAAATGTGCAGATTACCTGCTTATATTTGTAGGCTTCTTTATGGGTCTTGTTTGCCTTTGGGTTCCATTTCTGGATGCGGAGCTTCACCAGCGCTGGTTTCAGGCTCCCTTCATCTATTATGTATGGCCTATTCCTTTAATCACAGGCGCGCTTTATGCTGGCCTGATCGTTTCGCTGATGAGGGAAAAAGAGGTTGCGCCGTTCCTCTTTAGTATCGGTTTGTTTGTCATGGGATATATCGGGTTGGCTATATCTTTATGGCCTTATATTGTGCCGCATACTGTGACCATTGATCAGGCTGCCGCAGCGCCGGAATCTCTGTCACTGATGTTAATAGGTGCGGTCATCATGCTGCCGGTTATTCTGTCCTACACCGCTTATTGCTACTATGTTTTTCGGGGCAAGGCAGGCCATGAACCGCTCTACTGATCCTAAGTCTCAAGGGAAAAAGAAAAAGCAATGGGCGTGGTTTGTGGCTCTTTGGCTTGGCGGACTGGCGGCTATGTTTCTGCTGGCAGGTATCATCAAGGCAATTATGGCGATTGCAGTGATCTGAATTTGCATTTTTCACGTATATAAAGGTATAGTACAAAAAATGAAGGTGCTTGATGTTAAGGCCTTCATAGATGACATCACTCGCTACTTAAGGAGTTATATATGTCGACACGACTATCTTTATTTGATTCGCCCTTGTTTTTGGGTTTTGACCATTTTGAACAGACCTTTGACCGCCTGAAAAAAACGGCAGGTGAAGGTTACCCCCCTTACAACATAGAACAGATTGGCGAGGACGGGCTGCGCATTAGCTTGGCTGTGGCCGGTTTTACTATGGATGATCTGGATGTGCAGGTTGAGCACAATCAGCTGGTCATTCGCGGCAAGCAGGAAGATGATGGCGAAAGAATTTATCTTCACCGTGGAATCGCTGCTCGGCAATTCCAGCGTGCTTTTGTGCTCGCCGATGGGATAGAGGTGCGAGACGCGTATCTTGATAATGGCTTGCTTCATATTGATATGGAGCGCGTCATACCGGAATCGCATGCGCGCAAAATTGAAATCAAATCCAAAACAAATGGTAAGGGAAAACCCAAAGCTATAGATGTTGAGGAAACTTCTTAAGGGACTAACCCGTTAGTAGGGCAAGGCAGGTAATTTATGAATGACAAATCTCAAACCGCAGAAAATTTCTTAAGACGACTGAGTACCCGTGACTTTAAAACTATGGGTATGAATCAGATGGCTTACATCCGTGAGGTAAAGGTTGATGGACAGCTTAGTTTTGCCGTTCATGCTGCCGATGGTACGCAATTAGCGGTTAATGATAGTGCGGAGTTGGCGATGGCCTCTGTTTTAAATAATGATATGTATCCTGTTACCGTGCATTAAGCACATTTAAACTTTTTTTCTGGCAATAGTCGTGCTATCAACTGACTGTGTAAACAGCCAAATTGACTACGGTTAGAGTTTTGAAAGTTAAAAATTACAGCATCAATGATTTTTTTCAGACAATAGGGCATAGCCTGTTGTCCTTTTTTGCTGCTGTCGGTCAATTTTCGGCCTTTGCAGGTCTTTCTGTTTCCCATGTTTTTAGAGCGCCCTTCTTTCCGAAAAATTTTTTAAAACAAATTGTCAGTATCGGATATTACTCCCTGCCAGTTGTTGGTTTGACCACGTTTTTCACAGGTATGGTTCTGGCTCTGCAATCTTATACAGGGTTCACACGATTTAATGCTGAAAGTGCGATTGCCTCTGTTGTATCTCTTTCTATTACGCGCGAACTTGCGCCTATTTTGGCAGGTTTGATGGTTGCGGGGCGTGTCGGTGCTTCTATTGCCGCTGAAATAGGGACAATGCGTGTGACAGAACAGATTGATGCCTTACGCACTCTATCTGTTAATCCTTTTAAATATCTGGTTGTACCGCGTTTAATTGCGGGAACGCTGACCTTGCCTATCCTTGTTCTTATAGGTGATTTGATAGGGATTATGGGCGGATATATTGTGAGTGTGCACGTACTTGGCTTTTCAGCCGGATCTTACTTATCGCAAAGCTGGGACGTTTTGCAACCAATGGATGTAATCTCCGGTCTCGCAAAAGCTGCCGTTTTCGGCTTTATCGTGACAATTATGGGGTGCTATCACGGCTTTAATTCTGGCCGTGGCGCACAAGGGGTCGGTGCGGCGACAACAAATGCCGTTGTGACTTCTTCCATCCTTATTCTGATTTTTAACTATATCCTTACACAGGTCTTTTTCTCATGAGCGAAGCTGTGCAGACACCCAAAATAAGCATGCGTGATGTCAGAAAATCTTTTGGCACAAAAAAAGTGCTTAACAGCATTGATCTGGATGTGGCTGAGGGTGAATCTTGCGTTATTATCGGTGGGTCAGGTACCGGAAAATCCGTAACGCTGAAATGTGTATTGGGACTTATCAAACCGGATAGCGGTTCAATCAAAATTGACGGCACCGAAATAACTGAAATGGACAATGACGATCACGAAGATGTCATGTCCAAGTTTGGAATGCTTTTTCAGGGGGGCGCTTTGTTTGACTCCCTTCCTGTGTGGGAAAATGTTGCCTTTGGTTTAATTCATGGCCGTAAAATGGACCGTGAAGAGGCGCGCGAGATTGCCATGCAGAAAATTGAGGCCGTGGGTATGGGGCGACAGGTTGGCGACCTTTACCCGGCAGAACTCTCAGGGGGAATGCAAAAGCGTATCGGTTTGGCCCGTGCGATTGCCGCAAACCCGGAAATTATCTTTTTTGATGAACCGACCACCGGGCTTGATCCGATAATGGCTGATGTTATCAATGATTTGATTGTGAAATGTGTAAAGGATCTGGGGGCGACTGCGCTTTCTATCACACATGACATGGCCTCTGCCCGTAAAATTGCCGATAAGGTTACAATGATCCATGAAGGCAAATTGATCTGGACAGGATCTGTTGAAGAACTTGATAATTCAAACAATGAATATGTTGATCAGTTTATTCACGGTCGCGCCGAAGGACCTATTACAAAACACGCCAATATGGTCTAAAGGTGGCAAGAAATGGCTACGCATAAAGTTATAGTTTCTACTTGGCCTGTCTTTGCCGGCATTATTTTTCTTATCCTTGGGAATGGGCTGCAAGGGACATTGTTGGGTATAAGAGGATCCTTGATCGGCTTTTCCCCTGCTACAATTGGTGCGGTTCTGGCGACCTATTATATCGGATATAGTTTTGGTTGTATTGTCACGCCCCGCCTGATCAAAAATGTTGGCCATATCAGGGTATATGCCGCGCTTGCATCGCTCGCCTCATCGGCTGTCCTTGTCTATACTGTAACTGATTCTGCTGTGATGTGGACTATTTTGCGAATTATAACAGGCGTGTCTTTTGCAGCCATATTTATAGTATCCGAGAGCTGGCTGAATGCGTCCAGTACAATCTATAATCGGGGCAAAATCCTAAGCACTTATATGATTTGCGTCTTCGTGGCACAGACCGGTGGACAGCTATTTCTAAACCTTGGTGACCCAAGAAATTTTGAGCTTTTTATTGTTGTCTCTGTCCTGATTTCATTAGCGCTTGTGCCGATTTCTCTAAGCAGAAGAGAGGCGCCGAGTTACCAAACGCCTAAAAAAATCGAATTCAGACCATTGTTCCGCAAAGCTCCTCTTGGTTTTTTTGGGTGCTTTATGAGTGGGTTTACCGGAACAACATTCCTGCTCCTTGCCCCTGTTTATGCAGTAGGAGAAGGCATGAATGAATCGGCGATTGCTTTTTTTATGGCTGTACTCGTTGCCGCGGGAATGATTTTTCAACTGCCGATTGGCTGGATTTCCGACAAAATCGATAGGCTAAAAGTGCTTGCCGTTGTTTTGATTGGCGGGTTTATCTTTGGGTTGATAGCGGGATTGGCAACTCTTGAGATATTGCCGAACTATTTCTTTTTGCCTGCTGCCTTTTGCTTAAGCGGCTCTATGCTGACTATTTATAGTATTTCGGCCAGTCTTGTTAATGACAGTCTGGATGAAAGCGAAATCATAAACGCCAGCGCCACCCTTATTCTGATAAATGGGGCAGGCTCATTTATTGGTCCTATTACTGTCGGTTTTGCCATGACGTTATTTGGTAAAGCTGCCTTTCCGCTTTTGCCTGCCTTTGCCTGTCTCGTGACATGTGCGGTTACTATTACGCGTTCACATTTGGGCGACACCATCAAACGCAAGGACCGCTCCGAATATATACCACTGCCGGATAAGTTATCTTATGTTGCTGCCTCTATGGCCGGGGAATACGCTATGGAAGAGGAACACCCCACCGAAGAAGATGCGTCTGCATCTTAATGCTTAAACGGTAAATCCTTAGCTGAAAGCGGTTCAAAGCTATTAATCACATCCGGCATGAACCGAAAATCCCACCACTCTGTCGGCAGCGGGAGTAAGTTTTTACCGCACAGAGCAGCGGCATCAAGCATCCCTTTTTCAAGAACTTTACGATTTTCCAGAACTGCGTCCGGTAGAGTTTTATAATCACGCGCCGCCGGGTTGTCGGAAGGGTCATGTGTCAGAAAATCAAACACAGTGCCAAAATCCAGATCCTGTCCCGAGCTGTCCTGTAAAAGAACATCAACGGCCATACCGCGCGGATGTCCCCCTTTACCGGGAGGGGATAAAAGTCTTGGCTCTTCCAGCCAGTGAAGATTATTTTGTACAATTTCGGTCTCAAGCATTGCGGCTTGAGCTTCAAGGGGGCGAAGTCCGTCTTTAAGAACCAAAACATAACCCATCTCGGAAAAGAGATGTGCTGCAAGCACAACTATTTCTGCCAGATCCTTATGGAGCCAGAATTGCGAATCCTTATGATACAAGGCGCGCTTGAAAATATTTTCAGGATGACTGGCATCCTTATAAACATGGTCTATCTTAATGTTATGATCGGCAAGATAAGAATTCATGCAAATCAGGTCGGTTGATGGTATAATTCTAAGCATCTTAAATTTATTCTAGCCTTTTCACATGTCTCAGGCTATGTCATAAGACAAATATTATGCGCTTTATAGGAAAATTTTTATTATGGTGTTTTTCGCTCGGGCTTCTCGGGCTAATCGCTGCCGTCCTGTTTGTTGTAGGCGTCTTCATATATTTTAGCTATGATTTACCGAATTACAGCACCCTGAAAGATTACGAGCCGTCACTTGTGACCCGCGTACACTCAGGGGATGGGCGCTTATTGGATGAATTTGCGCAGGAAAATCGAATTTTCGTACCCAGCGAAGAAATTCCCGATTTGGTTAAAAATGCATTTCTGGCGGCGGAAGATAAGAATTTTTACACCCATAAAGGTGTTGATCCGATGGCGATTGCCCGCGCCATGGCCAGCAACATCAAAAATGCAGGTTCCGGTCGCCGCCCTATCGGGGCCTCAACAATTACACAGCAGGTTGCGAAAAACTTCCTCTTAACCAATGAGGTGTCTTACACCCGTAAAATCCGCGAGGCCATTGTCGCCTATCGGATGGATAAGGCCATGAGCAAAGACCGTATTCTTGAATTATATTTGAATGAAATATTTTTGGGCCAAAGATCTTATGGTGTCGCCTCTGCTGCCCTGAATTATTTTAATAAATCACTGGATGAGCTGGCAATTGAAGAAGCTGCCTATCTTGCAGCGCTTCCCAAGGCGCCCAATAATTATCACCCTATGCGTAACAAAGAAAGTGCCTTAGAGCGCCGTAACTGGGTGATTGATGAAATGGCAGATAATGACTTTATCACTGAATCTCAGGCAGAGATGGCAAAATTAAAGCCCCTTGAAATGGTAAAGCGCGAGGCTGACCGTGTGGTGAATGCACCTTATTTTGCCGAAGAGGTGCGCCGTGAAATGGTTGAAAGATACGGTGAGGATTCAATTCTGAAAAGCGGCCTGTCTATCCGTACAAGTGTTGACCCGACTTATCAAAGAATTGCAGAGGAAGCCTTGCGTGACGGTCTTCTCGCCTTTGATCGCAGGCATGGCTGGCGCGGCCCGCTTGAGCGCGGTCAGACAACAGGAAGTCTTTCCGCCACTATTGAAAATCTGGATAAACCTGAAGGCATGCTGGACAGCTGGCAATTTGCT
This sequence comes from Micavibrio sp., assembly GCA_002695035.1. Taxonomy (GTDB): domain Bacteria; phylum Pseudomonadota; class Alphaproteobacteria; order Micavibrionales; family Micavibrionaceae; genus UBA2137. The sequence continues at coordinate 53,768 of NZNU01000053.1, read as the reverse complement.
GTTGTGCTTGATGGTTCTGGTCGCGTAGCACTTAGGGAAGGTGCTCAGGTTAATATACGCTCCGAAGATGTTAAATGGGCCGGCGGTGGAAGTAACGCGCTAAAAACCGGCGATATCGTCATGGTTGAAAAAGTTGGCGAAGAAAGTGCGGAATATTATTTGCGCCAGGTTCCTAAAATTCAGGGCGGGATTGTGGTGATTGACCCGAATACTGGTCGCGTACTTGCGATGCAGGGCGGCTGGGCCTTTGATGGCAGCCAGTATAACCGCGCAACCCAAGCCAGACGCCAGCCCGGATCTGCTTTTAAGCCCTTCGTTTACTTAACGGCACTGGATCAGGGGTATACGCCTTCAACATTGGTCATGGATGCGCCATTTGAATATACGGACACAGCCGGGAATGTGTGGCGCCCTAAAAACTATTCCAATAAATTTTATGGGGCGACACCTTTGCGTGTGGGGATCGAAAAATCAAGAAACCTGATGACTGTACGCCTTGCCAATCATATTGGTATTGAAAAAGTTGTCGATACGGCCAAGGAATTCGGGATTGATGAGAACATGAAGCCGCATCTGGCCAATGCCTTGGGTGCGGGGGAGACGACCCTTCTCAAACTAACCAATGCTTATGCCATGTTGGTAAATGGAGGAAACAAGATTACTCCAAGCTTTATTGACCGCATTCAGGACAGATACGGAAATACAGTTTTTAAAACGGATGAGCATCAATGCCGCAATTGCGGGCCTAAAATACGCTGGGAAAATCAGGATGTTCCTAATATTCCCGACATTCGTCCCCAAATCGGAAACCCTCAGACCATCTACCAGATTGTTTCCATTCTGGAAGGTGTGGTTGAGCGGGGAACGGGACAAAGGTTGAAAAGTCTTGGCCGCCCATTGGCTGGAAAAACCGGAACAACAAATGAGTCCAAGGATACATGGTTTGTTGGTTTTACCCCTGATCTTGCTATCGGTGTATATGTTGGGATGGATAATCCAAAGCCTTTAGGATCTGGCGAGACAGGATCATCAACTGCTGCGCCGGTCTTTAAGGATTTTGTAGAAGATGCTTTGGACGGTGTTCCCGCAACCCCTTTCCGTGTACCTGAGGGTATAAAAATGGTGCGTGTAAATCCTCAAACAGGTAAGCGCGTCTCCCCCCTTGATGATTCAGGCATATGGGAGGCTTTCGTGCCGGGTACGGAACCCGATGACAGGGTTACAATTATTGATGATGGGATAGTTGAAGGATACGGGCAAAATTCGCCCTATTCAACGCAAGGCAATACCGACCTTTACGGGCCTTCGCCATATTCACAAGGTAATCAGACGGATCCATACAGCCCGTATCAGCCGCGCGGCGGAACAACGTATTCGACGGGTGCGCAGCCCAATGTCCCTATGCAGCCGCAACAGCCCGAAAGGCAACCAAATACCGGAGGAACGTCGGCGGGCACAGGTACGGGTGGTTTGTATTAAATGTCTGTAATCAGCCTGTAACCATTTTCGGTTGTAACCAGCGGTTCTTTTTTAAACCCGGCATTTTCCAGCTTTTGTCTTAAACGATAAACATGTGTCTCCAGCGTGTGTGTCTCAACACCATCTGCGTATTCCCAAACCTTTTGAAGCAGTCGGGAGCGGGATAGGGTTTTGTCCTCTGCCTCATAAAGTGCCAATAGAAAATCACGCTCTTTTTCAGTCAGGTGGATATCCGTTTCGGATGCGGTGCGAAGGCTCATCTCAAAGGGGTTAAAGGCAATATTTTGTAGATATAGGATTTTCGACTTTTCGGCTTCATTGCGAAGAGTTTTTTTCACTCTGAGCAGGCTATCTATAATTTGTCCAACTTTAACAGGCTTATCGAAAAACTGTATAGTCTGCCCCGCATGGCACAGGCTAATTCCATTATCGCGCTCCTTTAAGATAATGTCTGAGTTTTCATCACTGGAAAAATCAATGCCATGAGCCTTAAGATATTGTTCCTGTTCGGTAATTATATGTTTAGCTGCGTTGCTTTGTAGTGATGCATGAAATGAAATTGCCATATCTTCCAACCCCGAAACTGTTGTTTTCTCATAAAGATTAGCAAAAAAGGCGGGTTTTGGCACGGGTTTTGCAAAAGATCATTGTGACAGATTTTTAAAAACAGGGATAAAAAGGGAATTAATGCAGGCTTTAGGTTCAACAGCCAGTTACACAAAGACGGTGCAGCATCAGCAGCAGAAGGTGTTCGCTCAGCGCGGCGGGCATAATGACCGTATGGGTGGCTCTGTGCCAGTTTGGGAAAAGCCGTCAAATGCAAAAGAAGCAATAGCAGAAAATATCCAGTCCGGCTTGAATGCGTCTTCAGCAAGCGCGCGACCTCCTGCTTCCGCAAACGCTTATGCTCCTACCCAAAGTGCGGATGAAGCCTCTGCTAATGAATTTGGATTTGGCGATCTAATTGATATGGTAAACCCTCTGCAGCATATACCGCTTGTAAACCTTGCTTATCGCTCTATCACAGGGGACACGATAAAACCTATTTCCTCAATGATTGGTGGCGCTGTGTTTGGCGGGCCTTTAGGTGCGGCAAGTGCCGCCGTTAACACTGTGGTTGAATATGAAACAGGCAAAAGTTTCGAAGGCCATGCCCTTTCACTGGCGCGTGGCGAGGGGTTGAGTTATGTACCAAAAAACAGTGCGGTTGCACAACCTGTGTTGAAAGACACCCCCGAAGTAAAATTAGCGGCTGCATTAAACCAGTCAGATTCACCAGCCACGGCTGAGCTGGGCAGCGCAATGGCCTTTGCCGATCTGGGACATGGGAAAACTGCACGTAATACTGGATACTCTGGCCTGCAACATAATAATCAGGCGCGTTATAACGGATAGATAACCTTCCGGATTAATTCAAGCGTTCACCAAAAAGTGCCGTTCCTATGCGCAAATATGTAGGATTAAGAGGGACAGCTTTTTCAAAATCACCTGACATACCCATACTGGTCTCTTGTAGATTGTGACGCTCGGCAAGTTCTTTTAAGAATGAGAAATGCAGGCCTGCAGGCTCTTCGACGGGCGGAATGCACATCAAGCCTCTCACCTCCAACCCAATATCGCGGCAATGGGCAAGGAGCTTGTCCAGGTCTTTCGGTAAAACACCTGCTTTCTGGTCTTCTTCGCCTGTGTTTACCTGAACGAGGATTTTAACTTGCCGTCCTTGTTTTTCAATTTCAGCCTTCAAAGCATCCGCCAGTTTTTCGCGGTCAAGTGTTTCAATGCAGTCAAACAGAGCAACCGCTTCTTTGGCCTTGTTTGACTGTAATGGACCTATCAAATGCAGTTCGATATCCTTGAAGTCGCGTTTGAATCCACCCTTCTCGTTCCAGACTTTATAAGCGTCCTGTACGCGGTTTTCACCATAGAGTCTGTGGCCGCATTGTAGACTCTCTTTAATTTTAGAAGGGAGCTGTTTTTTCGCAACAGCGATAATGTTTGTATCGGGTTTATCCATGCCCCAGTGCTTTGCCACTTTGGTCATTCTTGATGTGATGTAGGCTATATTATCTTCGAAGCTCATAATGTGTATTCCAATAAAACTATTTTTGTGTCGCCATAGGTTTTTTCTGTCAGAATTTTGAATTCCGGCAATGAGTAATCCAGATTTTTTTCAGACTCTGCCACGATTATGCACCCCTCTATCAGATAGTTTTTGTCGTGGAGTGCTTTCAACGCTTTTTCGGATAAACCCTTATCATAAGGAGGGTCGCAAAAGACAAGATTGACCGGCTCTTGATCTGGTTTTTTGTCAAATCCTTTAGAGGCATCCGCCTTTATGAATGTGCACCTTTCCATTGCCCCGATAAGCGCCGCGTTTTCTTTTGCCAGTTTAAGCGATGCTGCGCTGATATCGCATAATGTCGCATGCAGCGCACCGCGGGAAAGGGCTTCAAATGATAAAGCGCCCGTTCCGCAAAATAAGTCTATTACAGTCGCCCCCTCAATATCCATGCGTGCGCCGAGCATATTAAAAATGGCTTGCCGAACCTTATCTGACGTCGGGCGGATAGCATTACCTTTCGGCTCGCTTAACTTGCGTCCGCCATATTCGCCACTTGTGATTCTCATGCTTTGAAAAATCCCGGCATCTGGTTTTCCAAAATTTCACGATGTATTTCTTTCACATTACCGCGCGCAAGCCGTCCAAGCTGGAACGGGCCGTAAGATAATCTGATGAGGCGGTTTACTTTCAAATCAATTGCTTCCATGACACGTCTGATTTCACGGTTTTTACCTTCTTTAAGGGTTACGATCAGCCAGGCATTCATACCTTTGTCGGATTCAATTTTGACATCAATCGAGCCATATTTAATGCCATCCACCTCAATGCCGCCTTTAAGGCTATCCAGCTTGTCTTTGTTGATATCACCAAAGACGCGGACGCGGTATCTTCTGCTCCACCCTGTTGAGGGAAGTTCAAGATAACGCGATAATTCGCCATCCGTCGTCAAAAGTAACAGCCCTTCGGAATTTAAATCGAGTCGTCCAACGCTTATCACTCTTGGCAGGTTTTTAGGCAGGGTATCAAAAACCGTTTCGCGGCCCAGCTCGTCCTTATGGGTTGTGACCAGCCCTACAGGTTTATGATAGAGGAATAGACGTGTCGCGTTGGCTTTCGGCAAAGGCTTTCCGTCCACAACGATATTATCTTTGTCGGTGACAAGTGTTGCAGGCGTATCGAGAACGGACCCGTTAAGCACGACACGCCCCTGCTCTATCCAGCCCTCTGCGTCGCGGCGCGAGCAAAGACCGGCATGAGCAATGACCTTGGCAATGCGCTGCCCCTTTTTTTTGTGTTCGTTTTCGGATACATCTTGTGTCATGGATGAGAAGATAACCTATATGCACAGCGCATTGGAAGAGGCAAATTCATGTATTGCCCGAGATGAGGTGCCAATTGGTGCCGTTCTGGTAGAGCGGGATACCGGTAAAATTGTGGCGCAGGCGGGAAACAGGACCCGTGAACTGGCCGACCCAACGGCACATGCTGAAATGCTGGTTATCAGGCAGCATTGCGAAAAACTGGGCGTACAAAGGCTACCTGAATATGATTTGTATGTAACGCTTGAGCCATGTCCTATGTGTGCGGCGGCAATTTCTTATGCGCGTATAAATACGCTTTATATCGGCGCATCAGATCCAAAAAGCGGGGGGGTAATCAGCGGGCCTTGTTTGTATGAGCACAGCCAACTGCACCACAAACCTCAAGTGGTTTCCGATTTAATGAGTGACGAATGCGGTCAGATATTGACCGAATTTTTTAAGAAAAAAAGAAAACTACGCTGAAGCAAGAGCCTCCAAAGAGGACTTAATAGGCATAGGACGACCATAAAAGAAGCCCTGACCTTGTCCTGCACCGCGTCTGATTGCACCCTCTTCATGGGCAATAGTCTCTATGCGTTCTTCCACTTTCAAGCATCTCTCCGGGTCAAAAGCCATACGTGCTGTTGCTTTTAGTGAGGGAATACGGCCAACCTCCATCTTTATAATGTCGACCAGCGGGGCTATGCGTTTGCTGTGAATGGCAGCGCACCGTCCAAGCGGGTAATCATCTTGTGCTATTCTAAGTCCTGTAGATTTGATTAGCTGACAGTTTTCAAAAGCAATATCTTCATTGTCAAAATCATACCGTTCTGTGATTTCAACGATCATTTTATCCAAAATGAAAGGGTCATCCTCTTTCATGGAGAGTAATGCAGCAGCAAATTTTGGAGAACTGAGTGTTTTCGGGGAAATATTGACCGCCATTTCAGGGAGGTTGTCAGAGCCGTTTAGTGTCCTGACATATGAAAGGGCCATATGCGCACGTCGCATAACGTCCAGATCGTGATCGATAATTTCACCGGTTTTCTCTAATTCCTGAAAAATACGTTCAATGACACCGGGGTCTTTGACAAAATCGACGTTAAAACGCGTTAAAATTTCGAATTTATGAATATCGGAATTTTCATAGTCCCTGATGGGCTGGGCATAAATAAACCCTTCATAACCGCGCTCTTTGCGGCCGGAAAGCTTTGAAAAATCAACTTTTTCGAAATCATATGACATGCATTTTCCCTTTCACTTTCCTAAGTATGACACAAAGAAAACGCATTTGTCATATTTTAACCACTTTTTAACCTTTGGAGGCAGAATTTAGCCGCGTGCCGTACCTATATCTGCTCGGTAAAAACCCTCATCCCATTCAATAGAATCAATGACTTGGTATGATTTCAGGCGGGCAGTTTCCTTGTCATGGGCAAGGGACGTGATACCTAACACCCGCCCTCCTGTGGAGAGCCATTTTCCCGATTCGTTATGTTTTGTGCCAGCATGAAATATTTTTGTGCCGTCTGGTTTTTTTTCCGGAAGGGTAATATCCGTATTCTTCGAATATTCTCCCGGATAACCCTTTGCGGCCATGACTACGCATATCGCAGTATCTGTTTTCCAGTTTATCTTGTCTTTCAGGGAAGAAAGATCTCCATGTGCACAGGCGCATAAGATATCGACCAAATCCGTATCAAGGCGCATCATAATGGGTTGGCATTCAGGATCGCCAAAGCGCACATTATATTCCAATAACTTGGCCTTGCCGTCTTTGACCATCAATCCGGCATATAAAACGCCTGTGAAGGGGCACCCTTCTTCGGCCATAGCACTCACTGTTGGCTCGATAATATCTGTCATAACCTTGTTTGCCAGCTCATCAGACCAGATACCGTCCCGCGCAGGGGAGTAAGCTCCCATGCCGCCAGTATTAGGGCCTGTGTCACCATCAAAAGCACGTTTATGGTCCTGGGCGGATGTTAGTGGCAGAACAGTTTTTCCATCTGCAAGAGCAAAAAAGCTGACTTCTTCACCGTTTAGAAACTCTTCAATTACGACAGAAGACCCTGCATCACCAAAACTGTTTCCCGACAACATATCTTTGACGGCAGCAATAGCCTCACTCTCTTTTTCTGCAACAATCACACCTTTTCCGGCGGCAAGCCCATCAGCCTTGACCACGATTGGCGCACCTTTTTCCTTTATATAGGTTATCGCCGCATCTTTATTGGTAAAGCGCGCATAATCAGCGGTGGGAATATTGTATTTGGCGCATAAATCCTTCATGAACCCTTTTGAGCCTTCAAGTTGAGCGGCAACGGCAGAGGGCCCGAATACGGGAATATCTGCGGTGCGCAGCGCATCGGCCAGTCCGGCAACAAGAGGGGCTTCCGGGCCGATGACAACGAGAGAAATTTTATTGTTTACTGCAAACTCGACCAAAGTCGCATTGTCCATGGAAATGCCGTGGCAGGTGATTTTCTCTTCCATGCCGATGGCATCGCTTCCGGGAATGACATGCAGGGAGCTACATTGATTTGACTGCGCCAGTTTCCATGCCAAAGCATGTTCCCTGCCGCCTGATCCGATGAGTAAAATATTCATAGGCGCCAGTTATAAAATACCCTGACCTTTAAGCAAAGGGTAAATATCTTCTTGTGGCCTGATTTATTTAATCATCAAGTGAGACAAGCATTGCGTTTCCGCCAGAGGCGGTCGTATTGACCGTGACAACTTTTTCTGTGGCGAATGCGTGCAGGTAGAAAGGCCCGCCTGCCTTTGGCCCTGTACCGGACAGTCCGCGTCCGCCAAATGGCTGGCTCCCCACAATCGCGCCGATGATCGAGCGGTTAACATAGGCGTTACCGACTTCCGCGCAATTGGTGAATTTGCGAACATGGCTTTCTATTCTTGAATGTACACCAAAGGTCAGACCGTATCCTTTTTCATTGAGGCGTTTTATTAACTCCTCTTCCTTTCCTGTCTTATAGGTAAGGACGTGAAGCACAGGGCCGAAGACTTCATGCGCCAACGCGTCCAGATCTTCGATCTGAAGAGCAATGGGCGCGAAAAACATGCCTCGCTCATCCAGCCCGCCTTGAAGTGGTGCGCGGGCAATCACTTTTGAATACTCATTCATGCGGCTAAGATGTTTATAAAGTATGTCGCGTGCGTCGCGATCAATGACCGGACCTATATCGCTGGATATATCAAAGGGGTTGCTGACTTTTAAGGCTTCCATGGCACCACGCAGCATGCGGATTGTGCGCTCTGCAACGTCTTCCTGAATACATAAAACGCGAAGTGCCGAACATCTTTGCCCCGCTGACCCGAATGCCGAAATAATGACATCATCAATGACCTGTTCAGGTAGTGCGGATGAATCCACCATCATTGCATTCATCCCGCCGGTTTCAGCAATAAGGCGTGCGATAGGGCCTTCTTTTTCTGCTAATGTGCGGTTAATAGTGCGTGCAACATCGGTTGAACCGGTAAAGGCCACACCCGCCACATCGGGATGTTTTGTAATCCGCGCGCCTGTATTGCCATCTCCTGGTAAATAATGCAGAACATCTTCAGGGACACCTGCCTCATGGAGAAGTTTGACAGCTTCATGCGCAATCAAGGGCGTTTGTTCCGCAGGTTTTGCAATAACCGCATTACCTGCCATCAGCGCGGCTGCGACCTGACCCATAAATATAGCTAGTGGAAAATTCCACGGAGATATACAAACCCATATGCCGCGACCGTGAAGGGTAAGCGTACTTTCTTCCCCCGTTATGCTGGGCAGTTTAATTCCACCCTCGTCAAATTCCAGTCGTCCCTGTTTGGCATAGTAGCGACAGAAATCCACTGCTTCGCGCACCTCGTCAACTGCAGTGTCCCATGTTTTTCCGGCCTCACGCACGGCAATTCCCATGAAGTAAACCATGCGCTCTTCCAAAAGATCAGCGGCGCGCTCGAGAATCTGCGCGCGTTTTTCGGCAAGAGTATTTTCCCATGACGTTTGTGCTTTTTTGGCAATTTTAAAGGCATGATCAACAATATGGCCTTCCGTGTAATCAACATGACCCAATACATCATCACTGTTTGCGGGATTTAAAATAGCATGGCGTTCGCCTGCTGGGTTTGAAATACCCGAGGTTAAAGCTTTACAAGTGAAGCTTTTATCAAAGACGGATTTTTGCACCTCTTTTTGCAATTTTTCGATTACATCCCGATCATTCAAATCCATACCCTTCGAGTTTTCACGAAGTTGGTAGATTTCGGAGGGTTTAGGAATTTTGGGATGTCTTTTTTGGGGGTGATTTTTAACGTCTTCTATCACATCGCTTGCAAGCTCGGCAGGTTCATAAGCCTCATCAAAAATCTTGTGAACGAAAGAGCTGTTTGCGCCATTTTCCAATAAACGCCTGACCAGATAGGCCAGTAATTCCTCGTGACGGCCAACAGGGGCATACACGCTCACCGGAATATCCTGATGGTCTTTCATAAAGGCGGAATAGAGATTTTCGCCCATGCCATGCAGTCTTTGCAGTTCAAAATTATGGCGTGTTTCCCCCGCAAGCTGTGTCACTGCGGCAATAGTGTGCGCATTATGTGTGCCGAAAAGGCAAATCAGGTTGCTGCGATTGGCCAGCATTTTTTTGGCACAGGCAAGATAAGACAAGTCTGTATTCTGCTTACGGGTAAACACAGGGTAGTCAGGAAGCCCAAGACTTTGGGCATGTTTGATTTCGGTGTCCCAATAAGCCCCCTTAACAAGGCGGATATGAAGCGGTTTTTTCCTTTTTTTAGCCATGTCTAAAACACGGTCTATGACGGATAGCCCTCGTTTCTGATAGGCTTGGACTGCAAGACCGAAACCGTCCCAGTTTTCGAGGCTTGGCTCGGCAGCAACGGCTGCAATAATTTTTAAAGAAGTTTCCAGCCTGTCGGCTTCTTCAGCATCCACGGTGAGGCGTAAATTGGACTTTGCGGCAATCCTGCACAGATTTATTAACTGCTCTGTAAGGGATGGCACGCATTGGGTCTCGTGGGAAAACTCATATCTTGGATGCAGGGCGGATAATTTAACAGAAATTCCACTGCCTTTCGGCGCATCATAGCGCCCCAGTGTTTCAAGTGCATCGACATATGCTTTATAATATTTTTCGGCATCTTCAAAGGTACGTGCACCTTCCCCCAGCATATCATAAGACAGGATATACCCCTGTTTTTCAAAGTCCCTGCCGTTTTTAATCGCTTCTTCAATTGTGCGCCCCAAGACAAATTGCCGTCCCATGATTTTCATGGCCTGTTTAACAGCGGTTCTCACCATTGGCTCGCCAAGCTTGCCGATAATAGAATTTAATGTGCGCCGTGTGATGTTCAGGCCCAAAGCGGTAGCTTTAAGCATCCAGTCATCAGTTTTGGTGCGCGGCCAAGCAGCCGAATCAACTTTGTCACGGATAAGGGCATTTGCCGTATCGGCATCAGGAATGCGCAACAAGGCCTCAGCCAAAGTCATTAGAGCCTTTCCCTCATTAGTGGTCAGGCCGTATTCGCGCAAGAAAGTTTCTATCTCCCCCGGTTTCCGGCGGATTTGCCGTGCCGAGGCAATCAGCCAGCTTGCGCTTTTGGTTGTGGCATCGGCCTGTGCATCAGTCCAGCTCAGTGAGGCCAGAAGTGCATCAACGCTTTGGGGTTCATCGTGATATTTGGTGAGTTCTGTTGCGTGTGTCATGTCGGATACTCTATCACGACAAAACAAGAAAAATAATAGGGAAACCTTAATGCGTTGCAATGAATTCACACTCAGTTATAAATAAAGACCTTATGAGTGATGATTTATTTAGCAGCGCGGAAAAAAGACAATCCAATACGCCTGAAATGAGCGTCTCCGATCTTGCGTTTTCTTTGAAGCGTACTTTAGAGGATGCCTATGGGCGCGTGCGCGTGCGCGGTGAGTTATCGCGGGTATCCATACCCGCTTCGGGGCATATGTATTCGGATCTTAAGGATGACAAAACTATTATCAATGTCATTTGCTGGCGTGGGCAATTGGGAAAACTGTCCGTTAAACCTGAGGAAGGGCTCGATGTGGTCGTAACGGGGCGGATTACAACATATCCTGCGCGCTCCAATTACCAGCTTATTATCGAATCAATGGAGTTGGCGGGCGAGGGCGCGCTTTTAAAAATGCTCGAAGAACGTAAGAAAAAGCTGGCCGCAGAGGGACTTTTCGCGCCTGAGCGTAAAAAAGCGATACCGTTTCTGCCAAAAACAATTGGTGTTGTGACATCTGAAACAGGGGCTGTAATCCGAGATATTATTCACCGTATCGAAGACCGTTTTCCATCTCATGTTCTGTTGTGGCCGGCGCCCGTTCAAGGGGAGGGATCGGCCGAAAAAATTGCGGCTGCAATCCGTGGAATGGACGCGCTGGATGCAAAGCCGGATGTTTTAATTGTGGCGCGGGGCGGCGGGTCGCTGGAAGATTTGATGCCGTTTAATGAAGAAGTGGTTGTACGTGCGGTTGCTGAGTGCTCAATCCCGGTTATTTCTGCGGTCGGGCATGAAACGGATACAACATTGGTGGATTATGCCGCCGACCGGCGTGCGCCAACACCAACAGGTGCAGCTGAGATAGCAGTACCAGAGCGTGTTAAGCTGATGGCTCAGGCGGGTGATATTAGTGAGAGGCTGAACACGACGATATTCAGGCGTTTTTCCGACATGCGAAATGTTTTGGCAACTGCTACGGCCAAATTGGGCGATCCGGCACGGTTGATGGAAGTCCAGACACAGCGCATCGACCATATCGGTGAAAAATTAAACGCTGTTTTGATGAATTTTGTAAATGCTAAAAAGTCATTGTTGAATGAGAATGCGCTGCGCATAAGAAAACCTTCTGACATATTAAAGGAAAAAGAAAAATCGCTCGAATATTCTTACACCAGGCTGAACCAGCAGGGGCTATATTGCACGGACAGGAAAAGGGCATCGCTTAATCAGGCTGCCGCCAGCTTAAAAAGTCCCCGTCTTCTGTTGCGTGACGCGGCTGAAAAAGTAAATAACACTTCAGAACGCCTGTCGGGGGCCGCAAAAAGGGATTTGGAGCGCAAAGAAACGCAGTGGAGCGGAAGTGTACGTCTTTTGGAAACCCTGTCTTTCAAATCAACTTTGAAAAGAGGCTTCGTTGTTGTTCGGGATAAAGATAATAAGGCCGTCACCGACCCTTCCGGTATAAGAAAAGATCAGGCGCTGACACTTGAATATGCCGACGATAAACATATTGGTGTAGTCGTAAATGAGTCATAAAAGGTTTTTTTATCTAAAGTTATGGTATAATAAGGGATTATGAAAGAAACCTTGCCTGAAATGCTGAAGCGTGTCGGTGTTGATTATGAACTTGGGCCTTACCAGACCCAGCCATGGTCGCATATGAATGTGGATGAAGGCATTACCTGTTCCGGGGAAGTCCGGATGAGCCCAGACGGGCAAGATTTTGAGGCTGAATTACAGATGATGTATGAAACGCCCCCTGAGGGCAAGCGTCCTATGGAGCAACTCATGTGGTTACGCTCTGCCGTCCATAAGGATGAAAAATGGGAGATTACAAATCTTAAGCTAAACGGTGAGGACGAAACCAACAGCATTTACGGGTGGGAAGAAAAAGGCTGTACGCTTTTTCGTATTTGCGTCAAAAAACTGACCAATGGTGAAATCCCCGACTTTGAGGCGATTTGCAAAGACCATTTCAGAGAAGACGAATCCTTTGCCGGGCGACGCGGTGGGGGGGGAAGCAAATCCCCGAAAATCCGCCCTGAAAAGCTGCTCAATCCTCAAAAAGGTGGCGGCGGTTTTTAGAAAAGTATTTTATGCTTTTCTTATTTTCACTTTTTTTCCAGAGAAAAATAGTCGACAAAAAATGCTGTGTTGCGTATTTTGACCTGCGGGGGTATATATGTTCCCCGTATATATATTAAGAGCAACCAAAGGTCTTGAGCGCGTTATGAAAGATTTGGAATCCAATAAAATTTTTGCCGCTGTTTTACTTGCGGGCATAATTGCAATGTTTGCAGGATTTATAGCTGAAATCGCTATTCCCGATCACGGGGTCGAAGAATTTGCCGTGCCTATTGAAGGTGTTGAGACGGTGAGCAGTGGCCCAACGAGCGGTCCGTCTGGTCCCGAGCCAATTCTTTCCATGATTGCCGATGCTGAAGTTGCGCGCGGACAAAAAGTGGCCAAGGCCTGTGCGGCTTGCCACAGTTTCGACAAAGGTGGTCCAAATGGTGTTGGTCCAAACCTTTGGGGTGTTGTTGGTGCACAAAAACAAGCACATGCGGGCTTTGATTATTCAGGTGCGCTGAACGCCAATGGTGAAGAAACATGGACATATTCTTCCCTTAACAAGTACCTGTATAAACCAAAAGAATATGCGCCCGGCACTAAGATGAATTTTATCGGTTTGAAGAAACCTGATGACCGTGCCGCAGTTATTGCTTATTTGCGCACCCTTGCCGATACACCCCCTGCCCTCCCGTCTGAAGCAGAAATTGCTGCTGAACAGGAAGAGCTTGGTGTGGAAGAAGAGGCGGAAGGCGACGCTGCTGCTGAAGGCGAAGGCGAAACAACTGAGAATGCTGCTGAGGAAGACAGCACCCCGGAAGAAGTAGGCGCTAATGAAGCCGTGGAAGACGGTGACGATGTTGCCCAGCCTGTAACTCCGGAAGATGCGGTTGGCGAAGATGTGCAAGATGCCCGCGAACAGGAGGAGCAATCAGAGGCCTTGGAAAAATCATTGGAAGATGAGGCCTCTACCTTTTCCGCAGGCGAAGTAAAACGCCGTATAATCAGCACCTCTACCGGTAAAGTTATAGAGGAAAAGTAAGTGACCTTTAACGGGGAGACGGTTCCGGCTGAAGCGTCTCTTATCCGGGAATATATTATTCCCTTCATTATAATAGCTGCCAATTTTCTGCCGATTTACGGTGTAACTTTTCTGGGATGGGAAATACTTCCTTTATTTCTTTTATACTGGGTTGAAAACCTAATCATTGGCGTGTTTATCTTTTTCTTGATTTTATATACGGGCGCGAAGCAGGGAGTGGCTGTACTTGCCCAATCTCTTTTTACTGCTGCCTTCTTTACGGTTCACTACGGCATGTTTTGCATGTGCCACGGCGTTTTTATATTCGAGCTTTTCGGAAATACCGGAGATGTTGATATGACCGCTTTTTTTCCTTTTTCGGCTTTATTCAAAGATCTGCATATTCCCGGATTTTTTTGGGCGGTACTTGGAATTTTCGCTGCCGAATTTTTTCAAACAGTTTTTGTTAGCTTGAAAAGAGACGGGATTTCTAATCCAAAAGCTGTTATGTTTTCACCCTATGGCCGTATTGTAATATTGCATGTAACCATCATTTTTGGAGGCCTTTTGGCGCAATCTCTGGGCTCACCTCTATGGGCTCTTATGATGCTCATTCTTCTCAAAACGGCCTATGACTTTATAATGTTTAAAAGGAAAACCAATGATAAGCCTGAACCTTCCTAAATGGTATGACCTTCATGTCCACGTCAGGCAAGACGCGCCGATGAAGGATTATATTAAAGCACAAATTGATATGGGGTGTGCGGGCATTCTTGCCATGCCTAATACAAAACCCCCTGTTGGCAAGGTATTTGAAAAAGACAATTTGCCTTATTGGAGTATAGAGCATTACAAGCGGGCTATTGAGTTCCATGCGGATGGTGCGTTCGATCAGGTGATAGTACCCCTTTACCTTACAAAAGATACGAGCGCCGATATGATTGAGGAGGGTGCAAAAAGCGGCCTTCTGAAGGCATGTAAATATTATCCCCCGCATGGTACAACCAATTCCGACCATGGCCGCCCCTTGCAGAATTTTATGGATAACGGCGTGTTCAAAGCCATGGAAGAGTGTGGTGTCACCTTATGTATCCATGGTGAAGAACATGGTCTTAGCGGATCAGACTATTTCGACAATTCAGGCAATGCCGAAACCAAATTTTATCACGATAAGATGCCGCATCTTTACGAGTCACACCCCTCTCTCAAAATTGTTGCCGAGCATATCACGACTGCCGCAGCCGTTAAATTTGTGAAAGGAACGGGGAAAAATGTGGCCGCCACTGTGACACCTCAGCATTTGCTTTATACGGTTGGCCATTTGGTGCAGGGCTTTCGTTACCACCTTTTTTGCCTGCCTCTGGTTAAGTTCGATGAAGACAGGCAGGCTTTGCGTGAGGCTGTCACGGCAATAGATAACGACAAGTTTTTTGCCGGAACCGATTCTGCTCCGCACACGACAAAAGCAACGCCTTGCGGCTGTGCAGCCGGTTGTTTTACAGGACAGATTGCTCCACAGCTCTATGCCGAAGGATTTGAGGCAGCAGGCTGTGATCTGAATACAGAGGATGCGGCTAAGGCTTTTGAAAAATTCTTATGTCTGAACGGGCCTGCTTTTTATGGTTTCCCTCCTTCAAAAGAGCGATTTACTTTGACCCGCGAAAAATCTTTATCGAAACCGTTGCAAACTGAAAGTGGTGCGGTTGTGCCGTTACCTGTAGGGTTGGAGAGGCCCGAACTGGACTGGTCTCTGGTTTTGGAGTGAGATAAATGCAAGACGTGGGGCTATATACTTTTATTGCATTTATTCTCATTGCCTTTGTGGGTATTGTCTTCGTACGCCGTTTCTGGCCTAAAAAGTATCCTTATTACTCCTGCGAGACATTGCTTACGCCCGCTGAACTGAAGTTTTTTAAAGCCCTTGAAGCGCAGATTCCACCTCATATCGGGGTCTCTTTTAAAACACGCCTTAATGATATTATCACTTGCGATCAGAAACACTGGCATAAAGGGTATGGCCCCAAAATCGCTGCCAAGCACATGGACTTTGTGCTTTATGATAAAACCACCACCGAAATCTTAGGGTGTATAGAGCTTGATGACCGTTCACATGACCGCAAGGATCGTGTCCGCCGCGATGAATTTGTTAATAAAGCGCTGAGAAAGTCAGACATTCCCCTACAAAGAATGACAGTAAAGAAGGTTTATTCTGTAAATGAAATCAGTGGCTTGATAAGAAACTTCTAATGTGAGATTCTTTATAAAGAAAATTTTAATACAAATTGTATAAAATTTTAAATAAGGGGTCATTTCGTATGACCTTTTCTAATGTTTAAACTAGAGGTCTGGAAAACAAATATCTATGCCGTCTGCCGTTCCGGAAACATCTTCATCATCTGCGCGCGTGCCCCGAACCTCTGTTGAGGACAAGGCGGCAAATGTTTTCGCGCATAAGAGGCGCGACAAGTTAAAGATATGGCAAAGCAGGATCAGCTGGCGTGTTGCCTTTGCCGTGTTTTTAACAATTATGTCTGTTCAGGCGACTATGCTGGTTCTTACTTTCGGTGATTACGAAGAGACCAGATTTTTAGAACTGAGCGAAAAAGCGCAATCAGCTATATTATCTTCTATAGACCCTCAGCACAGTGATTATCTGGCGATGCCTATTTCACCTTTGATGAGTCGGCAGATCATCTCAAATACTGTGGTAAGCGGATTTTCGGTTTATTCTATAGATTTTAACCTGATCGGTTTTTATGGAGAGCCGACTGTGACATTCGTGGCGTCAGAGGACGATCTCAGTAAAACATATCAGAGTTCAGACGGTATGAACTATGAGACGGTTTTCCGTCCGAGCGATCTAAATTCTCATCCTTATTACATAGTGACCCGTATGGATTCGTCTGCAGTGGTTGATGATGTGTATTACATGGTGCGCCAGAATATTCTGGTCATGTTGTTGATGTCGGCGTTGGTTACAGTTGTTATTATGATTGCGTTGAAATACTGGCTTTTGGAGCCTTTGTTTTTCCTCAGCTCCTCTCTTAGGCAAGCCGCCAGTAACCCTGATAACCCGCCATTGCAGAAATCCCCCTACAGGGAAAGGGACGAGATTGGAAAAACCATTTTGCTGGCACAACAACTCATACGCCAGAACGCGAAAAATATCCGTGAAATAAAAGGGCGTGCGCAGGACCAGATCCATAAGCTCGCTTATTTCGATACAATGACGGGATTGCCAAACCGTACAAACTTCCTTGAAAAACTGAGCCAGTTTACACTGCGGGCGCAGGACAGCCCTTACCAGAGCAACCTGAAATGTGCCGTTGTCACCCTTGATCTTGACCATTTTAAGGATATCAACGACTCGATGGGGCATAATGTTGGTGACGCTATATTAAAGGCTGTTGGTCAGCGTTTAAGGGCCTCCATGCCGGAAACAGCAATTGTTGCCAGAAGCGGCGAGGACGAATTTGCAATTGCCATGCCTTTGGTCGGAAACATAAGAAACTCGCGCCAGGTTGCGGAAAAAATACAATCGGTCATGCGTTCAGCACCATTCAATGTGTTTAATGAAAATTTTCAGGTCAGAACTTCTATTGGTGTTGCGACTTACCCGGAAGACGGTATCGAGCCTGAACAGGTTCTGAAAAATTCAGATATTGCCCTCAACCGTGCCAAGGAAGATGGGCGCGATACAATACGCGAATATCTGGAAGATTTTGACAGGGCTGTTCAAGCACGTTTCCAGATGCTGCGTGACTTACGTGATGCGCTGGATAAAAATCAGCTATCCCTTAATTTCCAGCCGCAATTTAATCTGAAAACTGGTGAGGTGATTGGTGCTGAAGCCTTGCTTCGCTGGTGGAAACCTGATGAGAGTAAAGAGGGCGGTCGCTTTATTTCTCCTGGTGATTTCATACCTGTTGCTGAACAATCAGGGCTTATTGTGCCGATTGGTGAATGGGTTATGTGGGAGGCCTGCCGCACAGCCAAAAAATGGCATGACATGGGTCATTCCATACGAATTGCTGTTAATGTGTCGGGTGCACAATTCCATCAGAGCGATATTGTCAGCATCACCCAGCAAATTTTAACCGAAACACAAGTTAAACCCGAACTGCTTGAGCTTGAGGTAACTGAAAGTGTGTTTATGGATGATATAAATCATACGATCGAGGTGCTGCAAAATCTGCATGGGCTGGGCGTTGAGCTTGCTATTGATGATTTCGGGACGGGGTATTCCTCTCTGTCATATTTAAGGCTTTTCCCGATTGACCGTTTGAAGATTGACCAATCTTTTATCCGTAATGCCTTGAACGATAATAACGATGCATCAATTGCAAAAACGATTATTACATTGGGTCACTCGCTTAACCTTAAGGTCATTGCGGAAGGCGTTGAAACCAAAGACCATGAAGACTTTCTATTGCAATATGAATGTGACGAGGTACAAGGTTTCCGTTATTCAAAGCCCGTTCCTGCCGATCAGTTTAATGAGTTCATGAGCAAGTATAACGGGCAGTTAAGCTATTTCGATAAAACATAGAAAGCGGAATATTTCTTCTAAATTAGCAGTAGTATTGCATTTGCCTTTCTGGCAAACTTCCCTTCTATGACAGATGAAGACCAATCCGAATTCCCATATGCTTGTAAATCCACGAAAGTTACGGATTTAAAAGGCCAGGTTACAATCCCCGGTGATAAGTCGATCTCGCATCGTTCCCTGATGTTCGGCGGTATTGCCGAGGGCGAGACGATTATTAACGGCCTTTTGGCAAGTGAAGATGTTTACTGCACAGCTGCGGCGTTGACCGAGGCCGGTGCAAAAATCCATCAGGAAGGAAGCCAGTGGCGGGTTATTGGTGTTGGAAAGAAAGAGCTCAAATCACCAGATAAGGTGCTTGATATGGGCAATAGCGGAACTTCGACCCGGTTGTTGCTCGGCCTTTTTGCGGGCTATAATGTATCAGCTATTTTCTCGGGGGATGCTTCACTCACAAAAAGACCTATGAAGCGTGTAACCGGCCCCTTAAGTGAAATGGGAGCCACATTTATTTCCCGCGATGAAACCTATCTCCCGATCGCGGTGCAAAGCAGCGGCGATTTGAAGGCAATCGAGTATGAAATGCCGATAGCGTCTGCTCAGGTAAAATCCGCAATCTTGCTTGCCGGTCTTAATGCCAAGGGAACGACAAAAGTTACCGAACCCGCACCAACGCGTGATTATACCGAAACAATGCTCAGACAATTTGGTGCTGAAGTAAATGTGGACGGTAATGTCATCACAATAGAAGGCGGGCAAGCTTTGACAGGGTGTGCAATTGACGTGCCTGCCGATCCAAGTTCGGCGGCCTTTCCGGTAGTTGCCGCCCTGATCACACCGGGATCAGACATTGTCCTGCCGAATATAGGTCTTAATAAACGCCGCGCCGGTCTTTATGAAACGCTGATAGAGATGGGCGCAAATATCGAATTTAAAAATGAACGCAATGACGGCGGCGAACCTGTTGCAGATCTTCATGTTAAGTATAGTCAGCTTAAAGGTATTACAGTGCCGTCTGAACGTGTACCGTCCATGATTGATGAATTTCCGATTTTATCGGTTGCGGCATCATGTGCTGAAGGCGATACAAGAATGTCGGGTCTTGAGGAATTGCGCGTTAAGGAAAGCGACCGTCTGGGTGTTATGGCGCGCGGGCTTGCCGCTTGCGGGGTGGATCTGAATGAGGGCAAAGACAGCCTTATTATTCGTGGTAATGGTAAGCCTCCTAAAGGTGGTGCGTTAATAGAAACCCATCTTGACCATCGTATTGCCATGTCATTCCTTGTGCTGGGATGCGTCACTGAGGCACCCGTCACGATTGATGATATGCGTCCTATCCAGACCAGCTTCCCCGATTTTATTCCGGTTATGGACAGGCTGGGCGCAAATTTTTCACTTACAGGCGACAAACAAATTGATTTTGATGATGAACTTGAGATGTCAGATAATCTGGAAATTGATCTGTCTGATGAGATAATCAAGCACCTCACATGATTTTCTGCCTTCACAAGGCTTGAAACGTCGGACATTTCGCTTTAAGGATAGCTACATGTTTAGAGCAATAGACCTACTTTCCGGTGATGATTTAAAAAACCTGCTTAAAGGTCCGATGGTCATTGCCATTGACGGACCTACCGCCAGCGGTAAGGGTACGCTTGCACAGCGCCTCGCCAAGCGCCTTGGTTTTGCTTATATGGATACAGGCGTGCTTTACCGCGGTGTTGCCAAAACGGCTCTTGATAACGGACTTGATCCGGAAAATGCCGATGACGCCGCCAAGGCTGCTAAAATTCTTGCCGAAAATTACTCCCTTTCACTTCAGGAAGACCCTTCACTCCGCTTGGAAAAGGTATCACAAGCCGCATCTCAAGTGGCCAGCGTGGCAGAAGTGCGTAATATCTTGCTGGATATCCAGAAGAACTTCGCGAAAAAGCCGGGCAAAAATAAGGATGGTGAAAATTATCTGGGTGTAGTCATGGACGGACGCGATGTTGGGACAGTCATTTGTCCTGATGCGCATATAAAGATGTATATTGATGCGGATGCCGAAATTCGCGCCGCACGCCGTGTAGAGCAGCTCATTTCCAAAGGGCTGGAAGCAACGCATGAAAATGTGCTCAAAGAATTGCAAATCCGTGACGGGCGCGACAGCAACCGCGATACGGCACCTCTGGAAGTGGCAGATGATGCCTTTACAATTGACAGTAGCTCATTAAATGCCAATGAAGTCCTTGCGCGCGCACTGGACATTGTCCGTGGCTATCTCATCGGTGCGCAAGCCGCGATGAAAATGCATCAGTATTAAGCCTTTGAGCTCAAAAATCTCTTTTTCCCTTGATTTTTGTGTGGATACATGAAAAAACCGCAAGTCTAAAGCGGGTCTGTTCCTGCGCGCGGGCGTTTTTTATGCGTTTGAATAAAATTTTCCCGGAACACGTGGCAGGCTTATCCCGTATTTAATACCGAAAGGAAACTAACTAAAATGGCTAGTATAGCTTCAAACTTACAAGACCGTAATGACGATTCAGAATTTGCGGCACTTCTTGAAGAAAACTTTGGGAAGGATCAAACGATCGAAAAATCCGTTGTAAACGGTACTGTTGTCGATATCGATGACGAATTTGCAATAATAGATGTGGGACTGAAATCGGAAGGGCGCGTATCTTTGCGTGAATTTTCGATGCCGGGACAAGCCCCTGACGTTGCCATTGGCAATGTTGTGGAAGTCTTTGTTGAGCGTGTAGAGGGGCGTGACGGTCTGACCGTATTGTCCCGTGAGAAAGCACGTCGCGAGGAGGTCTGGGCGGATCTTGAGAAGAACCACGAAAAAGGTGAAAAAGTCACTGGTGTTATCTTTAACCGTGTTAAAGGTGGATTTACAGTGGATCTTGGCGGCGCGGTTGCGTTCTTGCCTGGTTCACAAGTAGATGTGCGCCCGATTAAAGATGTTTCCCCATTGATGGACACGCCACAGCCTTTCCAGATTTTGAAAATGGACCGCGCGCGTGGCAACATTGTTGTTTCACGTCGTGCCATTCTTGAAGAATCACGTGAGGAAGTACGTAACGAGCTTCTTGAAAATATTTCAGAAGGCTCAGTTCTTGAAGGCGTTGTTAAAAACATCACAGATTACGGTGCATTCGTTGATCTTGGTGGCGTTGACGGTCTTCTACACGTAACCGACATCTCATGGAAACGCATCAACCACCCTGAGGAAGTCTTGTCCGTTGGTCAGGCTATCGAAGTGCAGGTTATTCGCTTCAACGAAGATACAGGCCGTATCTCGTTGGGTATGAAGCAGCTTGAGCACGATCCTTGGGAAGGTTTCGAAGCCAAGTACAAAGAAGGCGCTGTATTCAAAGGTAAAATCACAAATGTTACCGATTACGGTGCATTCGTTGAGCTTGAGCCTGGAATCGAAGGCCTTGTACACGTAACAGAAATGTCTTGGACCAAGAAAAACATTCACCCGAACAAAATCGTCTCAGTTGGCGATGAAATTGACGTGATGGTTCTTGAGATTGACACTGACAAGCGTCGTATCTCACTTGGTATCAAGCAAACACAGGAAAATCCTTGGGACAGCTTCTCTGACAAATTCAAAGTCGGCGACACTGTTGAAGGCCCGATCAATAACATTACCGAATTCGGTATGTTTGTCGGCCTTGGCGAAGGAATTGACGGTATGGTTCACCTGTCCGACATTTCCTGGGAAGACCAGACAGAAGATGCTTTGAAGGATTACTCTCAAGGCGACACTGTTAAGGTCAAGATCATGGATATCGATCCTGAGAAGGAACGCGTTGCCCTTGGCATCAAGCAGCTGGAAAAAGATCCTAATGAAGGAGCCTTGTCCGGTATAGCAAAAGGCGTTGTTGTTACAGGTACAATCACAGACATTAAGGCCACTCTTGTACATGTTCAGGTCAATGACCAGGTAACAGGTACAATTAAGAAAGCCGATCTGTCCCGTGAACGTTCAGAACAGCGCACAGACCGCTTCGCCGTTGGTGAAAAGGTTGATGCAAAGGTCATTTCCGTAGACAAGAAAAGCCGTAAGCTTGGCTTGTCTATCAAGGCCCGCGAAATTGATGAAGACAAGCAGGCACTGGAAGAGTTCGGTTCGACCGAAAGTGGTGCATCTCTTGGTGACATCCTTGGTGCGGCTTTGCAGGAAAAATCATCAGATGCCAAATCTGATGAAAAGACTAAAAAAGCGACGAAAAAAGACGATAAATAATCGTCCATTACAGATATTTGAAAAAGCCGGGTTCGCCCGGCTTTTTTATTGAAAAAAAGTTGCATAAACATGGCGAGTACTGTTATAGTCCCCGCCAGTTTACATATATCAATTTTATTGAAGCGGTTAGGGTTGAAAATGAAGATTATAGTTATTGGCTCGGATGAACATATGAATGCAGGATTCCGTGATTATGCGTTGGCGTTTGGCTATGAAGCGATGTCGGAAAATATTCAGGCAGTGGCGTGTAAGCTTGGTGGTATAAAGCATCCGCACGAACCAGCCTTAAAAAAACTCCCCATTGATAATGCCGGATATGCTGAGCTACCTGCTTATTCAGAAGATAGTATCAGGCGCGAGCTTCTTCAGAATCCCGATCGACAAACACTTATTATTGGCTGTGGTGAAGAAACACTAGAGCCTTTATGTGCGCTATATGACTCTTTTCCGGGAATTCCGCCTGCCGATTTTGCTTTTGTGTCACACATGCTTCATCCTCAAGACAAAACCTTATTAAAGGGCAGGGGTATGACGGCTTTTACTCCTTCTGAAATAAGAGGGGAGCAGAACTTACATCATGTTAAAATAGACACCGTACCTCATACAATGACGCAAGCGCGCATTGAGCAGGACTATAAAACCATGCTGGAGACCAGTTCTAATGCGGATGCCTTAAAGCGCATGACAGGTTTGAAAAAACCTTTTGCGCTGGCTGTTCTGAATGCTGGTTTTGATGTGGAAACATCTGCTGGGGTAAAGCAACGCTTCCCTTATTATAATGACGAAGCGGCACGCGATGGGAAGGCGCTTGGTGAAATGTTGCCTGTTAATACCAGTCTGTTGTTGATGGATGGCGGCCCTCGAAACTGCCATGAACAGGAATTGGAGCAAAATAATGCCCAGACATTTATGGAAGCCTTCAGGGACGCCAACGCAGATGCAAATTTCCAAGACAGTGCCAAGTCGCGCCCTGAATTAATTTACGAACGGTTTGAAAAAGGACTTTCCTATAACAGTACTGCTGCAGCGATGCATATGGGAGGGTTCGACGAGTGTTCGGCTTTCATTTCCAATGCCGAAGGTTATGGTACAATGGATTCTGCTATCCGCTTTGTAAACAATCAGGACAAGATCCTTGGGCTATTTCCATTCCGTGCCAATGCGGAGGATGTGACCGGGCAGCGTTTAGACAACATACGCAAATATGACGCGCTGGGTATAAAACCCCTCGTTACGACAGACTATCTGCCGGACATCGCCGCGGAAGAGGATCGTCTTGCAACGCCAAGACCACAGCAGAATTCAGCGCGCACTGTGCTTGAGACTTACGGTTTTGTTTATCCAGAGGTGGAGCCGACAGAGCAAAGAAGCATCGGTCCCGGGTTCGATATCTAAAGAAATCCCTTGAAATTTAATGTGAGTTTGCTATATCCATTAGCACTCGGATGTAACGAGTGCTAATGCTTTTTGCATCCGAATGGTCAGGGGTCTTTTGAAAGGCCTGAAAGCCAAGTAATTAAAGGCTTTTGAAAGACCTGCTAATTTTAACCATAAACCTATACAGGAGTAAGTGAACTATGAAATTCCGTCCTTTACACGATCGGGTTCTCATCCGCCGCATTGAACTGGATGAAAAAACAGCCGGGGGAATCATTATCCCTGACAGTGCCAAAGAAAAGCCTCAGCAGGGTGAAGTATTGGCAGTTGGTAACGGCCATATCAATGACAATGGCGAAGTTCGTCCTTTGGATGTCAAGCAAGGCGACCGCATTTTGTTTACAAAATGGTCAGGTACAGAAGTCACACTTGACGGTGAAGAGCTTCTTGTCATGAAAGAATCCGACATTATGGGTGTTGTTGCTGCTTAAGGTTTAAGGGCAAAACAAACATAGAAAATCATTTCAAAATTTAAGGAGACAAAATATGTCTGCAAAAGATGTAAAATTTAAATCAGAAGCCCGTCGCAGAATGCTGCGCGGTGTTGACACACTGGCAAATGCCGTGAAGGTCACATTGGGTCCAAAGGGCCGTAATGTTGTTATCGAAAAATCTTTTGGTGCACCACGCATCACCAAAGATGGTGTTACAGTTGCCAAGGAAATTGAACTGACTGACAAGATCGAAAACATGGGCGCACAAATGGTGCGTGAAGTGGCTTCAAAAGCCAACGATCAGGCCGGTGACGGTACAACAACAGCAACTGTGCTTGCTCAAGCAATTGTTCGTGAAGGTAACAAGGCCGTTGAAGCGGGTATGAATCCAATGGATCTGAAGCGCGGCATTGATATGGCCGTTTCTTCAGTCGTTGAAGACCTGAAAAAACGCTCCAAAGATATCAAGTCAAACGATGAGATTGCGCAAGTTGGTACAATTTCAGCCAATGGCGACACTGAAATCGGTGATTATCTGGCCAAAGCCATGGAAAAAGTCGGTAAAGAAGGCGTTATCACTGTTGAAGAAGCCAAGTCTTTGGAAACAGAATTGGAAGTTGTTGAGGGTATGCAGTTTGACCGCGGTTATCTGTCACCTTACTTCATCACAAATGCCGACAAAATGGTTTGTGAATTGGAAGACCCATACATTCTTCTTCATGAATCAAAGCTGACAAGCTTGCAGTCCATGCTTCCAATTCTGGAAACAGTGGTACAATCAGGCCGTCCTCTACTGATCGTTGCTGAAGACATCGAAGGTGAAGCGCTTGCAACATTGGTTGTAAACAAGCTTCGCGGTGGCTTGAAAGTGGCAGCCGTTAAGGCACCTGGTTTTGGTGACCGACGCAAGGCAATGCTTCAGGACATGGCAACATTGACAGGTGGGCAGGTAATTTCTGAAGACCTTGGTATTAAGCTTGAGAATGTCACAATCGACATGCTTGGAACATGTAAGAAAACACGCATCACTAAAGATGAAACAACAATCATCAATGGTGCAGGCGACAAGAAAGACATCGAAGAGCGCTGCAAGCAAATCCGTCAGCAGGTAGAAGACACATCTTCTGATTATGACCGTGAGAAATTGCAGGAGCGTCTGGCTAAATTGGCCGGTGGTGTTGCTGTTATCCGCGTTGGTGGTGCAACTGAAGTCGAAGTGAAAGAAAAGAAAGACCGTGTTGACGATGCAATGCACGCTACACGCGCCGCTGTTGAGGAAGGTATTCTTCCGGGTGGTGGTACTGCTCTTCTTTACGCAACAAAGGCTTTGGAAAAGCTGGATGCGACAAATTCAGACCAAAAGGTTGGAATTGATATCGTACGCCGCGCGCTACAAGCTCCTATTCGCCAGATTGCAGAAAACGCAGGCGTAGAAGGATCAATCGTTGTTGGTAAATTGCTTGAGCAAAAAGACAGCAATTACGGCTACGATGCGCAAACAGATACGTATACCGATCTTGTTAAGGCCGGTATTATTGATCCAGCAAAAGTTGTCCGCTCTGCAATTCAAAATGCAGCCTCTGTTGCAGGATTGCTGATTACAACTGAAGCGACTGTAACTGAAGTGCCACAAGAAGATAAAACTCCTGCCAACGATATGGGTGGCATGGGCGGAATGGGTGGCATGGGCGGAATGGGCATGATGTAATATCATCACCCTTTTCCCCAAGAGCACCCAGCTCTTGTGAGAATTTAAAAGGCCGGATTTTTCCGGCCTTTTTTATTTTTGTGAATAAGTCGCAGATCTCTTGGAATATCAATTGACATAAAATAAGAAATCTTTATATTTAATTTATTGATTCTGTAAAAACAGGATCACCCACATAAAAAACTTTCAAGCCACCGTGTGCTTTTGCTGCGGTGGTTTTTTCTTTGTGGCGGGTATCGCTATATTTTCCAGTGCGTGATAAAATATGCGTAAATGAATACGCATAATCCCTTCAAGATCAGGCTTTCTGCTGTCCCGAAAAGATTTTGGGCCATTATGATTATTGCTGTTATGTCCGGCCTGATTGTAAGCCTATTGTATAGTTTTGCCGAAAACAGGGCTGAACTTAGCCGTGAAAGCACGGCTCCTGATCAATTTGAGACTGTGAAGTCTCAGATACCCGAGGAAAATCTAAAGGCTGGCTACCAAAAAGTCACAGGTGCCTGGCGGGCCAAGCAGGGCGATACTGAAATGCTGTTACAGCTATATGCGAATGGTTATTTCAGGTGGCGGGTCAATGATAACAGGGCGCCGGATTATGTTCTTCTGGCGCAGGGCAGGTATCTGATAACGGCAGAGCGCATCATGTTCAAGGAAGACAGGACGCTACCTTTCAAGCGTAATCTCGATAACCGCTTTACTAAATTCCGTCATTTGGATGTCAGTACTGCGTCCCTGCCATGGCGTGTACAGGGTAAAACCCTTAACTTGTCCCTTGAAAACAACCCCAGCCTGCCACCGAACTTTTCGAGGCTTTTGTCTGAAATGTCCGGGGAAAGTCAGGTTTTGTCCTTTGATTTTCTGGGCGCCCCCTGAGGTCGTTAGTTAAATGCCTGAATTGCCCGAAGTCCAAACAGTTTTAAATGGTTTATCTCCTGCTATGTCCGGATCGGTTATTGAGGCTGTAATGGTGGGCAACCAGAAACTTCGTGCTGCGCCACCTCCGGATTTCATATCGCATGTAAAGGGGCAAAGGATTGTAAATCTATCACGGCGCGGCAAATATCTGGTTTTCATCCTCGAAAACGGCAAGGCAATCATTCATCATTTGGGGATGAGCGGCTCTTTTCGTATTTCTGATACCGGCGGGAGTGCAAAGTTACATGATCATTTGTCCTATACCCTCAATACTGGAAAGAAAATTATTTATAACGACCCGCGCCGGTTCGGCATGGTTTACCTGACAGAAGGGGACGGTTTGAATGAGCATAAAGCATTCATTAATATGGGCCCCGATCCTTTTTCTGATGATTTCACGCCTGATTATCTTTATGAGGCGCTTGCGAAGAGGCAGGGCCCTGTAAAGACTGTCCTGTTGAATCAGGCACTGATTGCGGGATTGGGTAATATTTATGTGTGCGAGGCACTTTATCTGGCGGGAATCCACCCGGAGAAAAAGGCGGGTAAAGTCACGCGTAAACAAGCAACATCTTTATATAAGGCCATATTACAGGTTTTGGAAAGTGCGATTAAGAGTGGCGGGTCATCGCTGCGTGACCATAAAGGTGTTGATGGTACTATGGGCTATTTCCAGCACGCATTTAATGTTTACGGGAAAAAAGGCCAGGCTTGCGGGATGTGTGAGTGTGATGTATCAAAAACAGGTGGTGTTAAATTGATACGCCAGGCTGGCAGATCGACATTTTTTTGCGGGCAAAAACAAAGGATATAAATATATGGCCAAAGTAATAGTGACAAAATTTCTGGTTATTGTAGTAACGCTGCTTTTTGCTGCTATGCCCGCGCATGCAGATAAAACCTCTGTGACCTATATTTCAGCCCTGCCGACAGTGCCTTTAATGCCCGGACTACAAGAGGTTGGCAACTCTGAGGTTTTGTTTGATAAGGCCGAGGGGCGGATTGCGGTTATTGATGCCTATGGTCCTGATTTGCAAGGGCAAAATATCGCGCGTTACTACCGTGAGGTTTTGCCGGAGTTGGGTTGGACCGAAACCGGAAACATGGTTTTTGCAAGGCAGGATGAAGTGCTCGCAATAAGGTTAAATAACAAGGCTTCGGATGATAAGGGCGGAATTGCCGTCACATTTGATTTGCAACCTAAGTAAATTTGAAAAATATTTTATTTTTTTGTGGAAAGTTTCTTGACAAGAGGCCGCGCAATCACGTAAAACAAGCGGACTTTCGGGAGCGGTGTAAGTAATTAAGGTTTAAAACCGCCCCATAGATATTTAGGAGATTATAAATGGCAAACTCAGCTTCGGCTCGGAAAAGAATTCGCAGAAATGATGCACGTGCAGTTGTAAACCACGCGCGTAAATCACGCATCCGTACTTTCATCAAAAAAGTAGAGCTAGCCCTGTCAAACTCCGATGCAAAAGGTGCTGAAGAAGCCCTCCGTGCCGCACAACCAGAATTGATGCGCGGTGTCTCTAAAGGCGTTTTTAACAAGAAAACAGCCTCTCGCAAATTGTCACGCCTGTCTGCGCGTATCAAAGCGATCAAATAATTTATTTTAGACTTTGTTAAATTAGTAACCTCTTGTTTTTAAACAAAATAAGGGGTTTTTGCCCGTGGGCGAAAAAATCCTTGTAGTATAATTTCTTTTTTAAATGTTCTTGATTTGTCCTGTTGCAATGCGCATTTTTTTTGACTAGGGTTAGGTCATCAACACGAAGCGACACGGATTGACTTCAAATGTGACCCCACTGTGTTGATCATCAAAAAGCGAGTATGCTTTTTGTCAGGGCAGTGACAAGATTATGTATCTTGAGCCTAAATTTTTATTTTTTTTAAGAGTAAAAAGCGTGCAAACCCTATTTTGCACGGCAGGATTTTTGTGCCTTGAGCCAGGGAATTATTTGTAGAAATTTTTACGAATAATAAAGACAATTAGTTAAGAATAGTGGAGTAGGGAAAACAATGACAACACTCGAAAGCGGGAACAAGAAAGCATATCTGACCGTGGTAGACAGCGCTTTAACACCAGAAGGCTTTGAGCCAAATGACAAAATAAAGTCCATTTGGGATGGAGTTTACAAATCATTCCGCAACGAGTTTGGCGAGGCCGTATACAGAAGCTGGCTAAAGCCGATGACCTTGCAGGCTTTTTACCACAATACTATGGAAGTCTCTGTTCCTACCCGCTTTATGAAAGACTGGATTCAAACAAATTACGCGCCGCGCATTCTGGAAATGTGCATGGCCGGAAGCCCGGATATTAAACGTCTAGAGGTGGTTGTTGTTCAAAACGCAATTTCAGAAGATTTAAGCAGTGCCGATACTGGTAAAACGACGGAAAAAGTCAAAGCCAATGCCAATGCGCTGGCCGAGGAAGTTGAATTGTCCTCACCACTTGATCCCCGATTTAAATTTGAAACTTTCGTGATTGGAAAATCCAATGCGCTCGCTCATGCAGCTGCCTGCCGTGTTGTAGAAAGCGAAACAATGCCTTTTAATCCGCTCTTTATCTATGGCGGCGTTGGGCTTGGGAAAACCCATCTGATGCACGCTATTGCAAGTGAGCTGCGCGAAAAACGCCCTGAGCAGACTGTTATGTATTTGTCTGCAGAAAAATTCATGTTCCAATTTGTGAAAGCCTTGCGTTCACAAGAGACAATGGCTTTTAAAGAGCTTTTCCGCTCCGTCGATGTTTTAATGATTGATGATGTTCAGTTCATCAGTGGTAAAGAATCAACTCAGGAAGAGTTTTTCCATACTTTTAATGCGCTGGTTGATATGAACAAACAGATTATTATATCTGCAGACCGCGCGCCCGGCGACCTGCAAGGCATTGATGAACGTCTCCGTTCACGCCTGTCCTGGGGTCTTGTTGCAGACATACAGCCAAGTACGTACGAGCTTCGCCTTGGCATTTTAAAAGCAAAAAGAGACATGCTGGGTGTGAATATACCTGATCCGGTTCTTGAGTTTCTGGCACTGAAGGTGACCTCCAATATTCGTGAGCTTGAGGGTGCGCTAAACCGTATTGCGGCGCATGCGGATGTGACGAATGAACCTGTCACTCTTGAGACCACACAAAATGTGTTACAGGATCTGCTCCGCTCGCATGATCGCCGCATTACAATTGATGAAATACAACGCCGTGTGGCCGAACACTACAACCTTAAGCTGACTGACATGCACTCAGCACGCCGTTCCAGAAATGTTGCGCGCCCAAGACAGGTTGCAATGTATCTGGCCAAACAATTAACGGCACGCTCTTTGCCTGAAATCGGGCGCAAATTTGGTGGGCGTGACCACACAACGGTCATGCATGCTGTGCGTAAAATTGAGGAGCTTTGTGACGAGGATCCGTCATTCGCGCAGGACGTTGATGTTCTTCGCCGTGCTTTAACAGGCTAAGACGTCTAAACACGCAAAAACTCTTAAAGAATCTAGGGAAAACGGAACATTTCCAAGCCAAAAGCGCTTGGCAGGTTCCGTTCTCTTGTTTATAGTTTACCCAAATATTATTGATTCCCCCGATTACGGATTATTAAGGATTGGTCAAAGATGAAACTGTCAATTGATAAAGCAGCTCTGTTACGCTCACTCAGCCATGTGTATTCTGTCGTTGAACGCAGGAATACTATTCCTATTCTGGCAAATGTTTTGTTGCGTGCAGAAGACGGTGTTTTGAATTTGAACACAACAGATATGGATTTGGAAATTACCGAATCTGTGGCAGCAGAAGTTGAAACTCAAGGCGCAACAACTGCTCCTGCACAGACACTTCACGATATTGTCCGTAAATTGCCTGATGGTTCAAAAGTGAATTTAGAGCTGGATGGCTCAGGAAACTTTATGACTGTCGAAGCCGGGCGTTCGAAGTTCAGATTGTCATGCCTGCCGGTTGAGGATTTCCCTCAGATCGGCGTCGACGATCTTGAGACAAGTTTCGCTATTCCTGCTGCTGATTTACGCGCACTTATCGACCGCACCAAGTTTGCAATGTCCACGGAAGAGACACGTTATTATCTGAACGGTATCTATTTGCATGCCTCAGAAAGCGATGGCGTATCCGTGCTTCGTGCGGTTGCAACTGACGGCCACCGCTTGGCGCGTTTTGATATGCCTCTGCCTGATGGTGCATCCGGCATGCCTGGCATTATCGTACCACGTAAGGCCGTTGGTGAATTGCGTAAGCTGATTGATGAGGCGGGGGATACAATCAACATATCCTTGTCAGAAAACAAAATTCGTTTTGCTTTTGACCATGTGGTTATGACATCAAAACTGATAGATGGGACTTTTCCTGATTATCAGCGCGTCATCCCGGCCAATAATGACAAAATCGTTGATGTTGATCCTAAGACGCTTTCTCGTGCCATTGACCGTGTTTCAACGATCTCTGACGGTAAGTCACGCGCGATCAAAATTTCTCTGAAGGGGAAAACTGTCACACTTTCAGCCAATTCTCCCGAGGCCGGAAGCGCGACAGAGGATATAGAAGTTAAATCAGAGGCTCCTGATATGGAGATAGGTTTCAACGCGAAATATCTTCTTGATATCACGAGCCTGATTGATGGTGACGGATGCCGCATTACATTGGCGGATTCTGCATCACCAACGATAATTCAGGACACAAGCGATACATCAGCGCTATTCGTGCTTATGCCTTTGCGTGTATAGAGAGATAGGACTTATATCACCACTGATATGTCTTATCTTTTTGAGCTTTCGCTACAAAATTTCCGGAATTATGACACGGCCCGCCTTACTGGTTTAAAGGCGGGTTTTGTTGTTCTGGTCGGCCCAAATGGTGCGGGTAAAACAAATATATTGGAGGCTGTCTCCTTATTGTCACCGGGGCGCGGCCTTCGCTCGTCCAAAATTTCCGATATCCAGAATATGGGCCGTAAAGCGCCCTGGGGGGTGGCCGGGAAAGTTATTACAGATTTTGGTGAAGTGAAAATCGGAACAGGGCGTGTAAGCGGCGGCGCGGCAGCCGATAAACGTAAAATAAGCATACAGGGTGAGAGCTCAACACAATCAGATTTGGGGGAGTACATATCAGCCCTCTGGCTTACACCACAAATGGATGGACTTTTTACAGACAGTACTGGTGAGCGGCGGCGCTTCTTTGATCGTCTGGCGGCATCGCATGACCCGGCACATACAGGGCGCATTAAACGCTATGAGAATGCGATGTATCAAAGGTCAAAGCTTTTGAAAGATGACAGACGTCGGCCTGATCCGAAATGGCTTTCCGGCCTGGAGGCGCAAATGGCAGAGGCTGGAATTGCAATTGCGGCCTCCCGCCTTGACTATTTGTCACGCCTAACACATGCAATAGACCACAATACTTTGGAAAGTGAAGCCTATTTCCCGAAGGCGCGCCTTACTATCAAGGGGATGATAGAAGACCAGTTGAAAAGTAATTCGGCTGTCGAGGCCGAGGAAGTGTTCAAAAATGCTTTGGAAAAAGCTCGTGAGCTTGACGCGGTAAGCGGGGGTGCATCTCTTGGGACACACCGGTCCGATTTTCATGCTGTGTTTCATGACAAGGACATGGATGCAGCGCAATCCTCAACTGGAGAACAGAAAGCGCTACTCATAGGTATTGTTCTGGCGCATAGCTGGCTTGTTGCCGGAGAGCGCGGCGCACCGCCTGTGCTCCTGCTGGATGAGGTCTCGGCACATCTTGATGAAAGGCGCCGCTCCGCATTATATGAGTTACTGGAAACGCTGGGCGGGCAAATCTGGCTGACGGGTACGGAAAAATCTTTGTTTGAGGAAATAAAAGATAAATCTTCCGCTTTCTTGATCGAAAACGGCAAAGTTTCCCCCTCTGCTTTGTAATATTAACAGCTATTATTTCAGGCTCCTGAAAAACATGGGAAAACCCTTTAAAAACCGGGCTTTTTGCTGTCTTTTGGGCGGGCGCTATGCTATAAAATTGGCAGAGTATTGGGTATATAAAAACCGTTTTATTTTAATAACTTAAAGGTAGACTAAATGGCTGAAGCATTGGAAAACAAACAACCTCAAAATAATGCCGATTATGGTGCTGATTCGATTAAGGTTCTAAAGGGCCTTGAGGCTGTTCGTAAACGCCCGGGAATGTATATCGGTGATACCGATGACGGATCCGGTCTTCACCACATGGTCTATGAAGTCGTCGATAACGCGATTGATGAAGCCTTGGCCGGCCATTGCGATAGAACTGAAGTTATACTAAACGCAGATGGGTCGGTAAGCGTTTCCGATAACGGACGCGGTATTCCGGTGGATATGCATAAAGAAGAAGGCATTTCCGCGGCAGAGGTTATTATGACCCAGCTTCACGCCGGGGGTAAGTTTGACCAGAATTCCTATAAGGTTTCCGGTGGATTGCACGGTGTGGGGGTTTCGGTTGTGAACGCCCTGTCCGAATGGCTGACATTGCGCATCTGGCGCGACGGTAAAGAACACTTTATTCGTTTCCGCCACGGGGAATCGGAAAAACCTCTTGAGGTCGTTGGTGATGCAGACGGTAAAAAAGGGACTGAAATCACGTTCATGCCCTCATCCGAAACATTTACGATGACAGATTTTGATTTTACGACGTTGCAAGACCGCCTTCGTGAACTGGCCTTCCTGAACTCCGGTGTAAATATAATATTGCGTGATGATCGCGGCGAAGAGCCCAAGGAATCCCAGCTTTATTATGAAGGCGGGATCGAAAGCTTTGTTGATTATCTGAACCGCTCCAAGCAGGTTTTGTTTAAACCCGCTGTTGCCGTGAATGGCGAGGATGAAGATAATGGTATCAGCGTGGAATGTGCCATGGTGTGGACAGAGGCTTTCCACGAGACAACACTTTGCTTTACAAATAATATTCCACAACGTGATGGCGGTACGCACCTTGCGGGTTTTCGCTCTGCGCTGACGCGTGTTGTTGGTAAATATGCCGAAGATAACAATCTGATTAAGAAAAAAGACATGTCTATCAGCGGGGATGATATCCGTGAAGGATTGACATGCGTGTTATCTGTGAAGGTGCCTGACCCGAAATTCAGTTCCCAGACTAAGGACAAGCTCGTTTCCTCAGAGGTTCGCCCGGTTGTTGAACAGCAAGTGTCTGAGGGGCTTTCGACCTGGCTGGAAGAAAATCCTGCGGAAGCAAAGAAAATTGTTTCTAAAATCGTGGATGCGGCAAGCGCCCGCGAGGCAGCGCGTAGAGCGCGCGAGCTATCACGTCGTAAAGGGGTCATGGATATTTCCAATCTGCCGGGTAAGCTGGCTGATTGTCAGGAGCGAGATCCTTCACTATCTGAACTTTTCATCGTTGAGGGGGACTCAGCGGGAGGTTCTGCAAAACAGGCCAGAAACCGTAAAAACCAGGCTATTTTACCA
Source organism: Micavibrio sp. (assembly GCA_002695035.1). Lineage (GTDB taxonomy): Bacteria > Pseudomonadota > Alphaproteobacteria > Micavibrionales > Micavibrionaceae > UBA2137. The sequence goes on along the minus strand of NZNU01000053.1, from coordinate 19,340 downwards.
CTTAAAGGTAAAATCCTGAATGTAGAGCGGGCGCGCCTTGACCGTATTCTTAGCTCTCAGGAATTGGGAACACTGATTACAGCGCTTGGTACGGGTATTCATGATGAATTTAACATTGAAAAAACGCGATACCATAAAATTGTTATCATGACTGACGCCGACGTTGATGGATCACATATACGTACGCTTCTTCTTACGTTCTTCTATCGCTATATGCCTGAAATCATCGAGAAAGGGTATCTTTATATCGCCCAGCCACCTCTTTACAAAGTCTCTCGCGGTAAAGCGGAAACCTATTTGAAGGATGATCTGGCAATGGATGAATATTTGATCAATTCATCTTTGAGTGATCTGGTTTATGTGACAGCAGATGGAGCCCAGCATAGCAGTCAGGAGCTCAAGGATGTGATTATAAAATCGCGTCAGATGTCTGAATCTGTACAGATGATTGCAATGCGTACCGGCTTCCCTCAAATTGTTGAGCAAGCCGCAATTGCTGGTGCTTTTGATCCTGAAATAGAGGATGATACGAAACAGGCCACGGCGCTCGCAGATAAAGTGGCGGAACGCCTGAACATGCTGGCTCGCAAAAATGAAAACACTTGGAACGCTGAATTTAGTGAGACAACAGGGTACAGGTTCACACGTACACTCCGCGGTGTGACTGAGCAGGCTAATTTCAGTCTCAATCATGTTAGATTGCCCAATGCAACACGCATGCATACAGCTCAAAAGTTCTTGTCTGAGTATTTTTCCGAGCCAGGTCAGCTTCAGTATAAAGACAGAGATGCGGTGAAAATTGAAGGGCCTCGCGATCTGTATAACGAAGTTCTAGCGATTGCCAGAAAAGGCATGCAGATATCTCGTTATAAGGGTCTTGGGGAAATGGATCCGGAACAGCTTTGGGAAACCACACTTGATCCGGATGCCCGCATATTGCTTCAGGTTGAAATTGATGATGCGGCTGAGGCCAATGATGTATTCTCAACGCTTATGGGTGATGTCGTCGAGCCACGCCGTGAGTTTATTCAGGAAAACGCATTGAAGGCACAGAATATCGATGCTTAGGAAAAACTGTACTTTAATTTTCACGACTTTACTGCTGTGCGCGTGTGCGGAAAGTGACGTACAGTCTTCGGCGCAGTCAGCTTCAGGTAGTGCGTCACAAAGTGTTGTTGAAACATTTAAAATGGTGACTACGCAAAATGGTGACTGCCCGACTCCTCAAATCTGGATCGGTGAAAAACCCGACATGATTACACTTGATAAAATTCGCGATGAAACACCATGGACGTACAGGGTGTACCAAAAAGGTGATATGATCACTATGGACTACGTGGCTACAAGAATAAATCTGGTCACAGATGAGAGTGGAATCGTTACAGATATTCATTGTGGCTGATAAAAACCACCTTTAGAAATCAACCATGTTTTGCAGGGTCTTTATATCGTCGGCTTCTTTCCAGTCTTTAGCGTATTTAATACCAAGATCAGATGGCGTTATGCAACTTACGATATAGCGACTACCATCCTCATGCTTTTCGAAAGGCAAAAGCAATGAATAATACCCTACATTTCTGACAAGCGTTCTCCAAGAGTTGCGCACATAAAGCGGTGTCTCGTTTTCACAAACTTTGAGATATATGCCCATTACATATTCATAGTCTTTCTTCTCGTAAGCTGTTTCAAAGGTCTGATTCGTCAAATCTTTTCCGTATAGCGAAACCAGCTTGTCTTTAACTTCCAGATATTGAAAAAATTGAGGTACTTTATGTTGAACTACGGCGCAGTATCTTTCAAAAGTGCCAAGCTTTTTAAAATCAAAATCAGAAAATTTCGGTGGCAAATTTCCTTTTTTTATCGACTTATAATAAAGATAGGTGAATTTTAGGGGGAGATTGTCGAAATCTGATAAAGCAGGATTGGATAAAATCTGTTTCTGCCTCTTAAAAAAATCATTCCATGCCATTTAAAAAATCCAGATCTAAGGCGATGATGGAAACGCAGCGCTGAAACCCTGGCCAAAACGAGTTGCATAATCAGATATTTCTTCAGTTAGTTTATCATGATCAACAGGATGAAGGTATCCCATTTCTGTATAGGCGGGGATTTTCCGCGCATAGAACTGTCGTTCTCTTTCAAACTCTTTACACGCTTGTGCTTCGCCGTTGAAAACCTGTCGCGGGGCGACTTGTACGTGCATTGGTAATACCTTCGACCAGCTTTTCGCAAGCGTCATTAAGAAACGGTCACCTGCTTTGGCATGGCCAAACCCGATTACGGAATGCGTATCTGCAAATAATCCGGCCTTATGCAGAAGGTCCTTGCTGTTAACGATATTTTCCTGGGTGTTACGTGCGGCGCGTTCAAAAATAATATTCAACTTTGGAACACCATTCTTCATCAGACCCTGGGCGAGCGCGTCGGCCTCAAGAATATCGCTTTCCACATTGTCCATAATCACGCCGCCGCTGACGATAATCTTATCGAAAAGTCCCGCATGGTAATGTGCAGCAGCTGTCTCGGCCAATTCACGGCACATATGTTTATTGCCGTAGATTAGCCCGAAATCGGCGCGTGTCAGTGCTGTTGATGCATAGGCATAGCCTCTATCAAAACTATCTTCAGGTCCACTATACGCAAAAGAATAATTTTTCATAATGCATTTATAGCTCAATATTGAGGTGTTTTGCAACAGTAATGATGTCCTTGTCACCGCGACCACATAGATTCATAACCATAATATGGTCTTTTGGCAGAGTTGGTGCGTGCTTTAAAACATAGGCAAAGGCGTGGGATGGCTCAAGTGCCGGCAATATACCTTCAAGTCTGGCAAGTTTTTGAAAAGCGTCCAGTGCTTCTTCATCTGTTGAGGAGACGTAATTTATACGCTTCTTGTCGAACAGATAGGCATGTTCAGGCCCAATACCAGGATAATCAAGACCTGCGGATATGGAGTGGGCATCTTTTATCTGTCCGTGCTCATCCTGTAGAAAATAAGACTTCATTCCATGTAATATACCGGGTGTTCCGCCATTAAGACTTGCGGCATGCTGATCGGTCTCAACACCGTATCCGGCGGCCTCTACCCCGTACATTTCAACAGTTTCATCTTCCAAAAAAGGGTGGAACAAACCAATTGCATTTGATCCCCCTCCAATACATGCAACAAGGGAGTCGGGCAATCTGCCTTCTTTTTCCAGCATCTGTTCACGGGTTTCGCGCCCGATGACAGATTGAAAGTCGCGCACCATGGCAGGATAGGGGTGAGGCCCTGCAACCGTGCCGATTATATAATAAGTATCATGGACATTGGCGACCCAGTATCTGAGTGCCTCATTCATAGCATCCTTTAAAGTGCCAGAGCCGCTTTTTACCGGTATAATTTCAGCGCCAAGCAGCTTCATACGAAAGACATTTGGTTTTTGACGTTCGATATCTTCTGCACCCATAAAAACAGTGCATGGCATTTTGAACAATGCACATACTGTGGCCGTTGCCACACCGTGCTGACCTGCCCCTGTTTCGGCTATAATGCGTGTTTTTCCCATCCGTTTGGCCAAAAGTACCTGACCAATACAATGATTAATTTTATGTGCGCCAGTATGATTCAGCTCATCACGCTTGAAGTAAACTTTTGCGCCGCCAAGATGTTCAGTGGTTGCCTGTGCATAGTATAGAGGGGAAGGCCGTCCGATATAATCACGCGCCAACATATCAAACTGATCCCAGAAATCCTGATCCTGCCGCGCTTCATTCCAGGCTTTCTCAACTTCCAGCATAAGCGGCATGAGTGTTTCTGCGACATAGCGTCCGCCATATTCGCCAAAATGGCCGTGTTCGTCAGGTTCGGAAAGTGATGAATTTTTGAGTAATGTCATGGGGCCAAGTTTAAGCAGATTTTACGGTCTGAATAAATCTTTTTATTTTGGCAGCATTTTTCTGCCCTGGTGAGGTTTCTACACCACTTGACACATCAACTGCATCAGGACTTAAAACAGCCAAGGCTTCGGCTATATTATCCGCGTTTAATCCCCCCGCCAGCATCCACGGTTTTTTAACCTCTAGCCCTTTAAGCAAGCTCCAGTCAAAGGCGTGGCCTGACCCGCCTGACCTCCCATCGGGAAGTTTCGTATCAAATAAAAACCAGTCGACAACATTTTTATATGCATCTATGGCCTCTAAATCGGTTTCATCAGCAATGGGAATTGCCTTCATTACAGGCAAGCCGAATTTTTCTTTGATATGTTTTACACGTGTCGGATCTTCTGCCCCGTGAAGTTGCAACATGTTTAATGGCACACGGTGCAATATGTTTTGAATAAATAAATCATTCGCATCTTTGAAAAGACCTACAGATTTGACCGAGGTCGGGACATGGCCGGTTAGGTGGCGCGCGTTTTCGATGTCGATATAACGCGGTGAAGAGTTCACAAAGACGAGGCCAACATAATGGGCTCCTGCTGAAGCCGCCGCTTCCATGGCGTCAAGCGTATTAATTCCGCAAATCTTGATCCGTGTCATTTTTTTAAAAAAGTTTCCATGCCTAAAGGGTTTGGCAAATATTTTGTAAGGCCTCTGCCGGATCGGGGGCTTGGGTAATGGGGCGTCCTATAACAAGGTGTGAAGCGCCCAGTTCAATGGCTTTATTGGGTGTCATAACCCGTTTCTGGTCTTGGGTATCCTGGCCTTCCGGGCGAATGCCGGGCACCATAAGGATAAAATCTTTACCGCATACCTCGCGCAGCTTCTCAATTTCGTGCGCTGAGCATACAACACCATCCAGACCTGCGTCTTGGGCGAGGCGCGCTTGTTTTTCAACGATGTTTGCGATTGGCCCATTATATCCGGCTTTTTCAAACGCGTCCTCATCAAATGAAGTGAGCGCGGTCACCGCCAATAATTTTGTATCTTTACCGCAAGCTTTTTTCGCGTCTTGCATCATTGTAAAACCGCCAGAAGCATGAACATTAAGATAAGCCGGCTTAGTAACCGCAAGAACGGCCCTGATTGCAGATGTTACGGTATTTGGAATATCATAATATTTTAAATCCAGAAAAATAGGCAGATCGCGACATTCTTCCGAGATAGTACGTACACCGCCCGGTCCCTGACTGTTAAAAAATTCCAGACCCAGTTTTAACCCAGCACCTTTTTTGTTTACTGCACCCGCAATCGACATTGCCGTGTCCAGATGAGGGGTATCTGCCGCAACAAATATCCGGCAATTTTCCGGCGTGAATTTAGTCATTTTTGTTTTCCAGATATGTCTGGTCAGATGTGCTCTCTATTGATCTGGGAGAAGCTACATTTTTTTTCTGCTCGCGCTCATCGTCTAATTCTTTTTCCAGTTTATCGACACGCTTCTTGGCCTTTTGTCCCTCGCGTCTTTGCGGATAGGTATTAAGCCAGACGAGTAAGCCACCCCAAATGAAGCCAAGCGCGACAGACCCCAAAATCAAGAAATAAAGTGGCAATGTGTAAGAACCTGTAAAAGGTGTCAGCTGCACATCAACCTGCTCAAGATTTGAAAGTGTAAAACCAAGCACAGCAAGTGTGATGACAACAGTTATAAACCAGCGAAGTAAAACCATAATTAAAAACTTAAGTCTTGTTTAATCTTCGTTCAGGCGTTCTCTCAAAGCCTTACCGGTTTTAAAGAAGGGCATGTTTTTTGCCTCAACTTTTACGCTTTCGCCTGTGCGGGGGTTGCGCCCCATGCGCGCGGCACGCTCTTTTACGGAAAAAGCACCAAAGCCGCGTAACTCAACGCGATCACCTTCTGAAAGTGCGGTTGTGATTTCATCAAAAATTGTATTTACGATTTTTTCAATATCGCGCAGATAAAGATGCGGGTTCAAATCTGCAAGGCGCTGTATAAGATCGGATTTTGTCATACCAAAACTCTCTTCCTTGAATAAATATCATGTTCTGTAACGGTGTATATCTTTACTATACAGTCATTTAGCGTAAATCACAACGAAATCCACTCTAGTTGTAAAAATGTTTAAACCCTCTTTTTATTAAAGATTTGTCAATAAATTCATGGAAAACTAAAAACAGTGTAAAAGAGGAGTTTTTCGCATGGATAATTGTGATCAAAGCTTATATTTACAACTGCAAGAAAAATGCAGCCTGACAACGGCTGAGATTTTTTACCACTTGCCAGATTATCCCAGCTTTTTGCAAAGCTATATTTGGCAGGATTATGATCAAACCCCTATATATCCGAAATTAAATGACTTTTTGTCTTTTTGGTCTCGAGAGCTGGAAGGGAAACTCCATTCCGTATCAGTCACCAGTAAGGGGCTTATCTCGCCTGCAGAATTTAAAATTTCCAGCGGCGAACTTGTTTTGCAATAATCAGGGACACGCGCTTTCTGCTAAAGTCAGTTTCAAGCCATCCAGGTCCTCCGACATAAGGATCTGACAGGACAGGCGGGAATTATCTTCAATATCCATTGCCTCATCCAGCATATCTATTTCCTCGTCAGTGGGTGGATAAAGCTTGTCCTGCCAGTCTTCGTCCACGTAAACATGGCAAGTTGCACAACAGCAGGCCCCGCCACATTCGGCCTTAATCGGCAGCCCGTAATCTTTTATAATTTCCATGACGCGCCATCCTTCAATGGCTTCAAGCTCGTGCGTTTCTCCGCTCTGGTCAGTAACGATGATTTTCATATGTATAAAGTGTCTCTTAGTTGTTATTTTCTTTTGCTATCTTGCCCATCATTTGGAAAAAGAGGCTTGGCTCCATAAAGGATCAAAAGCGGCTTTATAAGGGCCGCCATCGCGACTGAGGCTATAACGGCAGTGACTGTCTCGGCAACAAGGTTCAGCCCTATAAACAGAAAGGATAAGAAAGGCGGGGCATCTGCAAGCGCACCACCTGTCGGCCCTAGCGCAAGGGATGTAATAAACATCATAAGGAAAAAGACCGGAATGATTGAGAGCATCCACACGGCCAGCATATGAAATGATGACATCATGCCGCCTAAGAATTTCAGATAATTCCTGACCGGAACAAGTAGTATCATGGGAACATGAAGCCATAAAAGGCGAAACCCCCACAGCAACAGACCTATAAGCGCCAATGCGCCAAATACCAGCATAGGATTGCCGTCCCCTGCCAGTGCGGCCTCCTGCTCTTCGGCAAGCTCGCGGAATTTAACAAGAAAAACAAGGGCGCCGCCATGGGCCATTGCGATCAGCACGTAGGTGAGAATACAGGCAAGGATAGAGCGAGCGCGCATTACAAGCCAATCAAAATGCTCCTCAACGGATCCCTTAACGCGGACAGGCCATCTTTCTCCGGTGAGTGTTGTCCTTAAAAATTGTGCGATAAGCCACCCTTCTGCAAAATAGGCAGGCAGCATGAAAAGCGGATAGGAAAAAGTCCCCTGATAGACTTCCAAGGAATAGGCAACGAAAAAACAGATAATCTTGATTATGACAGGGATAAGGGCCAGTTTCACCAGATAGGCACGCTCGTCCCATACGGTTTTATATCCTTGTTTGGTGGCTGTCAGAATATCGAATTGCATGTGTGATAATTGACCACAGGATAGGCTTTAAGTAAATAAATAGTTTTAGTATTTACTGCGCTTACGCGGCTTCGTCCTTATCATTTACGCCCAGCTTATTTTGTAGGTCGGTGGAGCTTGTTGTGTACTGAAACCTTAATTTCTTATCCGGATGCACATAGCGGAAAGCCTGTTGTGCCATAAGGGCAGCTTCATGAAATCCGGACAGGATAAGTTTGAGCTTCCCGGGATAATGGTTGATATCCCCTATGGCAAAAATACCGGCTTCTGAAGTTTCAAATTTTTCCGTATCTACAGGGATGAGGTTTTCATGCAAATTAAGCCCGAAATTTGCAATCGGCCCAAGTTTCATCGTTAAACCGTAAAAGGCCAGCAAAGTGTCACATTCAACTGCATAAGGCTCTTCACCTCGTTTTTGCACAACAACACGGCTCAATTTCCCATTCTCGCCATGTAATTCTTTTATATCGCCGACATGCAAATCCATTTTTCGGTCTTCGACCAGACCGCGCATTTTGTTGACACTGTCAGGCGCTGCACGGAACTCGTCGCGGCGGTGTACAAGTGAGAGACTTTGCGCAAGAGGCTGTAGGTTTAATGTCCAGTCCAGAGCGGAATCGCCTCCCCCCGCAATCAAGAGATTCTTACCACGGAATTTCTCCATCTGTTTGACTGAGTAGAAGACAGATGTTCCTTCAAAGTCCTCCAGATTTTTAATATTCGGCTTTTTGGGCATGAAAGACCCGCCGCCTGCGGCGATGATGATAACGGGAGCCTCAATCGTGATTTTATCGTCTGTCGTCAATTTCCAGTGACCATTATCCATCTTTTCTAAAGATTCGGCCATTTGCTGTAGATGGAAAACAGGGCCGAAAGGTTCAATCTGTTCCATCAGACGGTCGGTCAGTTCCTGTCCGGTTATGATCGGATAGGCGGGAATGTCATAAATTGGTTTTTCAGGATAAAGCTCGGCACATTGCCCGCCAGGCTTATCCAGAATATCGACCAGATGCGCCTTCATATCCAAAAGGCCAAGTTCGAAAACGGCAAAAAGGCCAACGGGCCCTGCGCCTATTATAATTGCATCGGTTTTATGTGCTGTGTCTTGTGTCATAAGGATAGGTAAAGCAAATATGGCAACCAAAATCAATGAAGAAATAGAGGGCTGACCCACCCATATCGCTATTGCGTTAATACGGCTTCATGGGCGTGGGTAGAATATTTCCCGTCTAACCATCTGACGATTTCACGCGCGGCCGGCGACTGAATTTTGGCGTAACGCGCCCGCAGTGATTTTTTGTCCTCATCGCTGATCCCGTCTAAACCTTTATCCTGAAAAGCACCAACATCTCTTATGATATTGCTTCCGACGCGTACACCCAACATCTTCTTTGCCCCTTCGGCAAATGCAAGTGCAGGGCTATATGTATTTGGGTTTTTGTAACTCACCGCCAAAGTATATGCGGGAACAAGACTTAACCTCGCCTGTAAAGCAGGGTTAACAGCATGTCCGTTGCTATGAGAGTTTAAGGCTTTTGCTGAATTATTAAAGCCACGTAGATGCAGGAATTTTGACATTTTTTCCCCGTCATTGACCGGGTAATTGTCCCATATGAAAGGTTTGCGTCCCAATCTCTCTTTGACAGATTCCAAATGTTCTACTGAATATGCGGGTGAGCAGACTTTTTCCCCCGTCCAGAAAACCTCGATATCGGGGTGCAGGACTTTTCCCAGATCTTCAAGATAATTGTCGGGACGCTGCCCAAACACTTCATCCAGTATTGCGGAGTCACTGTAATAGCTCGGGCACATGATGAGGCGGTCGGCATGTGTGTTCTCGCGTACAAAATCCATGATTTCACCTTGGATTTGCGCCAAATCGGGAATATCCCCCTTCATGTCATCAAACAAAATCGCCAGATCATCAATACCGATATCATCAAACATTTTAAGGCGGCTTTTTAAAGCGGCTTTTTTGTCGTCATCAAAATCTATATAGGCCTCATATGGGCTGAGGCCTACGCCGACACGTACACCCAGTTTTTTGCAGTGGCGCGCAAACTTTTTTAGCTCTTTGAGGTGTTTTTTCGGGTAAGGCTCTTGCCATTTTTTTCGCAAATAAGCATCGGCCTTGGGGGCGTAAATGTAAAATCCGTACCCTAAAGGGGCCAGTTTTTTGACTACCGCACGGCGGTCTGCCCAGCTCCAAGGCTCACCAAAAAAGCCTTCAATAATCCCCAGCCGTCTTGCTAATATATCTCCCATATGATTAAACATATTCTCAAACGGAGAAAAATGCAATTTATGTCTGAGGCATTTGAAAACAAGAAAATCGTTGTGTGGCTGTCTTTTACAGCTTTTATGGTTTTTGCCATGGCAGTTATTGGCGCAATTACCAGACTGACAGAATCCGGCCTCTCTATGGTGGAATGGAACCCGATTATCGGGGCGGTGCCCCCATTAAGTGAGGCTGAGTGGAGCCGTGTTTTCGACCTTTACAAGGAAATCCCTCAATACAACCAAGTCAACAGCTGGATGGAATTGTCAGACTTTAAGCGTATTTTCTTTTGGGAATGGCTGCACCGCCTTTGGGGGCGTTTGATCGGTCTTGTTTATGCCTTGCCTTTATTATGGTTTTGGATAAAAGGACTGATTCCAACCGGATACAAGCCGCGACTGCTTTTCATACTCGCAATGGGAGCGGCACAAGGGCTTATGGGCTGGTACATGGTCATGAGCGGCCTTTCCGAGCGAATAGATGTTTCCCATTACAGACTTGCTGCACATTTATCGCTGGCAGTCCTTATTTACGCTCTGTTGCTTTGGACAATTTTTGATCTGAGAAATGGCCGCGCCAGATGGAGCATGGATAACTTTTGCCTGAAACGCCACGGCCTGTCAGCACTTTTCTTCCTGTCGCTCACAATCATCTGGGGTGCTTTTGTGGCCGGAACCAATGGCGGCCTTGTCTACAATACCTGGCCATTGATGGGCGGTGAACTTGTTCCGGTTGAGGTTAAATCACTGGCCAGCCTGCATGAAACGCCTGCGGCCATTCAATTTGTCCATCGCTGGATTGCAATCCTTGCCGGGCTTTTCATTCTGACCTTTGCATGGCGGGTAAAGGCAGGTGCGCTGGCAGGTATGACATTTATACAGGTCGGGCTTGGTATTTCTACACTTCTGCTGGGTGTGCCGATACTTCTTGCTGCCGCTCATCAGGCAGGCGCGCTTGTTTTGTTGGGACTGTTGCTATTTAACCTGCATGCAGTTTTTTTGAAATACACGAAGGCTTAAATATAGAGATAAATCCCAAGAGATCAGGAAATTTTTTTTCGTGATTTAAAGGCAGTCGTAATTGTGGAATCATCCAGATAGTCCAGCTCACCGCCAACCGGAATACCACGGGCAAGGCCGGTAATATTTATACCTTTATCCTCGATAATATCGGAGATGTAATGTGCGGTCGTCTGTCCATTTACGGTCGCAGATAAAGCCAAAATAACCTCGCCCATATTGTTATCAACGATGCGCTTTTCAAGGCGGTCAAGGCCGAGGTCCTCGGGTTGGATACCGTCAATGGCTGAGAGCAGCCCCCCCAAAACATGGTAGAGGCCGCTATAATGGCCTGCGCGCTCAATGGCCCAGATATCGGCAACTGATTCAACAACACATAACGTATTCTGGTCGCGTGAGGGGCTTTGACAGATTTCACAAGGCGATACAGTATCCAGATTGCCGCATATTTCGCATGTTATAACTGACTCTGCGGCATCGCTCAGCGCTCGTGCCAGGGGCCGCATCACTGTCTCTTTTTTTGTAATAAGGTGTAAAACGGCGCGCCTTGCTGAACGGGGCCCCAGTCCGGGTAGACCGGACATTAGCTTTATAAGATTATCAAGGGCGCGTTGTGACATGAGCGTATAGAGTTTTTTAGTCCTTTGACCAATTTTCCGCGTGAATACGCTTCGGGTCAATGCCTTTTTCCAGCAACAGGCTTTGCGTGTGCACAACCATAGGCGCAGGCCCGCAAATATAGGCGCGGAAACCCGACAAATCCTCAAAGTCATTGGCTGCGACGTCGCCTACAAGGCCAGTCCTGTGGTGAGGTTCAATATTATTACTGTCGGATAAAACACCGTAATAAAGAAAATGCGGGTCATTTAAATCAGCCTCGGAAAAATATCCGTCCATATATAAGTCTTCTTCACTGCGTGCGCCGTGATAAAGATGGACATGTGTTTTCCGGTCTGTGGAGAGGGCGGCCTCACATATGCTTTTGATCTGAGCAAGCCCTGTACCGCCCGCAATGGCAAGGATCGGTTTTTTACAGCGTGAATTAAAGGTGATATCACCAGTCGGGCCGGATATGTTTACCTCATCGCCCTCTTGCGATTTTTCAACCAGATATGTACTTAACCCGCCGCTTTTTTTGATATGAAATTCAAGAATGGTGCTGTTTTTATCAGGGGCGTTGGCAACGGAATAGGGGCGGGCCTCATAATCGGCGCATTTCAGGAAAAAGGCCTGGCCCGCCTTATAGGCCATATGGGTTTTTGTATCGACACATAATTTTACAATGTCAGGCGCAACATGGTCTTTCTTAACAATTCGAGACATGGGGTAAATTACTGGTTATAACCTGTTGGCTTTGGATCACGATAAACAAATAGAGAATTGGGTAAATCCATGCCTGTTTTTAGATCGAAAAGCTCGACTTCTGTGATACCGCCTGCGCCGTCAACAACACGCCATTTTTTAAGCTGGTAAGGTTGCTCGGTAAAACCAAGCGTTAATGTACCTGCGCCCGCATCATCGGTTTGGGTGAGAAGAATTTGGATAAGGCCGTTGGCACGCGCAACTTTTTGCACGGTCACATCGCCTGAAAGCTTCAAATCTTTGCGCAGGATAAAATCGGCCAAAGTCTGGCCTATAGGCGCATTTGATTGCTGTTCCATCTCGCTGTCATAGAAATAGATAAAAAGTCCGTCAGCCACGACAAAATCATTGCTTGGCTTCTCATATTGGAAGCGCAATTTTCCTGGGCGTTTCAGGTAAAATGTTCCGCTCGCCTCGCGACCATCTGATGTTGTCTGGACAAAGCGGGCTTTACCTGTTTTTAAATTTTTCAGGTAATTTTCGGCGCGAATGACTTCGGTATTGCGCGTTTGCGCATAAGCCGCGGCACTGATACCTGTTACCAGTATTAAAGAAAAAAGTATAAGTAATCGTTTCATAGTCTACCTATCTAGGCTGTTGTTCGTAAAAAGAAAAGGGAAAGTTTTTTACATTTACAACTTTATTACGCTCCGATAAAACCGTTACCTTCTATATAAGACAAAACGAAGGTAAAGAAAATGGAACGGCCTGAGAACATATTCGAAGTAAATGCCGCAGAGGAGGCTCTCAGATCTGCTGTTGATCGTATAAATCCCGCTGATGTTAAATTGGCGCTTGATAGCGGCGCTAACCCGAATATTTCTCAAAAAAACAGTCAGGATAGTATTTTAAACGGGCTCGTTAGCAAGTCTCTTCCCGCACCATCTGATATAGAATTTTATACGGGTGGCGGTGGAAGTGACCTTCAATCAAAAAGGCAACGTATCATCGATATTTTCATTCAAAGCGGCAGGGTCGAGTTTGATATCAAAGATGATTTGGAAAAAACCCTATGTGATGGCCTTATTGTAAATGGTGACGTGTCATCTGCCGCTCGGCTGATCTTGGCGCAGATTGAACAGGCTCTTGAAAAGGGTCGGGCAGTTTATACCATAAATTTTGCAGCACTTTTTTCTGATATAGGACATAACGCCAATCCAGATGAGGCGTCACGAATGTCAGCAATGGAAAAGATTGAAAATATACACGGCAAAGTGCAAAAACTTTTAACTATGTTGGAAGCCAGAAGACCGGAACTGTTCCAAGAGGCAATGGAAAGCGAGGGCCTGAAATTTTGGCAGGGTGAATTTAATGCGCCTCGCCTTTCACAATTACCTCTCCCGTCAGAACCCTATCTTGAAACTCTTGAAGATATAGAAAATCTTTCGGGTCAGTTGTCACGCTATACAAGTTCTTTTTTTATGGAGCCTCCAGATGAGGCGCAAAAAAACCAGGTCAGATCCATTGTAGACCAGATCAGGGAAAAAGAAGATCTTGTCCGTCAAATCCAACGTGAAACCGTAAAGGCATGGCAGCCACCAGAGGCTTAGATTATATTCTATGCATCAGGCATTGATGCTCTTAGGGGGTTGGCATCGCGGGGGAGGGTTTTCCCAGACGTTTCGCCAGTTCATTTTCGGCATGGGTGTTTCCCATAGCCTTAGCGACATCATAGGGGGTTTTGCCATTACGGTCTGCGAGTGTGATATCAACCTTACTGCTTTTTAAAAGAGAGTCTAATTGGGCGTGTTTTTGAAAAACAACAGCTAAATAAACCGGGGTAGCACCGCTGTTATCTCGCAAATTAGGGTCTACCCGCCTGTGGGTTAAGAGGACATCAAAGACGTCATCTCCTGATTCATTTTCCACCGCGAGATGAACCGGGCCTCGATCTAAATTATTAACCTGATTAGGATCGTTCTTTTTGTCCTTTAGAAATTTTTTCAAAAAGTCGGCATCATTGGCGGCGACTGCGGCAAGCGTTCTAAAGGGGTAACGTGGGTCGTTAGCGTTTTTCTTCTGCAGTGCGTCTTGTGGTGTTGGCATAGTTATTTCCTTAGAATTAATTATATTTTTGCTGCCTATATTTTATGCATCAGGCACTGATACCAGCGGTAAGGCTCCCCGGTGTCAGTTTTACGGCCCATCGGATCATCAATGGCCGCAGGGCAGGAATAAAAACCGTTTTGCTCTGTGACAACGTCGCGGGCTATATCATTCATCTCGCCAATTGAAATAGGGTGCATACCCTCATCAAGCCCAACTGTGCGATACATAAGAAGCATTTTTCCGCCAGGTGCAATTTCATCAAAAAGCTCTGATAGTTTTTGTCTGCGGTCTTGCGTTGGCACATACATAAAGTCTTTGCCACATAAGCCAAAATCGGACTTCATATTTGTCAGGTTATCGTTTGCGGGTGTCGGATGATCGCCCAGATATCCGGTTTCATAGCAGTCAATTTGGTCGCCGGAAAGATTAAACACCTTACGACCCTTATGTGAGGGTAGATGTTTGCTAATATCGGCGTGCGCCATAAAAGGATTTCGAAGTGATGTCATAAAAGATGCCCCTGTTTTCATATTTTTTTTATTTTTTATACGAAAACAGGGAATATCTGTCAAAAGTAAAACATGCTGCGCACGCGCGCTTGTAAAAGTCTAAATTAGCGCGCCGGCCTTTTTAGCTGCTTTTGCCGCCAGTTCACGGTCGGTTGGGTGCAGATGTACTTTACGAAGGCGCAGGGATTGAGGTGTCACTTCAACCAACTCGTCCTCATTAATATAGGACATCAGTTCTTCCAGTGACATTTTACGCGGTGGTGTCAAAGTGATATTTTCATCTGTTCCCGAGGCGCGGACATTGGTCAGTTTTTTACCTTTCAACACGTTAATATCCAAATCATTATCGCGGGAGTTTTCACCTACAATCATGCCCTGATAGACTTTATCACCATGCCCGATAAACATTGTGCCGCGATCTTGCAGGTTGAAAATGGCGTAACCAACGGCCTCGCCCTTATCCGTAGAAATAAGGGCACCGTTTCTGCGGCCACCAATATCACCTTTGTAAGGACCATAAGAATCAAACAGGCGGTTCATTAGTCCCGTCCCTCTTGTATCGGTCAGGAACTGTGACTGATATCCGATAAGTCCGCGTGATGGCGCACGGAATACAATACGGGTTTTACCGTGTCCGGAAGGGCGCATGTCCAGCATTTCGGCCTTGCGACCTGTCATTTTTTCAACGACTGCACCTGTATATTCCTCATCAACGTCAACAATAACTTCTTCATAAGGCTCCATTTTTTGCCCGTTTTCTTCCTTCAGAAGAACACGCGGGCGAGACACTGAGAGTTCGAACCCTTCGCGGCGCATTGTTTCGATTAATACACCAAGTTGCAATTCTCCGCGTCCGGCAAGTTCATAGGCATCTTTACCTGCCGTTTCGGTCACTCGTATGGCGACATTGGTTTCAGCCTCTGCCATCAATCGGTCACGGATCATTGTAGAGGTTAGCTTTTTACCTTCGGTACCGGCCAGAGGAGAGTCGTTCACAGCAATAGTTACAGCCATTGTTGGCGGGTCAACCGGGTCAGTTGGTACTGGTTGGGTTACCGCGGGATCACAAATTGTATCGGCAACAGATGTTTTTGCCATACCGGCAACGGCCACGATATCACCGGCCTGGACTTCTGTGGCAGGAACCTGGTTCAAACCTTCAAAAGTCATCAACTTGGTCAGGCGGAAGTTTTCAACCAGTTTGCCGTCAAGATTGATAGACTTTACAGCGGCATTAACCTTGGCTGTCCCGGAATAAATACGCCCTGTCAAAACACGGCCTAAAAACGGATCGCGGCTAAGAAGCGTGGACAGCATTGTAAAAGGTTTGCTTGGATCGACATCAGGAGCGGGTACGTGGTTTAAGATCAGATCAAGCAATGGGTGCAGGTTCTCACGTGCACCATTTTCCAGATCATCCGTACACCAACCATCACGGCCAGATGCATAAAGTATTGGGAAATCAAGCTGCTCGTCTGTTGCATCCAAAGAGGCGAACAGATCAAAGACTTCATCCAGAACGGCGTCAGGCCTTGCGTCACCACGGTCAATTTTATTGATAACCACAATTGGACGCATGCCTTGCTTTAAGGCCTTACCAAGTACGAATTTTGTCTGTGGCAATGGGCCTTCTGCGGCATCGGTCAGAAGGATAACGCCGTCTGCCATGCTAAGCACACGTTCCACCTCGCCACCGAAATCGGCGTGGCCGGGTGTGTCAATAATATTGATTTTTGTATCATTCCATTTAATGGCTGTGCATTTGGCCAGAATTGTAATACCGCGTTCTTTTTCAAGATCGTTGGAATCCATCGCGCGCTCATCCACCTGCTGGTTTTCACGGAATGATCCGCTTTGTTTCAAGATGGAGTCGATGAGGGTCGTTTTCCCGTGGTCAACGTGGGCGATAATAGCGATATTTCTTAAATCTTTAGTCATGAGTGTCCTTATATCGGGGGGCGGAATTTTGTCTCGCGCCTTGTCTACAAGGTTTTGACGCAAATTGCCAGATAAAAAGAAAAAGTGTCTTGCCAGTCCTCGTCATTCCGGGCGAAGTCGAGGAATCTCATCGATATATGGCCGGAGATTTCTCCATGCACTACCGCGTAGTCGAAATGACCGTGAGATTACCGGGTACGCTGAATAAGTTTCTTAGAGCAAACAAAAACTATCAAAACAGATATACTGAATATGAGACTTGAATTATAAAGTTCCAGAAAACCGTCGCTCGCCATGGTAATCACGTCAAGCAGGTCCTCGGTTGAGACAATACAAAGAAAAATCCCAAAGATAAGAAAAAGGCAAAGCTTTAATTTTGAAAATGGCTTCTGGGATTTTCCCTCGGCAGTCAAATTTTTCGCGGGTGGTGATATTTTGCACAGAAGGTATAGATAGAGCAGGTAAACAGAACCCACTACAAGAATAGTGTCAAAGAAAAGGGGGTTCCCAACTTCAAAAAACGCCATGGCAAGTACACTTATGGTATAAACTAATGAAGCCAGATAGAGCAGGATAGTAAACTTGGCTGTGAAGGGCCCGATTTGACAGGTCGGTCCATAAGATCCTTCCGGCGCAAACATATATGTTCCATCGTATTGCCGGCGCATATAAGGGGTTGTAAAAGTTTTTTTCAACAATTTGACAGACATTATTTTGTTTCCTGTTCCAGGCGGTCTTTTAGCTTTTCTAATTCGTCGGTGTGTAGCTTATCAATAAATGTGTAAAGTTTTTCTCCTGCTTCTCGACCCGCATAAAAGCCAAGGGGTCCTGTAAAAATTGCAGTTCGTCCCGCTGCAACACTGCCGCCAACCGCGGCACCAGCCACACCTCCATACTCTCTCCATTTCTTTATATTGTCTTTATTTCTTTCTTTTATCAAGGCACTAACATCATTCAATATCTTTACTTTAAGACTTTTATCAACCTGTTCTTCGGTTTCACCACCGGGGGACATAAATCCATCAACTTTTAAACCTTTAGATTTTTGAAAACTACGAATATTCTTGTCCAAACTTGAGTCAACTAATACAAAGTCAGGATTTTTATCTTCGTAGCCTAGATAAGATAAAGCTTGCCGTGAGTTTAATACATCTTCATCTCTAGAATCTCTACTGTTTCCAATATCGCTGTTTATTTTAAACCCAATCATATTTTCTCCTATAAAAAAACCCGCGCCTTAAAGACACGGGTGTTGTTGATCTAAAGGAATATAATCCTAAATATACATTTAATCATGTAATTTTATTGTAAGTCAGAGCTTAATGCGTCGGGCGTTTCCACGTATTCGGTAAGGCGTAATCTGTATTAATTGGACGCGGCGTATAATCTGCCATCTGGTTCATACCGATCTTGCCGGACAGCTCGTAGTAGCCCTTATCGCTTTTGCGTAAGGTCGGGCGCATATAGAAGAGCTTTCCATGCGACGCACGATTAAGCAAAGAGCGCGCACCCATATTATCGCTTGTGACCTGAAATTTAACATCGCCATATTTGCTGGTTCTGGGCCGTTCCTCATAATAAGGGCCGGACACCATACTGACTTGCGCGCTGGCCAGTATTATCGGGCGCTTCAAATGGCGCACATCAAACGGGTCTTTGTAACTTTCCGCCAGCATCAGATCCATAATTTTATCCATAGCGTAGGTCGGATAAATAAATTGATTATGCGGAATTTCAGCCCCGTCATGAAGTTGGAACAGTGTATGATTGCGAAGAACGGGAAAGGTTCGCAAATAACGCAGCAAATCATTCACATTTTTTAAATTTAAATCATGTGACGCGCGACGCGGTGTTTCTGTTTCCAGATCGTCTGAAAGCCTGAATTTGACGCGTGTGCCCTCGCTGTTTATTGTGCCTGCAAATCGTTGGGCAATATCATCCAGTGCCTCACACGGGATTTCCCTTGTGTCGGTAAGTGGCAGATCCAGTTGATCCGGGACTTGATATCGCATATCACTAATCATATTTAACAAACGTTAACGCATACGTAATTGCACCCTTAAGGAGAAAAGATCATGTGGATAAGTCTAGCTCGTTGTACCGTTATCTTGATTGGGCTTACCATGATAAGCCCTCATGTCTCCTATGCCCAGCAAGAGGTGAGTGCCAATAACGCCGCAGAACAAGATTTCAAAATACGATTTCCGGCGCGCTGTGAATATGGTGTGGATTGCTGGTTATTAAATACGCCCGATACAAACCCTGCGAATGAAAAAATTTCTGATTCCGTTTGTGGTCCGCGCAGCTATGACGGACATAAGGGTGTTGATTTTGCCATTCGTGATACGGTTGAAATGGAAAAAGGCGTGGATGTTGTATCCGTTGCCAAAGGGAAAGTGTTGCGCTTCCGTGATGGTGAGGAAGACGCGTTTCGCGGCGAGCAGGCGAAAACAGCTTTAAATGATGCGAACAGGAATTGCGGAAACGGGGTCATCATTGATCACGAGAACGGCTGGTTATCCCAATATTGCCATTTAAAAAACGGATCAATTGTCGTTGATAACGGACAAAATGTTATGCCCAGTCAGAAAATTGCAGAGATTGGCTTGTCCGGCATTTCCGATCATCCTCACATTCATTT
>NZNU01000052.1 GCA_002695035.1 Micavibrio sp. | reverse complement strand
TGACTTGATCTCGGCTCTTGATTCAACCACATGGTCCACGATACCGAATTTCTTGGCTTCATCTGCTGACATGAAAGTATCACGTTCAAGTGCTTTTTCAATTTCAGTCAGCTTACGCCCTGTATGGTGAACATAGATATCGTTTAGTCTTTTGCGAAGATTAAGGATTTCACGAGCCTGTATTTCGATATCGGTCGCCTGCCCCTGCGCACCGCCTGAAGGCTGGTGAACCATAACGCGGGCATTAGGAAGGATATAACGCTTGCCTGCCGCTCCGGCAGCCAGCAACAAAGATCCCATGGATGCAGCCTGACCTATGCACACAGTTGTTACATCACATTTAATGTATTGCATTGTGTCATACATCGCCATTCCAGAGGTTACAACGCCGCCCGGAGAGTTAATGTAAAAGGATATGTCCTTACCCGGGTTTTCTGATTCCAGAAACAAAAGCTGCGCGCAGATAAGGGAGGACACACCATCATTCACAGGCCCGGTCAAGAAGATAATGCGCTCTTTCAAAAGGCGTGAATATATATCAAAAGCCCGCTCGCCGCGATTTGTTTGTTCAATAACGGTTGGAACCAGATAGTTAGCTTGGGTGTCTATTAAGTCGCTCATGTAAATATTATCCCTGAATTTAGAATCGAATAGGGTGAATTAAAACCTTGGAATAAAAACTATAGTGCCTGATGAATTAGTTCAAGGGGCGAGGCACTATTTCTTGGTTTTTTTCGCAGATGATTTCTTGGCAGTATCTTTTTTAGCTGTTTCTTTCTTGGCTGCCGGCTTTTTATCAGTGGCCTTTTTAGAAGAAGAGTCAGACTTTTTAGCAGATTTTTTCTTGCCTTTTGCGCCTGGGATTTCTTCATCATCCGCCATCAGATCTTCAACAGATACTTTTTTCTCTGTCACAGTGGCTTTCTCAAGAATGGAATCAACAACCTTATCTTCGAATAAAGGCGCACGTAAAGACTCAAGTACCTGCGGGTTTTTGCTGTAGTAGTCAAAAACCATTTTTTCCTGACCAGGGTATTTGCGTGCTTCGGCAATAACCGCTTGCTGCAATTCCTGTTGGGACACCTCGACTTTTTCCTGCTGACCAATTTCGGCCAGTACGACACCAAGTCTTACGCGGCGTTCAGCCAAAGGCAGGAGCTCTTCTTTATCTGCATCTTCCATTTTACCTTCGCCCGGACCATTAGGGTCGCGCTCAAGCTGCTGGATAATATGCTTGTGTTCTTGCTCGACCATAGAAGACGGAAGCTTGAAATTGTGATTTTCATCCAGAATATCAAGCAGGTTCTTCTTAAGCTTCATACGTGTGTAGCTTTCCTGATCCGCCTTGATTTGTTCCTCAACAGCTTCGCGGAGGGCATCCATGCTTTCCAAACCAAGTTTTTTGGCAAGGTCATCGTTCAATTTAGCAGGTTTGCCTTCCTGAATTTCTTTCACATCGACGTGAAACACAGCTTCCTGACCGGCAAGGTCTTTTTGGTTGTAATTCTCAGGGAATGTCACATTCACATGAACGTGATCACCTTTTTTCGTTCCGATAAGCTGGTCCTCGAAACCTGGAATGAACTGGCCGCCACCAAGTTCAAGGTCATGATCATGACCGTGCATACCAGGTACTTCAAAACCATCTGCACGTTTACCGTGGAAGTCAATTTTCAGAACATCGCCTTTTTTGGCTTTTCTGTCTTCTTTTATAGGTGTGAGGTCACGGTTGTTCTCCGCAACATTTTCCAGAATTTCGTCGACGGCTTTTTTCTCTACGTCAGCAACAGGCTTCTCAACCTTAACCTTTGTCAGGTCCATAACTTTAAAGTCAGGCAGAACCTCAACTTTAATTGTGTATGTCAGATCTTTCCCTTCATCAAAGCTTTTCACTTCAATTTTAGGCTGGATAGCAGGTTTAAGTTTTTTATCTGTGACAAGCTTGTGGGATGATTCCTGAACAGCCTTTTCCAAAACATCCGCCATGACGTGGCGTGTATATTTCTGTTTTAAGACATTTAGAGGCACCTTACCTGGGCGGAAACCTGGTATTTTGACCTTCTGGCCCATTGTCAACAATTCGGCATCAACAAGCTTTTGAATATCATTGGCCGGAATATTAACTTCAAATTCGTGTTCCAGACCGCTGCTTTTAACTTCTTTTACCTGCATGATGATTTAACCCGCTTAGTTTTTGGTGAATTTTAATGTGTCGAAAGAAGCCTGCCACATTAAATCAGGCTTCTTTATATAAAGAGCAATGGTGCGGGTGAAGGGACTTGAACCCCCACGCCTCGCGGCGCCAGAACCTAAATCTGGTGCGTCTACCAATTCCGCCACACCCGCACGATTTAGCTCGGCGCTTGTTTTAACGCACTTTTTCCCAAACGCCAAGTAAAATTCTTCATTTTTTTAAAATTCTTTTTTAATAACCTCTTCGATCAGTGCCGGAAGGTAATCCGGAAGGTCAGAAGCACATAGCGCAACCCCTGCCTCAATGCCACTTTTACCATGAAACCAGACGGCAGAAGCGGCCAATAAATGCGTCGAAATTTTTTCTCCGAGGAAACCGGATAGCCCGAGCAAAATGCCGGACAACACGTCACCTGTTCCACCTGTGGCAAGCCACGCAGATGAGACATCATTCAATATGGTCTCCTCACCCGGTGAGGCTATGAGTGTTTCAGAACCTTTTAATACAATCGTACAGCCTGCCTTTCCAATGGCCTGCTCAATAGCTTGCTCGCGTCTATCAATTTCTCCAAATAGCTTCGCGAACTCACGCTCATGAGGTGTCAGAATACAATGCGGATACAAAGCATCGAACAATTCTTCCGGCTCATCCTCAAAACTACTCAAAGCGCCCGCATCGAGTATACACCGCCCCCCCTTTTTCCTCATGAATTCGAGACATTTTAAAACGGTTTTTTTCGTTTTCTCATCGGGGGCAGCTCCCTGCCCTATCAAGCAGGTTGTCACCCTGTCATCATCCAGAATATCTTCCAGCTCAGCTGCATCCTTGACTAGAGCCTCGTAAACACTCGTTTTGTAAATTGAATGAAGTTCCCGTGGCGCAGATATTGAAAGCAATCCCAAACCACACCTTAACGCAGCTTTGGAAGCCAGTATGGTAGCGCCAGTCATTTCCATACCCGATACAGCAACACCGTGCCCGTAATCATATTTATGTGTGTCTGGTCGTTTATCGTGATAGTAGTTGGCCCAGAGCTTTGGAGAATTTTCAAGCATAGCGTCTAAAATAGCTTACTTTTTCCTTAGAGCAAATTATTGCCCCCACAACACCACCATGTTAGTTTGCAGTATGGAAAATAAGCAGAACATCGTTTTTGACACTGAATTCATTCAATATCGGCTTGATCTGGCAGACGGGAGAAGGGTTCCTGTTACAGAATTAATCAGTATCGGCATGATAAATGATGATGGGCAGGAATATTATGCTGTCAGCTCGGAATTCAATTTAAAGGCCGCTCAGGAAAACAGGTGGGTCAGAGAAAATGTTTTGGATAAACTACCGCCTGAAGATACATGGATATCTTTACGCGACATGAAACCCCAGATTTTCGACTTTGTGGGGAAAAAACCTACGAAGTTCAATTATTATTGCATTGAAGAAGATATGGTCATGCTGAGACAAATCATGACACCTACATCTGTAACCGGCTTCCCGGATGAATGGGACATCAATGGCTTGAATATACAGCAGGAGTTTGAACGTATAGGAACGCCAGATGGAGTAAAACCAATACGTCCGGAAAACATTCACAATGCTTTAGAAGACGCCAGATGGGCAAAAGAATTTCTTGAAAACATCCGCAACCATCCTGACTCCACCTATCAGGCACCAACGCGGTAAAACGATTATAGGTCTTTGACAAGCGGCACTATGTACCTTTCTTCCTTATGGTGTCCTGCGACACCACCATGTGACAAGGATTTCACCCAGGCTGTTTCAGTTGCATAATGTATTGTATCACCAGACCACATCCAACCATGACCGCGACTTGCAATATCCTCAAATTTTTCCGCCAGAGCCCCCATATCTCTAGCGGCATGGAGAACTTCAAGCTCCTGTTGTGAAGCCATACGCATATCAGACACATATCTGGACGATATTCTTGGTGCCATTTGGTTAGCTGTTACCCAATCAGAACGAAGTAACCCGCTTAATATGAACTGATTACCTGTGTTAGGGGAGACCCCCACCAGTATAGTTTTATTATCCAGCTCTCTGCCCGTTTGTGCACACAAATATTGGTCACCATCAAGGCAGTTGGTTCGACTTCTAAACATTAACTTAACACCCCTTTATTTAAGAGGCGATGCTACAGTAGACACACGTAATATGTCAAACCTATTATAATGGGATAGAGAAGAAAAATGGGGCGACTGACGGGGCTCGAACCCGCGACCACACGGACCACAACCGTGGGCTCTACCAACTGAGCTACAGTCGCCACGAAAGCAAAAACTTTCAAGGACATGTATATGCCGTAAAACCTATGTGCTTGTCCACCGAAAAAATAGATTTTTTTGAGAAAGCCATGTGGACTCATACATAAAGCTATGTTAGTTAATCACTGTCATGCATATTTTGCATGGTTTTTAATCATTTTTTACATAGGTGCGACGCACAAAGGATATAGGGTATGACGACTTCCAAAACCGTAAAAATCAAAAACGCTTCCGACTTTATGAAGCTATGCGATTCTGAAAACATTGAATATGTAGAATTCTGGTTCACAGACCTGAAAGGTAGACTGCAACACACAGCACAGCACATCAGTACTATTGATAAAGACCTGATGAAAGATGGAATTTACTTTGACGGCTCATCCATTTCAGGATGGAAAGCTATCAATGAGTCAGATATGAACCTCGTGCCCGATCTGAATAAGGTTATAGTTGACCCGTTTGCGGTACAGCCGACAATTAAAGTCTTTTGTGATGTATTTGAACCTTCCACTGATGAGGCCTATGACCGTGATCCGCGCTCCATCGCCAAAAAGGCCGAAGCCTATATCCAGAAAAGTGGTGTCGCTGAAAGCGCTTCTTTTGGTCCGGAAGCTGAATTTTTTATCTTTGAAGATGTGCGTGTTTCCACACACCCTCACAGAATGGGTTACCAGATTGACGGGGAAGAAGGCACTTACAATTCGGATAAAGAAATTTCCAGTGGAAATATGGGGCACCGCCCCGGCCATAAAGGTGGATATTTTCCTGATGCGCCGATTGATGCCTTATCAGATATAC
The DNA here is from genome assembly GCA_002695035.1 of Micavibrio sp. Lineage (GTDB taxonomy): Bacteria > Pseudomonadota > Alphaproteobacteria > Micavibrionales > Micavibrionaceae > UBA2137. Next base: position 26,382 of record NZNU01000052.1, on the reverse strand, counting down.
GTGCCGAAATGCTTTCTGTTCTAGCCGATACAGGTGTAGAGGTTGAAAAACATCACCATGAAGTTGCCCCCAGCCAATGCGAACTCGGTATCAAACATGGCGGTCTGGTCGAGTGTGCCGATAACATTCAGCTTTACAAATATGTTGTAAAAAATGTTGCACATTCCTATGGACGCACGGCCACCTTCATGCCAAAACCTGTTCACGCTGATAACGGTTCAGGTATGCATGTTCACCAGTCATTGTGGAAAGGCGGCAAGCCTTTATTCGCAGGAGATAAATATGCAGGCCTTTCTGATATGTGCCTTTACTATATTGGCGGGATAATAAAACACGCCCGCGCTTTGAACGCATTTACCAATCCAACAACGAACAGCTACAAACGTCTTGTTCCTGGTTATGAAGCCCCTGTTCTTCTAGCATATTCTGCGAGAAACAGATCAGCATCCTGCCGTATTCCGATGGCAAAGGGCGAAAAGGCAAAACGTGTAGAAGTACGTTTTCCTGATCCGAGTGCTAACCCGTATCTGGCTTTTTCTGCACTGCTTATGGCCGGACTCGACGGGATTGAAAATAAAATTCACCCTGGCGAAGCCATGGACTCAAACCTTTATGAGTTGTCAAAAGAAGATCTCCTTAAAGTTCCTCATGTTTGCCGCTCGCTTAGAGAAGCACTCGAAAGTTTGCAAAGCGACCATGACTTCTTGGTTAAAGGAGACGTATTTACAAAAGACATGATTGAAAATTACATCGACTTGAAAATGGAAGAAGTCGAGCGTTATGAAACGACGACTCACCCTGTCGAGTTCGATATGTACTATGCCTGCTAGAGTAAAACACTGAACAGAATGAAAAAGCCCGTTAAATGCGGGCTTTTTTTACATCATTGTAAAACTGTCCGCCACCAGCGAAAAGGCCGAGATATTCTTTGACCACTCAAGAAAATCGGTGTCTCTTGCTGGCGTTACAAGTGTTACTATCATATATGCGCCAGGACTTTCCGTATACGTCACCCAATATTCATAATCTATATACCTACCCTCCGTTATATCCACCTCAAAAGCTTTCATAGGATGATATTTGTAAGCCGAAGAACGCTCTTTTCTCTCAATTTGTAAAAGTTCTTGCCCCGGCGTCATGTTCTTCTCCTTCAAAGCCTCTTTAACTACAGAAAGTTTTTCAGCAATGTCCGGGTGCGATTTTTTATCATAATAATAAGTGCTTATGGCTCCATCCTGAAGCTTTGCCTCCTTGTCCCTTTTCTCCTTAACAGGGTTGTCCGAAACTTTCAGAAGTGAAATCTTCATCTTCTCCAAGCTTTTATCATTCGTCGGCATAGCCATCCAGTCAGAGGGATAATAAAAAGCAGCGACATCCAATAAGGGAAGCTTTTGTAGCTCTATAGGGGGTGCCGGATCCCTGTTTTCCAGTCCAAACGTCAATATAGACCATTTTTGCATGCCCATGGCATCACCAGGCATTCCCGGAGGAATCATATATTCCGCTAAAACCATACGATTGCCGTTCCTTTGAGCAACAGCCCTGACAAGATAGGAGACATTTTCTTTAAAAACGACATATTCCGCCAGAACCTTGTTTTCGTTACTCGCATCCATTCCTTCAATAGAATAGCCGTTTGTTTTGATGAAGTTCAAAAACCAGTTTTTTGTGCTTATAAGATATTCCATCTTCATCGCACGAATAGTGAATAAAGCACGCTTGTCAATTTCAGGGGGTGACACAAAGCGAACGACCTCACCAAGCAGCTTGCTGCTCAGATCTTCCGACTGCGGGCTTCGTCCACTAACTTCCGTCCAGTCCTGAGGTAACCTGACATGATATGCCAGATATTCGTCACCGGATGGTGTTTCTTTTACTTCGCGCGTTTTCGAATAAAATTCTTCCTTGGTCAGCTTTGTATCATAGGACAAAGCCGGAATGCTTTCGTCAATTATTTTATCCTGGGCATGGGATACGCTTGATGCAAAAGCCATTATCAGCGCAAAAACAATCAGATATCTAATTTTCTTCATCATTCCTCGTATATGGGTCTGGGGCGTTTATCTTTATTTATAGCGACAAATGTGAAAATCCCGTCGGCAACTTCTACATTTTCTCCCTCTCTCTCAACCTCAACAATAACATGGATTGAGACAGAGGTGTGTCCTATCGAGGCAACATCTGTATAAATTTTAAGATGGTCCCCTGCATAAAGCGGTTTTTTAAAAGTCATTTTATCGACAGCAACAGTGACAGCACGCCCATCAGCCACATCGTAGGCGCGTTGCCCTCCTGCAATATCCATATGGGAAAGAAGCCAGCCACCGAAAATGTCCCCTATCGGATTTTTGGCCTCGTCAGGTGCCACGACCTGCCTTGTCAGCTGTTTTGCACAGTTCATGTCTGTGCCTTTCGGATTATTCATTTACATTGTCCCTGAAATACCTCTATTACTATCAATGCAGTTATTATCATTTAATTATATATAAAAAACCTTAACAAGCCCTATGAGTGACCTTTTCGCAGATAAAGATGTTAAATCCCAGGATTACAGCGCCGCTGATATCGAGGTACTGGAAGGTCTGGAGCCTGTTCGAAAAAGACCGGGCATGTATATTGGCGGAACGGATGACAAGGCGCTTCACCATCTTGTTCACGAGATACTTGATAACTCTATGGATGAGGCGGTCGCTGGCTATGCCGCAAGAATAGAAATACATATTCACGGGGATTCATCCGTGACAATCAGTGATAACGGGCGTGGTATACCTATCGATCCCCACCCTAAATACCCCGGCAAATCTGCGCTTGAAGTTATTTTAACCACACTCCACTCCGGTGGTAAATTCGGAGGCAAAGCTTATCAAACATCCGGCGGTCTTCATGGGGTCGGTATATCTGTGGTTAACGCACTCTCGGATGAAATGTGGGTTGAGGTGGCCCGAGACAAGAAGCTTTACAAGCAATCCTTCAGCCGTGGTAAAGCAACAACCAAACTTGAAGACATGGGCCCTGTGCATAACAGACGCGGGACAACAGTTCATTTTCACGCCGATCCTGAAATTTTCGGCGATAATGCGAAATTGAAACCTGCCCTCCTCTATAAAACGGCGCGTTCAAAAGCCTATCTTTATAAAGGTGTCGAGATTAGGTGGTCTTGTGACGAAGAGTTACTTGGTGAAGAAAGCCCCGTCCCACAAGAAGATGTATTCCATTTTCCAAACGGTATACTTGATTTTCTTACTCAGGAAATGGAAGGAAAACCGTTGGTTGTTGATACCCCGTTTTCTGGTTCTGTTGAATTACCTGATGATCAGGGCAAGGTTGATTACGCAATTGCATGGCCTGATCGCGATATAAGTTTCCTGCATTCCTATTGTAACACTGTACCGACGCCTTTAGGGGGAACCCATGTTTCGGGGCTGCGCTCTGCTCTTCATAAAGGTATAAAAACCTATTCCGAGTACGCTGATATCAAAAAAGCCTCAATCGTAACAGGCGACGACATCCTGAACGGGGCTGCTGTTATTCTGTCAGTTTTTATTAAAGATCCCCAATTTCAGGGGCAGACCAAAGAACGTCTTGTAAGCTCAAGTGTTTCAAAATATGTCGATCAAGCCATAAAAGACCGTTTTGACCATTGGCTGACGAGTGATCCGAATACCAGCAATGTTCTCATCAATTCTTTTATCCTTCGCGCAGAAGAGCGTCTAAAGAAGCGTGAAGAAAAAACAACCTCACGGAAAAGCGCTACACGTAAATTACGCCTACCCGGAAAACTTGCCGATTGCTCTCGGACCAATTCGGAAGGCACCGAAATCTTTATTGTTGAGGGTGACTCTGCGGGAGGTTCTGCCAAACAGGCCAGAAACCGTGAAACACAAGCTATATTGCCTTTACGAGGTAAGATCCTGAACGTGGTCAGTGCCTCAAAAGACAAAATCAAAGCCAATCAGGAAATACAGGATTTGATCCAAGCACTGGGCTGCGGTGCAGGTAAGGACTTTAATCCGGGCGATTTGCGTTATGAGCGTATCATACTTATGACCGATGCGGATGTTGATGGTGCGCATATTGCATCTCTCCTCATTACATTTTTTTACACACAAATGCGCGAACTTATCGAGCTAGGGCATGTTTATTTGTCCCAACCTCCTCTTTATAGACTTTCAGGCGGCGGCAAGACTGAATATGCTCATGATGATGCCCATAAGAGCGAATTGATGGAAACCGTCTTTAAAGGAAAAAAAGTCGAGGTTGCACGGTTTAAGGGACTTGGTGAAATGCCCGCAAAACAGCTTAAGGAAACAACTATGTCTCCAGATAGTCGAACCTTACTGCGCATAACAGTGCCACAGGCACAGGTCACTGCCGCTGCTCTTTCTGATTCCCCTGAATCAGAATCCATGGACGGTATGGAAGAAATGGTTCAGCAAGAACGCAAAGTTGACGTTGATACACTTGTTGACCAGTTGATGGGCAAAAGCGCCGAGGCGCGTTTTAACTTTATCCAGTCAAACGCCGAATTCGTTAGCGACATAGATATTTAATTTTCTTGTTTTTTCATAATATATTTGCTATTCCTTTTTTTAACCGAATAAGAAAGGGTGTAAATATGAAGAAGAGTTTAGTTGCAGCAGCTGCACTTGCAGGCATGACAGTATCAGGATGCGCTGGCGGTATCGGGATAAATGATGCACGCGCCCCAATAGGCATTCTTCTTCCACCTGGTACAGGTAACATTTCAACCGCACATACGTCACATCGTTGCAAAGCGCCTGTTTCTTTAAAAAGAGAATATCAGTCAGTTCGACCTCTGGTTTGTCCGGGGACACCCCGCTCAAGACAGCAGGACAATGCCATAAAATCATGCTTGGATAGAAACGGCGATGTTTACACAGGCCGTGGGAATTCTGTTTATTGTGCTTTTGGTCCGCTAAAATATCGTAGATAATTTTTTATCATTAGGGGTAGTCGCAGTGATCATAAGTGATCTTAGCAAATGACCTTGTGCCCTCGTCTATAGTAAATCTATATTCTTTATCTCCGACCACAAGAGAGTGATATAAGGGGAACACCCCTTCTTTCTTCTCCTCAAGACCTGCATTAGTTGTAAAATTTATAACGACAGGTTTGGCTGCATCGAACCAGCTTTCAGCCTGCCCCTGTTCGTTTCGGGCAGACACCCCGTCCCCGGAAACAACTACTGTGCCGTTATCAATATTTATGGAGCTGTCGGGCCCTGTATTGTCAGGCGTGGACACAACGATACGCTTGGTTTGAGCATCAATACAATTTCTCGGCGGTCTTGCCGATTGTATTAAAAACAAGAGTCGCTCGGGGTCCATGCCTTCTTCAAGACGCTTTCGAATATGAGCAACGATATCACGCAAGGGCCCTTCATTTGGCAAGTCCCTTGATATTTCTTCTTTTAGCTGCAAAAAACGGCTGTTAGCTGTTTGGGCATCCGTCCGGGCTTCAAGTAGACTTTCCTGCATTTTCTTAAGGTCTGCGGCCTGACTTTCTACCCTGATGTTTAAGCTTTCGACCCTGCTTAGACTATATTGCTTACCTATCCATATACCGCAAAAAAATGTCAGAGCAACAACCACAAGTATTTTAGACAGAGCTGACGCCCTTCTTTTTTTGCGGTCATTATAACGCTTGCGTGTATTATAAATATTCTTTTGCATTCCTTAAAACCAACTTTAAAGCGTCTTCCACATGGGGATATTGTAATAAAAAACCATAAGAAAATTATATACAACCCACAATATAAGGATCAACGGCAGACCAGCAAATATAAAGTCGCGGAACTTGTAATGTCCGGGTCCCATTACAAGCAGGTTTGTCTGATACCCGATAGGCGATGCAAAGGAGCAGTTAGCGGCAAAAACCACCGTCACTGCAAAAATCATGGGATCTATATTGAGGTTAATGGCCATATTTACGGCAATAGGCGTAAACAAAATCGCGCAAGCATTGTTAGTAAGGATATTTGTAAAAAACGCTATTATAATGAATAAAATGGATGCCATAGCAAGAGGGCTATCTGCAAAGGGTAGCATCAATAGGGCATCGGCCACGGCATTTGCACCTTCTGTTACTTCAAGTGCCGTGCCCAGGGCGAGCATAGTACCAACCAAAAGATATATTTTACGGTCTAATGCGCGAGTTGCCTGCCTTATATTCAGACAACCTGTAGCTATCATTGTTACCGCACCCGTAATTGCCGCAACAGGAATTGATAAGATACCGCCTGCTGCCAGACCAATAGTTCCGGCAAAAATCAAAAGGGCTTTTTTTGCATTTTGTGCCACAGGGACCTCTGCCTTAGAACCTGATAGCACCACAAAGTCTTTACTACCGCGCATGTTGTTAATTGCATGTCGTGGCCCTGCGACCAAAAGAACGTCTCCGGCTTCCAGCCTGATGCGCCCAAAACGCCTACGGATGACCCGGGCACGCCTTTGGATACCCAAAACAACTGCACCAAATTGAACACCAAAGGCAATTTGCTCAACGCTCATATCAATAAAGCGGGAGTTAGGTGTTATTATAATTTCAGCAAGCAACCTTGTCCGTGAAGATTCGGGGAGCTGTTCCTGCCCTCCTTCCGGGTCACGGAATTCAGTATCTGATATGATATTGGTCTGATCATTAGAAAGCAAAAACCCGGGGTGGCGTGCCAGAATATCTGTCAAAGTCTCTCGTGTTGCTGCGACGATGACAATGTCCCCCTGATTGATGGAATACCCCTCAAAAGGCGGCAATATAATATGCCCGCGACGCTGTATCATCCTTACATTTAAATTAGGAAAAGATGGAAAGTGACCGCCACTGCATTCCTCTCCGATTAGAGGACTTTGCGGGCCAATATCAAACTCAGCCACGAATTCTTTCTTATCCTCAACAATTTGTGTAGCAAAAGATGCTCTGTCTGGCATAAATTTCGGAAGTATGAAAAGGACGTAGATAGCACCTATCCCCGCCAGAATACAGCCAGGCGCAAAAAACTGGAAAAATGAAAGACCGTTCAAACCCATTTCCTGTAAAGCACTTGAGACAAGAAGGTTGGTTGAGGAACCAACAAGCGTGGTCATCCCGCCAAGTATGGCCATAAAGCTTAATGGCATCATTACTTCACTTTCAGGGCGTCCCTTACTTTGCAATAAGGCCTGCACAACGGGAATAGCTAAAACCACAAGCGGTGTGTTATTCATGAAGGCTGAAAGGGCTGCTATACAAACAAGAATGGTGATGACCGTTATCCAGGCCATGCTGTCAGGCGCGCGCAAAAAAAGCTTGGAAAATGGCTGCAAAGCATTGGTCTGCAATATCCCCTGCCCCATCACCAGCAAAGCCAATACCGCGAGAAGAGAAGGATTTGCAAATCCGGCCAGAAGCGCGGATGAGCTGAGCTGATTATTCCCGTTAACGTCATTTATCGGAAAAAACTGTCCGAATAAAAGAAGAGCTGTCAGAAGAAAAAAACAAATAAATTCAATGGGGTGCTTTTCTCTTATGAAGGCAGCAATTGCCGCTATGGTCATTCCAAATACGACAATCATATGAAATGAGTTATCAAGTAAAAAAGTCATTACCCTTCAAATTCACCAATATTCTTAAGGCCCAGCCTTACAAAAAATTCGGTCGAACTCTCCCCTACGCGCTTGCGTGTATAATTTTTCTGCAATGTTGCGCCTAGTGTATAACATTGATGATTGTAAGTAACCCCTAAAGATGCCCTTCTAAAGCCGTCATTTTCTTCGGCAAAGTCATAAATAGCTCCAGTTGTCACCGACCACTGCTCGGATAACTCTGTTGTTAGATACGTCTTCAGCTGCTCCCTAGTATCAACCACATCAGTTTCATCCAGACTTTCGGCGTAAAGATATGTAGACGACAGGGAAAAAGGTCCTCCCGCTACCAAACTGTCAACCTCGTGGCGAATAGGTTCAAAATCATCCCCCGAAAACTGGAACCGATAGTTCAAAGATAGATTGTCCTGATAACTTGCCTTTATCTCCCCAACGTAATCACTTTTTTGCTCCTCAAGACCGGAACCATCGGCGAACAGGTCGGCATCCTCTTTAAATCGGTAGCTCTGCCCTAAAAAAACTTCAATTTCGTTAGTATTTCTATCATACAGTCCTGTTCGTAAACCGTATGTAATTCTCGAGTTATCTTCCACGCGGTCATATCCCGGGAAGCGATTAGGTTCGAAGATGTTAGATGTGTCAATTTGCAAGTCTCTGCTGTCGTCATTTGGGATACTTGCATTTTCATTATCAATATCGGGTGCCACCGTTAACGCTACTTGCGGCGTTATAACAGCCTGTACATCTTCAAAATCACGCGCAAAAGGCATCTTGGTTTCCCAGTGGGCATAGGGATAAAAACGATACGCAGATTGCCCCTCCACTCCGTCACGATCCGGTGTGTAATAGCTGTCCCCACGGGCACTCAACTCAACTGAATTTATCAATCCTATTGGAAGGATGTAGCGGGATTTCCAACCGACATCGCCGGTTACCCTGAAGGAATCCTCACCTGTTTCACTTTTATTAAGACCAAGGGCCGTAAACCCTCCGGAAAATCTACCCCCCAGGAAACTATCAGCATCCCCCATAAATAAAGCTTCTATCTCGGGCAGGATGGTTGGTTGATCAGTCTCACGTTCTCTTACCCGAATATCCTGAAAATACAGTGAGCGTATTGCCGCATAATCACGTCCTGAAAACCGCTCGGCATAAATATAATTATCCAGAACATCTTCGCTTGTAATATCATATTGTCTTGCATATTGATCGTCAGAGACAAGCTCTGTCTGGAAACCGGCACGCCATTTCTCATCTATATTCCACAAGCCCTGACTGAATAAATGCCCCCGAGCTTCCTCCGTTACACCCCCATCATCGAGACGTCTGTCAGAGTAAGTCACCCCTCCGTTCACTTCGACCTCGGCTTTTTCAAAACGCTTTCGCACTTGCCCTAAGAGTAAAGGCAGCTGCTCTGTGTAAACATTTGCACCCACTGTGGCATCAAGATCGGGTGCAATATCAATATAATAGGAAGTTTCCACACCGGCACCAAGTTGCGAAGAAAAAGAAAATCCTGGTGCCAGAAACCCGCTTTTCCTGTCTTCTGTACCATCAGGGTGAGAAAAATACGGTGTATAGGCAACAGGCACGCCAAAAGCTTCGAATGTGGCATCATCATACGTTATTGTTTTTTCTTCAGCGTTATGGACAACCTCTCTTGCCTTGATCTGCCATGGCGGTGATTTTTCCGGATTTTTCTTACAGGGCTCACAAGGCGTATAAGACGCTTTAGTCATTATTAATTCATTAGCATCAACACGCTTGCCTGTTTCCGCGTTAAAGCGAGATCCGTCAACCAGAACAGCACGAAACTCACGCGCAAAGCCATCGGCCAAATCTTTCGTAAACTCTATATCTTTTGCGAAATATACATTTCCGTCAGGCTCTAGAAATGTAACTTCGCCTATACCTTTCACAACTTCTGTTGTCAGATTGTAAGTCACCTTCTGCGCTCTTACAATTTTTTCATTCTGTATAAATTCGACATTTCCCGTTGCTGTAACAATCTGCTCCCTCTCATTAAAAACCAGGGTATCAGCTGTAAAATCCACTGGATTCTGCCCTTCATTCTGAGCACTCTGCGGAGCAGCGGACGGCGCAGCCGCAGATACCTGAGCGGGTAACAGGCCGCCCGAAAACACAAAAAAAGGTAGCGCGGCAAAAGCCAAAAGGCTGCCGGATTTAGACCTCGGTAAGTTTGTATTTCTTCTTAACATTCTGAATGTATCGGGTAGGAACAAGTCGACTGGCACCAGTTTGCCGCCAAACCCCTCATAAAGTCAATAGAGACAAAAGCTTTTAGCGGAAAAAAGCAGGAACATCACCCTCAAAACCTTTTTCCTTATCATTTGCCGGCTGATTACGTTCGGAGTGATGGTTTTCGGATTTTTTATTCTGATGTTTTTTAGTGTTGGTCTTCCTGTTTTTATTCCCGGCCTTGGGCGTTTTGTCTTTTACATTTCCATCAGCACTCTCATCCGACTGGTCGGATATGTCGGAAGATTTAACAACAGGGACTTTTCTCTGAATATTCTTTTCGATGGTATCGATGTATTTTTCGTCTGAAGATGTTGCAAGCATCCAGGCTTCACCGGATTTACCTGCTCTCCCTGTGCGACCTATGCGGTGAACATAATCATCAGGATGATACGGTACATCATAGTTAAATACATGGCTTACCTCATCAACATCCAACCCTCTGGCTGCGACATCAGAGCAAACAAGCAGCCTTATTTCACCATTTTTGAAAGCATCAAGCGTCTCATTACGATATTTCTGCGCCATGTCACCGTGAAGCGGGCGTGCATCATATTTTTTCTTTTTGAGAGAGCGCGCAAGATTATCAACATCACGCTTGCGATTACAAAAAATGAATGCTGTCTTCACATCCCTTTCATCCAGAAGGTTGCACAGTATTTTCTCCTTGTCCTTTTGCGAAACCCAAACCATTTTCTGGTCAACCCTCTCTGCTGGCGATGCGGCAGGTGCGACTGATATAGTTTTGGGGTTTGAAAGGAACTTCTTTGAAAGGCGCGCTATTTCGTCCGGCATAGTTGCTGAGAACAACAAGGTCTGGCGATTAAAAGGCAGAACCGAAACAATTTTTTCAATATCAGGGATAAAGCCCATATCAAGCATCCGGTCAGCTTCATCAATAACCAGAACCTTAATATCGTTAAGCAGGATCTGTCCGCGCTCGAACAAGTCAATAAGACGGCCCGGTGTGGCGATAAGGACATCAACCCCCTTTTCTAGCTTTTTAATCTGCTCATTCATAGACGAGCCACCGACAAGTAAAGCCTTGCTGAGATCGTGGTATTTTCCATAGAGATCAAAGTTTTCTCCCACCTGCGCCGCAAGCTCACGTGTCGGAGCCAGAACGAGAGAGCGCGGCATGCGGCTTCTCGCACGTCCATTTGCAAGAACCTCAATCATGGGAAGAGTGAAGCCCCCCGTTTTCCCGGTTCCCGTCTGTGCCAGTCCGATAACATCGCGCATCATCAAAATGGCGGGGATTGCCTGCCCTTGAATCGGGGTTGGATGAGTATATCCTTTTTCCTTGATCGCCTTAAGGGTTTCAGGTGAAAGCCCCAAATCTTCAAAAGTTTTTTCTGATGTCATTAAATTTTCAATTTCTCAATAGGATTTAGGGTGAACATATTATATACGCAAAGTATCGTATTTACTGTAAATTTATGCATTTAATGGGCTAATCCCGCTATGGAATAGCATAAAGAAAACAAGGTTTCCTAGGTAAAGGATTGTCGCAATAACAAGAATTTTATTCGATTTCTTCTTAGTAGGGCCGCAAGGTGGGTGAGCACAACCATCTCTGGCACAATCCATGTTTCTGGCAATCTTATGAAGTACCCAACCCAGAACAAGGATTAGCCCTGATATCATAAGCATGGGGATTTCCCAATCATGCATGAAATGGTGAAAATTTTCGAAAGTGGAAGGCATTAAAACAGTGACACCAAGGCCACTTAGAAGGCTTAAAAACGAGAACAATGCCGGAAGCCCGCAACAAAATATATGGCTGAGCTCTGAGAGCACAACAATCGCATTTAATGGTTTTTGCAATTTTGCCATAGTTATTGTTACTTCTTATTTAGTTAGAATATAGCTTTTATACTCCCCGGGCTGCAGAATTTCAAGAGTTTCTTTCCGGTCTGCAAGTGGTTTAGCCATTAACAGCCCCTCTGGATTTATTCCTCCGTACTGCCATGTTTATCAACTCCACACCAAATGAAAAACCCATAGCAAAATACAGATAACCTTTGGGGATGTGTTGCCCCACACCTTCGCCTATTAGTACAAGTCCTATCAAAAGCATATAACTCATCGCCAAAACTTTAAGCGTTGGATTAGAATTGATAAACTCACTGATCCAGTCCACCGCCAGCACCATTACAATTATCGAAAGCACAACAGCAATAACCATCACCTCTATATGGTCGGCTATACCAATGGCTGTAATAACACTATCAAATGAAAAGACAATATCCATAAGAGCTATTTGTATAATGATGAAGGAAAATGAACGGGATTTCACTTTTGCTTTTTCTTCTAAACCTTCACCCTCTATTTTCTCGTGAATTTCGGCCGTGCCCTTAGCAAGCAAGAACAATCCCCCCATGATCAGGATCAGGTCGCGAATAGTGTATTCATGGCCAAATAACGTAAATAAAGGCACCATTATATGTGCAATCATAAATACGAGAGACAGCAGTAAAATTCTTGTCACAAGAGCTGCCGCGAGGCCAATCTTACGCGCCTTTGGCCGTTGTTTTTCCGGCAGCTTATCTGCCAATATCGCGATCAGGATTATATTATCTATACCAAGCACAATCTCAAGAACAGTTAAAGTGACCAGCGCAGCCCATGCAGATGGGTCAAAGAGAAATTCAAACATTAGTTTCAAACCTTTATGAGTATTTATTAATCGCCTTCTGAACCAGCGACTTCAGCTTTTGGGCTCGCTCATCACCCTCATCATGCACATTTTCATTAAGGGCAACCCACATAACATCAATATGAGCATCAACAATAGTCCGGTGAGCCCCTTTATTCATATCTATTTTCTCTACAAAATCTCTCAATGAAACCCCAAAATGTTGCATAAGTGGATAATTAAATGTAGAAGCAAGATCCTTAATCTGGTTTGCGTTGTGATAAATCTTTTCCATGATTTCTGGTACGGATTTTCTGTCCCCTGACTGTGCTTTGACCCAGTTTTGATGAAGTGCGGTCAAAACCCTCTTTACTTCTGTCGGGTAAGCCTCTGCCTTTTTTTCAATAATGCTATCAGCTTTATTAACTGTAGAGGGGTCAATGCGAAGCTTGGCATTGGGATCCGTATGCGACAGGCCGGCCTTCAGCTTCAGCCGATTTACCCTGTTATATACTTCTATTTTTCCTTTAGAGTTGCTCATTATAAATCTTAACATCCTGTTCTGTTGACTGCCGCTTCTCTTCGCCTTCAAATTCCCTTTCACTACGTCTTCGGTCAGGGCCGAAGAACCCTGGCGCTTTAATAAAGGGGCGCGGGTGGTTAACAATATGGAGTATCCTGTCCGCCAACATCTTACCCGATACGGGCTTGACTATTGCTTCATTGGCACCATTATCGCGGGCAACCGACACCACCTCTTCGCTGGTATAGGCACTTACGAGTACCACAGGCAAAAACCTTATATTATCTTTTTCTGATGAGCGAATCCATTTTAAAAGCTCCACCCCGTTCATCTGTGGCATTAACCAGTCTGTCAGCACAATATCCATTGGCTTCGTGTCACTCCCCCCGGATGCGTTATATCTTATGAGATCCTTTGCGTCTTCGCCATTCTCAGCTAGAAGTATCTTGCCTACGCCGAACTCACGTAGCATAGAAGACAAAAGATCCGCCATAAAATGAAAATCCTCTGCAATCAGAATTGTAAAGTTTTTAAGCGATCCATAATCATTTTTTGATGAAGACGTCATATATTTATTCTAACAGTTAAATCGTTAAAAATAGTATTAGGGTATTAATATCATTTTTAATTTAGCACACAGCCAAAGCAGGTGAAGATTTTTATTTTTTAGCGACCACCACGCGGTCGCGTCCATCAGCTTTTGCTTTATACAAAGCTTTATCTGCTACATGCAGCAGATCCGCCAGAGTCTTTCCATGCTCAGGATAAGAGGCAACTCCTATTGACACAGTAACATTGCCGATAGACTCTTGCTTGTGGGTTATATCCATTTCCTTGACCGCCTTAGATATCTCTTTAGCACGCTTTTCTGCAAGTTTCGTGTTCGCTCTCGTCATAAGAAATACAAATTCTTCTCCACCATACCGAACCGCAACATCTTCTTTACGCGTTTTACCTAACAAAATTTTTGCAAAATGACTAAGCAAGATATCGCCCGTATCATGCCCCATCGTATCATTGTATCTTTTGAAATGGTCGATATCCAAAACAAGCAAACTGAGCGGTTCTTCTGACCTTTCTGCACGGGCGACTTCCCTTTCAAAGGTATCTTCAAAATAACGGCGGTTAAAAAGGCCGGTAAGAGGATCTTTTGTAGATTGCTCCCTTAATGTTTCCTGAAGCTCAAGGTTTGAGGTCGCAAGTGATATCTGCTCACTAATACGCTGAGCTGTCTGCCTTTTTGTTTGACTAAGGTCTCCTCCCCCATAACTAGTAACGTAAAGAAGGCCCACTATCTCCCCATGTGCCTGCATAGGTATACAAAGCGATGTTTTTACTTCTCCACCAGTATCATGCTGGCAGCGTGGTTCAGTTTTACCAAAACTGTATTTATGCTCGTGCCCGCGCCTCAGTGCCCAGCACTCTCTGGGTTGAAAATTTTCAGTCTCAGGAATGTGTTCCCCCCAGGATAGTGTGCGCCGTATCAAATTCTTAGAGTTTAACATTCGATAGACTGCTCCGCTGGTATTCGGAAGAATTTCCGGAACATGTTTTTCAATAATTTCGTAGGCCTCATCAAGCTGTTGACAGCTTTGCAAGTACTCTGAAAGCATTCCAACCAGCCTGTTTTCTTCCAGTAATTCATTGACGTCTTGCAAGGCCTGTTCTGCCTCTTTCTCCGCTCTTTTCCGCTTTATAGAGATCATGAAAATCAGAATGAATAGAATAATTAGCGTAAATACTGATAAGGCGAACGCAAACAAACCATTTGCCAGTGTTTTATCTACGGCCAGCGCAAGATTGTGTTCGCGAATTGTCAGTTGATTTTTCTCATTGGAAATCATATCACCCGCGAGATTGCGGATGCGCTCCATCTCCATCTTACCCAAACCGCTCGCGACGAAAGCGAAAGCCTCATCTCTCCCCTGTTCGTCATAAATTTCTATGAGATTTTCTGATATCTGAAGACGTTTATCTATTTCGCGTCTCAACTCGCTAAAGCGCAACTGCTGCTGCGTGTCATCAGGAATAAAGACATCCAGCCTTGCGACCGTAGTCTTAATATCGGGAATAGCGCTATTGTACGAGCTTAAATAATCCTTTTGCCCGGTAATAACGTAACCACGCGGTGCTGACTGCACATCCTTGACATAGGAAACGAGCTCTTCAAGACCACCAATAAGCTCCTGAGTATCTGCTACCCAGACGGCCTGGTTTTTCATACGGTCTATTGATTGATAAATGTAATATGCATTAAGGCAGAGTATTCCTATCGCGATAAGAAATATTACGACGACATTAGCCTGCCCTGAAACTTTGAACACTTCTAAAAGGTATCCCTTGCTTAAATGGTAATCTTTTAAATATGCTCCTGTTTGAATTTTATAGCAAGAAAATTAGAAGCCTATAGTTCTTCTCTCGGTTTTCAGCTCTGACAAAGCCTTCACCTGCTCAACAACAGAACCTTTGACAAGGCCTTTCTTTTCCGTTGAAGCAACACTTGCAAAGTCACCTACAACTACGTTTTTGGGTAGGGCTGACGCATCTATATCCTCACCTGTAAAGCTCTTTGCTACACGGCCTGCCTGTTCTGAAGTCAAAGCCTTAAAACTGATCGTTTTGTCCATAAGTTTTTCAAATTCACCAGTCGTATCTCCTGCATCTTCGTTTGCAACAATGATAACAGGTTTACGGTGTTTGCTCATACGCTCTGTAAGCATTTTTGTAAGGCGCGGATCAAGCTTTTCCAGGCTGCGACCATCGCTAGACAGGGCACCTGCGTTTTCCAGTATTAACAGACCATTATCATCGGCCGCCGCTGTAAACGCATTACGAAGCTTTTGCTCGGCAGGCATCATTGGGCTATCCGACAAAAGTGCTTCCAGAGGAAGATTATACGCCTCCATCTTGAATTTCTCAGCCAAATAGAAGCCCAGAGATGTTTTACCCGCACCATTTTTACCTTTTAAAAACAGAGAATATGAGCGGCCTTCTGCGGTTGCCTTCTCAAGCTCTTCAACTAGTCCGGGTAAGTCCTGCTGGTTACTGCTTACATGATCGATATCGTAATTGAGGGGTAGGTAAAAATCAGCTTCTGTTGCATATCTGTCACCATACATAAGCTTGGAATTATTCTGCAGCTTTCTTTGAATTGCATCCAGATCGGCGCCTATATCCCTTGCACCATGGCAAGCCTGGCCTATTGTTCGAGGAGCGACTTTATCATATCTGCGCGCAAGAAATGTGATTTCATTTTCATCAAGCTCTATCCCGTTTTCCTTTAAATGATGCCCCCAGATATTTCGGCGAACATGCATTGGCTGGTAACCAACAGCCAATGAATGGTCAAAACGGTTCAAAAATGAGGGGTGAAATTTCTCGACATCATTACAAATCCAGATTGTAGGAACGGTCGCAGTGGTCAGCGAGTTATTCAACAGGATTTTACTTTGAGGGTCAGCTTTCTTTGTTGTGTCCGAAGCATTCGGCACCAAGTCTTCAAACTCATCCATTTTTAGAACTACGTCTTTGCTGCCCTTAAGAACCGTTTGTGCGTGGTTAAAGGCACCCAGACGTTTCTGGGAAGTTTTGTAATCATCAGGGCTTTCAGTGTTGGTTTCGTTGTCTTCACCAACCGCGTACATCTTCAAGCCTAAAGAATGGGCTATAGCTTGCGCCAATTCTGTTTTCCCACTGCCTGTAGGCCCATGAATAAGGATATTACAACGCTCTTCACGTTCTATTGTACCTCTTATTTGATCTGAAATATCTTTCACCTCTTCATTGAAGTGAGAGAAATTAGAAATGTCCAGGGAGGCGTCCACTGGCTTCCCTACCAGTTCTTCAACCAGGTTGTTTTCATCCAGAGTACCATCACTAAGAACATCGGCTAAATATTTTCTTATAACCGGAACAGGTTTCTGTTCAAATTCACCTTCATATTCAATCAACCCGAATTCAGCAAATTTACCGACAGGGCCAAAACTTTTTGTTAACTCATCAACGTCATGTTCAAACCCTGTCATAACTGCCAATATAGCCGGAGCCTTTGCCTGATTACCCTCAACAAGTCCTTGGAAAACATTTAAGTAAACCTCAGACTCTTCAAATGCATGCACCATTATAAGGGCCTGCATCTCGGCTTCAGACAGATTAAGTCGATTTCCAAGCTTTTTGATATTCTTCGTAAAGCTATCCATTTCAGCATCAAGTGAGCTGTTGCTTTTGAAGTATTCCTTTAATGTTTCCCAGTCGGCCTCTTCAATCTCAACACTATCAGAGAAGTAATAGCTTTTTTCTCTATCTTCCTTGGTTTTAGCTTCTTTCCTCTTCTTAGGAAAGTTAACATCCAAGGCATTAAAAATATCACCAAAGTCAATTTCAATTTGAGAGCAAATTCTTTTTGCAAAACGGTTTTTAGGGTCTACTGCATTGATAAGATTATAGAGACCCAAATTTCTGACACCTTCCAGGTAATCATCATTTTCCTCTAAAATGGCAAGTGCTGCGCTTTTTTGTGATGTTACTTTCTTGGCCTGAACAGCTGACATAAACCCTCTCCGTTTGTTTTATGTAATATGTATTTTAGTAAAGAGGAATATGTGATATGTCAATATTTTTTTAACATATACCGACAAAGTAAGAGGGATAATCAGGCAAAAACTCTGTCTTCCTGAACTACCGGACTGCTCTGAACTGAACTGGCAAGGGCTGCATCGGTAATCATAAATTCGACACTTTCCCGACCCTGCCATTCATTGATTTTAAACCGGCCAAGCAAATGTATGGTATGGTTTTTTGATGCATCCAAAAGCATATCACCAAGCGGTGTGCCTACAGCTCGGAAACATATCGCCTTTATGGAGCTGCCGCCCTCTACATCGGAAATCCTGCAACGCACATGGTTTTTACCAACCACGTCGACCATTTGCACTCTGGCAGAAGGCAGTGCAAAAACAGGTTCAGGATTACCTTGACCGTACGGGCCTCCATTATTTTCGATCAGCTTAACAAAGTCAGCCCTCACAGCAGATACACTTGCAAGTGTATCAACAAGCTGCTCGGGAATAATTTCCATCCCGTTTAGCTGGTTTTCGACGTGCTTATTCAAAAAGGTTTTCAGCGCTTCAATCTTATCTGGTAAGACAGTAAATCCTCCTGCCATAGCATGCCCACCGCCTTTGATCACAATACCTTCATTGCGGGCATCAATAAAAGCTGCGGCCATATTGACACCCGGTATTGAACGGCCTGAACCGCGCCCTTCCAATTCACCTTTTTCATTCTCAGCAAACGTAACAACCACGGCAGGCTTACCAAAGCGTTCCTTAATCTGGCCTGCAACAAGCCCGGACAAGCCAGCATGCCAGCCTTCATTACTGACGAATATAAGTGATTTTTCATCCTCATTATTTAGTGCGATTTGCGTTGTGGCTTCGCTCATCATAGAAGACTGGATGTCTTTGCGTTTATCATTGCAATCGTTCAAGGTCCAGGCGATGTTCCTGGCTTCCTCACCACAAGTCGCCGACAGCAGTCGTGTCCCCAAACATGCCTTATGAACACGAGAGCCTGCGTTTATACGGGGGCCGAGCGCAAACCCCGCATGCATCACAGACGGAACACCTTTAATTCCGGAAACTTCGCATAAAGCGGACAACCCTATATTGCCGTGATCAGCCATTTTTTGAAAACCATATTGCACAAAAAGCCTGTTAGCCCCTGTCAGAGGCACCATATCGCAAATTGTGGCCAGACCAACAAGATCCATCCAGTCTTTAAGAGGCGCTTCTGCAAGCTTTTTCTTCTTATAAAACCCTTGTTCACGAAGAGCTGCATTCATAGCGACAAGAGAAACGAACACCACGCCTGCAGCGCAGAGCATATCAAGACCGCTTTTATCATCCTGCCTTTTGGGGTTAATAACAAAATTGGCCTTTGGCAGTTCTTCTTCTGCCTCATGATGGTCGAAGATGACTATATCAAGTCCTAACTCCCTGCCCTGCTCCACCACCTCGAAAGATGTCGTGCCGCAATCGGCTATAAGGACTATTTCAGCGCCTTGCTCTTTTAACTTTTGCAAAGCCCCTATGTTTGGTCCATAGCCTTCCACCAGACGATCAGGGATATGGAAGGGCGTATCCAGCCCCAAATGCTTGAAAAAATTTATGAAAAGCGCAGAACTAGTAGAACCGTCTACGTCAAAATCTCCGAAAACGCCTATTTTCCGGCCCTTAGCAATTTGCGTTGCGATCCAGGTGCTAAATTCGCGCATATCTGTCAAAGAATATGGATCAGGGAAATGCTTTGCCAAACTTGGGTTAAGGAAATGCTCTACTGTTTTCTCATCTACACCGCGGGCACTTAATATGCGTGCAATCATTTCCGGCAGTCCATGCATTTGCATTAGGCGGGATACGCATGCCTCGTCCACATCCTGATACACCCAACGTGTATTCATGGCTGATTTGCTGACATTTAAAACCGCGTCGGTTTTCATGGAGACTTTCTTTTGTATTATATTTAAGAAACAGAAAAGAATACTTCTGCCAATGAGTACCTCTCATTGTATCCCCTTTGCTCACATACCGCAAATTGGAGAGGTGACATAGTGAAAAAGTTTTTATGAAAAAACCAGAGTTTTGTGTCTTTGGAAGCCAAAAAGCTGTGAAGGAATCAGTAAAGCCTAATCTGCCGCGCCGTAAAATCCTGTTTTGCGGTCAAAATTATGTGTGGCCACGATTTCGCGCATAGTTCCTGATTTAGAACGCATCACAAGTGAGTGAGTCGTTGCGCCACCGGAATACCGTCTAACGCCTCTTAACATTGTGCCATCCGTCACGCCAGTTGCCGCAAACATTACATTATCAGATGGAGCCAAATCATTGATAGTATATATTTTTTTATAATCCGTAATTCCCCATCTGTCTGCGCGGCTTTTCTCATCCTCGTTTCTGAAGACAAGGCGACCGAGTATCTGTCCGCCTGTGCATTTAAGCGCAGCAGCAGCTAGAACGCCTTCTGGTGCTCCACCAGTACCCATATATACATCGATACCTTTATCTGCCTTTGTTGCAGCAATTACTGCCGCGACATCCCCATCCTGAATAAGGGTTATTCTTGCGCCAGCTTCGCGAACCTGACGTATAACCTCTTCATGGCGAGGTCGGTCAAGAACACAGACCATAAGGTCTTCCATAGAGATTTCTTTTTGTCTTGCTACTTTTTTCAAGACGTCTTCTACCGGTGCATCCAAATCCTCCGCATCAAGAGATATACCCGGCCCAACAGCCAGTTTTTCCATATATGTATCAGGAGCATTTAAAAACCCGTTTTCATCTGCCATAGCAATAACGGCCATCGCATTCTGGCCACCCTTTGCTGTGATCGTAGTTCCCTCAAGAGGATCTAACGCAATATCCACATGTGGACCTTCACCTGTACCGACCTCTTCACCTATGTAGAGCATCGGGGCCTCATCACGTTCACCCTCACCTATAACTACGCGACCCTTTATGGATAATGAGTTGAGAGCCGAACGCATGGAATCCACGGCGGCCTTGTCAGCCGCCTTCTCGTCACCGCGACCAACCTCACGGGATGCAGAAAGAGCTGCGGCTTCGGTAACACGAACAACCTCAAGTGCAAGGTTGCGATCCATAGTAAATATGTCTGTGTCTTCAGATGTTTTAAAAGCTGTCTGTGTCATATTATGGTGCCGTCATAACAGGCCCCTCAAGAGGATTGGCTGCGCCTTTATTATTTAGTACGGGAAAAGTTTTTCCATATCCTTCCACACTCTCTTTCGGTTCATCAAGATCGGAAACAGCAGTCATAGTTATGACTCTTCCTTCAGGTGATGTGAGCGTTTCATCTTGAATCGTTACAAAGGGAGACGGGTAATTCTGCTTTGGCATCGGACGCATGGCCTTGATTTCGTCAACAGGCGCAGCTTCTACACGTGCTACCGAAACCGTTGAAACTGATGTATCAGGAAGCCGGCTCATATCTGATGGCATGGATGTGGCGGGTCTGCTCTGTGGTGGCAGGCTCTCTTCAAGAGAATAAACCATCACATTACCATCTTCATAAGTATCAGCTACCTCAACTGCCTGTTGTTCCGAGTAAGAACTGTTTGCCATTGGGTCATAAGATTGGGTAGCCTCGCCATCCAGTGAAAAAATCTGAACACTGTCATCATTGCTTTGCATAGCCATTGATACTGTATCATATGCTGGCTTTTGCATGGTTTCCATCTGGGCACTGCTGTTGCTTTGTGAATTCTGATGTGCCTGACACCCCACAAGCATCAAAGCGCTCGTGAGCAATGCTATAGATTTACAACGAAAATACATTAAATAATTCCCGGACGTTTTTAAAACTGTTATACACGTAGTGTATTAGCAGATAAGTACCATTAGTGACAAGACACAATGAAAAAGAACACAGGAAAAGGCATGAAATCCGAAAAGGCTTCAACGCAAAAGAACGCAACCTTTGACCCTGTAGCTTTTTCAAAAAACTACATGGAAGTTCTCGAACAAGGCATGCCCTTGTTACAGAACGCCTGGACAAAAACCTTAAACGATTTTGCCAGTCTCCATAGCGCCGACCCTTTTAAATTTAACGAAGCTCTTTCCGATTTCTGGCTCAACCTCTTTAATGATCCCGAGCGCTTTGCAAAAGCACAAATAGATTATCTGGATAAAATGAATTTTATCTGGCAGGAAAATTATCACAAGTTTTTGGGGCACGAGACAGTAAATAAAGACAGCGAAAAACAGCTTAAGGACAAACGTTTTAAAGATGCCTCATGGCAGGAAAACATAGCCTTTAATATAATCAAACAAACTTATTTGGTTAGTTGCGACTGGATTATGGATCTTGTCGAAAAAACAAAAGGATTAACCACAGAAGAAAAACGCAGACTGGAATTTGCAGCCAGACAATATACTGACGCCCTTTCACCGTCTAATTACTTCATGACTAATCCTGAAATTTTAAATGCTACTTTAGAAACCAATGGACAAAATCTAATAGATGGACTGAAAAACCTTATTGATGATTTAGACAGTGAAAGCGGAACTTTCAGGATTAGCAAAACAAATTATTCCGCCTTTAAAGTTGGTGAAAATCTTGCAACAACCCCTGGAAAAGTGGTTTACCAAAATCGATTAATGCAACTTATCCAATATAGTCCATCAACAAAGAGTAGTTTTGAAACACCTTTATTATTCATCCCACCGTGGATCAACAAATACTATATTCTGGATATGAAGCCCGAAAACTCACTTATCAAATGGGCGGTAGACCAAGGCCACACCGTTTTTGTCATTTCATGGGTTAATCCCGATAAAACTTATGCAGAAACCAACTTCGAAGATTACATGCAAGATGGTATTTTGGAGGCTTGCAAACAAATTCAGGTGCAAACAGACACAAAGCAGGTGAATGCTGTCGGATATTGTATTGGTGGCACGCTACTGGCTACCACTCTTGCCTATCTGGCAGCTAAAGGCGAAGAAGAGCTCATAAAATCAGCTACATTTTTTACAACACTTATTGATTTCGAAAATGCTGGCGATCTAAGCCTCTTCCTCAATGAGGAACAACTCAAAGTTCTGGAAGATAAAATCGACGATATGGGATATCTGGATTCAGCGTCCCTGCAAAACACATTCAACATATTAAGATCGGGTGATCTGATCTGGTCTTTTATTGTCAATAACTACATGCTTGGTAAAGACCCCTTTCCGTTCGACTTGCTTTACTGGAATGATGATTCCACGAATATGCCAGCCGCTATGCACAAATTTTATCTTCGCAACATGTATCGTGATAATCTGTTGTGCCAAAAAGGGGCTATGACACTAAAGGGCAAGAAAATCGATCTGTCGAAAATAAAGACACCCTGTTATTTTCTCTCGTGCAAAGATGACCATATTGCTCCTTGGGCAAGCACCTATAATGGCCAAAAATGTTTTGAGGGTGCCGATGTGAAATTCACGCTTTCCGCATCAGGACATGTCGCAGGCGTAATCAATCCGCCCTCAAAAAATAAATACGGTTTCTGGCAAAACAATAACACCAAAAGCAGTTCTGCCGAAGAATGGCTTGAAAATGCCGATTACTTTACCGGGTCGTGGTGGGAAAACTGGCAAGACTGGCTTAAACCGCGCACAGGCAAAGAACGACCAGCACGCAGCCCCGACAAAGGAAAGCTAAAGCCTATAGAGCCCGCGCCTGGAAGTTATGTCCTCAACAAACCTGCCGAAAAACAAGAGGTTTAAAACAAGGGAACGACGTTAGGAGCGTCCCTGCCACTAATATCGTACACAAATTTGCGCTCGGTTTGTGGCCCACTATACATCACAGAGGCTATCCACTGGTTTTGGAAATCTTGCTCAGCCTGCATGTGTGCTTTTAATTTTTCCTGGCCGTCATGCAATTGCGGAAGCTTGTCCAAAACATCGCCCATGACCTCTTTTACATCATCAAATATATCAGTTTTTAAAGACAGTACATGTGGATCAATATGTGCGGCACTATCAAGACAGTTATTACTGATGGCTGTTTTCAGTCTGCCCAGAAACAACGGCATGATCTGTTCAATTTCGGATATTGCAAGTTGAAGAGGCGATGGCCCATTTTCTTGTAAAAAATCTTTCGACAAAGGTGACCCGCTATTCACGAGACCTGACCCTGTAACATAGCCCCCAAAACCTTTCTGTGGAAGCTGTGTCTCATCATCACTTGATTTTCGTGACAACGCGACCTCAAGACAATCACATACGATATTCAAATGCTGCTTATGTGCCGTTATGCCTTCACGGGTAATCTTATCGGAAAACATTCTTAGGCTAGTTGCACGAAGGCCATCTGCCTGACCTGTTTCGAAATACTTTTGCGTGAAAATAAAATTATCTGACGGAATAAGTTCTGAGCGCACATTGGACGTAAAGAGCTTTATAATCTGTTCGACAGCATCCCGATGTTCCAAGTTTCTTGTATTATCTGGCATAATAACCTCCCATAGTTGAGAAAACCTGTAGCAATAGTTGGGATTATTTGCAAGTCAATAATTTGAGACTGGAATTTTCAAAAAAAAACCGACCCTCGGGCCGGCTTTTTGAATATAAGTATTCTGGTTTTGAAAAAGCTTAACGCTTGGCCCACTGCTTGGAGCGACGTGCTTTGTGAAGACCAACCTTCTTACGCTCAACAACACGTGCATCACGTGTAAGCATTCCCGCCGCTTTCAATGAAGGACGCAGGTCAGGCTCGTAATTTTCCAAAGCCCGGGATATGCCGTGACGAAGTGCGCCGGCTTGCCCAGATAGCCCGCCACCTTTTACAGTACACATAACATCGAACTGTCCAACACGACCTGTAATCAGGAAAGGCTGGTTGATAATAAGCAAGTGTGTCTTGCGGCCGAAGTAGTTTTCCTGCTCCTTGCCATTAACAACGACTTTACCTTTACCTGGCTTGATCCAAACACGAGCCACAGCATCCTTACGGCGCCCAGTAGCATAAGAACGACCCAGGTCATCTTTTACCGGCTCTTTCTTTTCGGTTGTTTCTGTCGCAGGCTCAGCCTTCTCGGTTGTTACCTTTTCTTTTGGATCTGTCGGTGTTGCCTGCTCGGCGATTGCTTCGCCAAGAGCATTAAGATCAGTCAATTTTTCTTCTTTAGATTTTACCATGGATTAACCCCTTTTATTTTTTGGGTTGAGTGCTGCCATATCCAGCACTTCAGGATTTTGTGCTTCGTGAGGGTGTTCTGTACCAGCATAAACGCGTAGATTGCCCATAACCTTGCGCCCCATTGGGCCACGCGGCAACATGCGCTCGACAGCTTTTTCCACCACACGCTCAGGATGCGCACCATCAAGAATTTCACCTTTACTGCGGCTTTTGATCCCGCCAGGGTAGCCTGTGTGCCAGTAAAATTTATCATCGTTACGCTTTCTACCTGTCAAGCGAACCTTTTCCGCATTGATAACGATTACATTATCACCACAGTCCTGTGATGGTGTGAACATAGGCTTGTGTTTTCCACGAAGGCGAAGCGCGATCTGTGAGGCAAGACGCCCTAGCGTCACGCCTTCAGCATCAACGAGAAGCCATTTCTTCTCTATATCTGCTGGTTTTGCTGAATATGTTTTCATGACTTATTCCTTTTTTTGTCACTTTATAAATATGCCGTTAGTAAATTACCAAAGACAGCGCTTATATGTCACAATCGCGCAACCACAGTCAACATCTTTTTTAAGATCCAGCTATTATTTTTTGTAATTAAATCAGTGCATTTATATATGAGGTACTGGGGCACCCCATATATTTGTTTATTTATTTTTTTCGGAAAATATTGATTCACTTTTATTATAAACAACGGCCTAAACCCACAACTTAGTTTTACGTATTTATGTAACATAATTACTTATTTTGCACTGCACTTTAAATTTTTATTCTATTTGTATTTGACGTAGGTTATTGTTTTTATTTTAGAAATTACGAATATGATAGACTAGCTCGTTGTATTGCAACAATTTTTTTCACCCCAAACTGTTGACTCTTCTTAAGAAATTTCGTTAATAGTTTGTTAATTATCTTATAAAAAGAAAAAAGTAACTAATAACCAGAACAGGGTACTAAAATGACTGACAATACCTCTCCTAAATCTGTAATAGATGAGTCTGCTAACGCGCCACAGGATATTTTCGCGCAATTCAGAGAAAGCTATCAAAGCAAAGAAGCTGAAGACATGAGCCTTCAGGAATATCTTGATCTTTGCAAAGACGATAAAATGGCTTACGCGAATTCATCGGAGCGTCTGCTTGATGCTATTGGAGAGCCTACATATATTGATACAGCCAAAGTAAAAGGTGAGCTTGGAAACATTTTCCAAGGCAGAACAATCGCCAAATACCCTGCTTTTGATGACTTTTTTGGTGCTGAAGAAACAATCGAAAAAATCGTTAACCACCTAAGAGGTGCCGCACAAGGTACTGAATACGAGAAACAGGTTCTTTATTTATTAGGCCCTGTTGGTGGTGGTAAGTCCTCACTTGGTGAGCGCATTAAAGAGCTAATGGAAAAACACCCTATTTACGTTCTTAGAGATAAGAAGACAGGCCAGCTTTCACCAGTGCATGAAACGCCTCTTGGTCTTTTCCAAAATCGCGAACAGCGCAAGGTCGTAAGTGATAGTTTTGGCATCCCAGAACGTCAAATGAAAAAAGCAATGCTTTCTCCATGGGCGACTAAGCGTTTGAAGGAAGCAAACGGTGATCCGAACGAAGCTTTTGACGTTGTAAGAGTTTGGCCCTCCGAATCTAACGGTATTGCGGTTTCAAAGG
>NZNU01000051.1 GCA_002695035.1 Micavibrio sp. | reverse complement strand
TCCCGCCACAATATTTATGCCGCGCTCTACACCAGCGACAAAGGTAGATGCGGTCAAACGCCACGGAAACGGCAATGTTGATATCCGCCTCGTCGGGGACGATTATGACAGTGCTGCCGAGGCCGCAACCATGTTTTGTGATAATAATGGTGCAACTTTTATACATGCCTTTGATGATCTGCAAACCGTTGCCGGACAGGCGACAATCGCCAAGGAAGTGATACAGCAATTTGATGAGGATTTCGATTATGCCTTCTTGCAAATCGGCGGAGGTGGCATGGCCGCAGGCGTATCCTCTTTATTGAAACAGGCCTATCCAAACATCAAAATCATTGGTGTTGAGGGTGAAGGTCAGGCCTCCATGAAAGCCTCGGTCGATCATGGCGAACGCATCACCTTATCACAAGTAGATACTTTTGCAGACGGGTCTGCCGTTAAGCGGCCGGGTGCGATACCTTTTGAGCTTTGCCGCGATAATATTGATAATTACATGACTGTATCCAATTACGAAATTAGCGATGCCATACGCCGATTATGGGATGAAATGCGCGTCACACCTGAACCCTCAGGCGCAATGGGATATGCAGGTTTGATGAAATACGCCCATAATCAGGCTGACCCCGACTTTCTTAAAAACAATAAAATTCTGACCGTCATTACTGGTGCCAATATGGATTTCAGCCGATTAGGGCAAATTGCCATGGATTCTGTTGCTGCCAAGCATAAACGCAGCTATTACCGTTTCCACATGGATGAGGGACGCGGAAACCTTCTTGGCCTTCTTAAAGACGTTATGCCCGATATTAATGTTTCTGACTTTATGTATGGTAAGACGAATGAAGGAACGGCTTTCCCGGTGATAGCCTTTGAGGCAACGTCTGAGCGTATCGCGGAATTTGAAGAAAAACTTGCACAGAACAACATAGGTTTTGAGGATGTCACTTATTCGCCTGCCATACGCGCCCGCGTTATCCCTTATGATATTGATCTTGTCAAAGACAGCCAGTTTTATCAGATACAGTTTCCCGAGCGTAGTGGTGCCTTGCGCGAGTTACTGGAAAAAATAAAAGATTTCAGTGAAATTACTTACTTCAACTATTCTTTTTCAGGGGAGTCAGTCGGACGCGCCTTGATGGCGTTTGAAACAGATAATCCTCAACGTCTTCATAATATCATTAAAGATAACCTTCCTGCTTCCGAGCCTTTAGATCAGGATACGGTCGACACAATAATGCTGCAATCGAAATTCAGCCGCAAAGATTCACCTGTATCGCAAACTTCTGCTGTACCCTCACCCTGATTTAGATCGTTCTTAATAGCTTTTCATGAGTACAGCAATTTGCTACAACTCATTCCATGAGTGATTACAGCCTTGAAATTGCCGCTGAGCAGGCAGGAGAAACCTCCCTTAAAGATTATTATAACCTCTTAAAGCCTAGGGTCATGAGCCTTGTTGTCTTTACAGGTTTTGCTGGCTTTTGGGTTGCGCCTAACAGTGAAACCCACCCCCTTCTTGCTATTATATCCATGATTGCACTTGCCTTGGGATCAGGTGCGGCAGGTGCTTTTAATATGTGGTATGAGCGCGATCTTGATACCTTAATGAAGCGCACCAAAAATAGACCCTTGCCCCGTGGCAAGATTGATCCCGATAATGCGCTTGGCTTTTCTATTTTTGCATCCCTTGCCGCTTTCATGATGATGGGGTTGAGCAGTAACTTTATAGCGGCCTCTATCATGGCCTTTGCCAGCTTTTTCTATGTTGTGATTTATACAATGTGGTTAAAACCCCGCACACCGCAAAATATTGTGATTGGCGGCGCGGCAGGAGCGTTTCCACCAGTTATTGGCTGGGCCATTGCAACGGGCAATATATCATTATACCCGTTAATCCTGTTTGCAATTATATTCATGTGGACACCTCCGCATTTCTGGGCCCTCTCCCTTTTTGCAAATTCAGATTACAAGGCGGCTAAAATTCCGATGATGACAGTGACCGCAGGTGAAAAATCAACCAAAATCCAGATGCTTGTCTACACACTCCTTCTCTTTCCACTCACCCTTGCCCCGACCCTTCTTGGCTATAGCGGGGAAATTTACGGCGCATCTGCTTTCATCTTAAGTGGCTTTTTTATATTTACTTCTGTTATGACCTTACGGGAAAAAGAGGGTTCCCATAAACAGGCAAAACGCATGTTCGGGTACTCCGTATTTTACCTTTTTGCGCTTTTCCTGGCTCTTATTATTGATGCGTCACTTTAATGAAATTTTTCCTTGCCTCTTAGGGCTCCATGCAACATATATAGGTACATGACAATTGATACCGACCTGCATAAGAAGAAAAAGAAATCAAATTACATCATCCTGACAATGGTCGTCGGATGGAGTGCTGTGATATTCCTTATCGCGGTCATTAAAATGATGAGCAGTATACCTGCATAAAGTTTTATGACTTACCACCCTTCAACAGTCCTTATAACAGGGGCAACCGGTGACTTTGGCAAAGCGTTTTGCAAGCGTTACGCGGAAATTGGCTGTAAAATTATCGTCCATGGCCGCAATAAAGACAAAGTCGAAGCCCTATGCGCCGAATTGGAAACCGAAACATATCCTCTTGTTTTTGATGTAACGGATAAGCAAGCATCATTGCAGGCCCTATCATCCGTCCCCTCCAAATACCAAAACATTGATCTCCTCATCAACAATGCCGGGGGCGCATTGGGTCTTGATAAGGCGCAAGATGCGCTTTTGGAAGATTGGGAAAACATGATTTCCATGAATGTTACCGGATTGGTGCGTGTCACAAATGTCATATTAAAAGGCATGGCAAACCGCAGGAAAGGTCATATCATAAATATCGGTTCAATTTCCGGTAACTGGCCTTATCCCGGCGGTCACGTATATTGCGCGACTAAGGCCTTTGTTAAACAATTCTCTTTGGCAATACGCGCTGATCTGCAAGGGACAAATGTGCGGGTTTCCAATATCGAGCCTGGTATGGTTGAGACAAAATTTTCTTATGAGCGTTTCAAGGGTGATAAAGATCGTGCCGATGCTGTTTACGCCAATACCACTCCCCTCACCGCTGAGGATATCGCAGAGACAGTGTTTTGGACCTCCACTTTACCACAGCATGTGAACATCAACACATTAGAGGTCATGCCAACAAAACAGACCTTCGCAGGGCTGGTGACGGAGCGTGATGACTAAAAACTCAAAAACTTTACTTAGCGTTTTTGTTGCTGTGGCTGCGATGGTCGGCCTCGCCTTTGCGTCTGTCCCTTTATATACACTATTTTGTCAGGTCACAGGCTTTGGCGGCACAACCCAGACAGCCTCTGCCGCCCCTGACGAAATCCTAGATAGAACGGTACGAGTCCTGTTTAACGCAGACGTATCTCCGGGACTGAATTGGGAGTTTAAGCCGGAACAGCACGAGGTCGTGACCCAGCTGGGTAAACAAACACTTGTGTCATATAGAGCCAAAAATATATCGAATAAGACCCTGACCGGGACAGCGCTTTACAATGTCGCCCCTCCTAAGACCGGACAATATTTTCACAAGATTGAATGTTTTTGTTTTGCCGAGCAGAGCCTAGCACCGGGCGAAGAAATAATTATGCCTGTTGTTTTTTATATTGACCCTGAACTGGACAGGGATCGCGGCATGGAGGATGTTAAAACAATTACCTTGTCTTATACTTTTTTTGAAAGTAATACAAAGACGCTTGATGAAGCGATGGAAGACTTTTACAATGCCCCAGTTAATTAGGTGAACAATCAAAAGGATGTAAATCAATTATGAGTTCCGATCACACCCCCGTCTTGAGCACAGATGATGCCTATGGCAGCACAGGGAAACCCCACCCTTACCACATTGTCAGACCAAGTATCTGGCCATTAGTTGCCTCCTTTGCCGGCGGCCTTTTTGCTTTGGGTGTCATATTTTTTGCGCATGAAATATCTGTAATGGATTTTAATATCGGTAAAATCGTATTGCCGTTAGGTGTTCTATCTATTCTGGCGGTTATGTTTTACTGGTGGAAAGATGTGATTTTTGAGTCAGTCACGGAAAAAGCCCATACCCCTATTGCAGAGATCGGACTGCGTTACGGTATGGCCTTGTTTATAGCCTCAGAAGTCATGTTCTTCGTCGCGTTTTTCTGGGCGTTTTTTGATGCCAGCCTTTTTGTTGAGGACATGCGCCAATTTACCCGTATGGAAGAATATAATATGGGATCATGGCCTCCACCCCATATCGAGGTTATCGGGGCATTCGGCCTGCCTCTGCTTATGACGATGATTTTGTTGTTGTCAGGGTGTACGGTAACCTGGGCGCATTACGCCATAGTCAAAGGGCAGAATGATCAGGCCGCCAAAGCATTGGGAACAACCGTTCTTCTTGGTGTTATTTTCCTTTGCTTCCAGGTTTATGAATATATGCATGCACATTTCGGGTTCACAGAAGGTGTGTATTCATCAACTTTCTTTATGGCAACAGGTTTCCACGGTTTCCACGTATTCATAGGTACCGTCTTTTTGTTTGTTTGCTGGAGAAGATGCAAAAAAGGTCACTTTACAGCTGAAAAGCATTTCGGCTTTGAAGCGGCTGCATGGTACTGGCATTTTGTTGATGTTGTCTGGTTGTTTCTGTTTATCGCCATTTACTGGTGGGGCAATCAAATCGGTGTCAGCGGATAATCCCGGATAATCAATGACTACTGCTAAAATCCTGCTCCTAAATGCGTTAAAGTGCAAATGCCCTCAATGCGCCGGAAGCGGGATTTTTAAATCAAAATTTACACTGGATGTAAAAGACAATTGCCCAAATTGCGGCCTGAAACTGGGGCAACATGACAGTGCGGACGGGCCGGCAGTATTCCTTATCTTTGTACTCGGCTTTTTACTCGTTCCGCTTGCTCTGCTTGTAGAGGTCTATTTCGAGCCCACCCTGATGGCTCACGCTGTTATATGGACGATTACCACTCTAATGCTGACTGTCGGCCTTCTGAAGCCTTTAAAATCATTTGTGATTGCCCTGCAATATAAATATAGAAGAAGTGACTGGACAGATGCGGGTTAAAAAAACAAGATTTCCTTATTTTGCGACACTCTTCACCTGCCTTGCGGTAATTATCTTACTTGGGCTTGGCACATGGCAGGTTTATCGTCTGGATTGGAAAAATGAGCTCATCTCCAACCTTGCGGTTGAATATAATAAAGACGCGACCCGTTACCCTCTCGATTTTAACAGCCTGCTGACAATTGAGGACAATGACCTTAGGCGTGGATTTATAACCGGACAATTTGATTTCTCAAAAGAGATCACGGTAGGCCCAAGACGTTACAAGGGAAAATTTGGATATGATGTTGTAACCCCCTTTCGCCTTCAAGGAGGTGGGACAATTCTTGTCGACCGTGGATGGATGGAAACATCTGACAGTATTTTGTTAAACCGAAAAAAAACATGGCGGACCGGGAAAGTCAGTTTGATAGGTACAGCAAGGACCCCGAAAGTGCCTTGGAAGTTTGGGCCAAGAAACGCGCCTTCAAAAAACCTTTGGATTTACTTGGATCCTGATGAGGTTGCTTTTGCTAAGGATTTACCTGATTTGCTTCCGGTTGTGTTTTATATGGATGAAACTACTGCCACTAAAAACGACCGCATGATATCTTCTACAGAGAGGGTTTTTCCTAATAATAATCATTTAATGTATGCCGTTTTCTGGTACAGCATGGCCTTTGTTTTATTATATATCTATTATTTGCGGTTCTGGAAAAACAGGTAAAAAAAATTCCGCCGCTGAGTTAACAAAGGCGAAATTTTTGAATTCTAATTATAGGCTTATTTTTAAGAGTCTGTTCCCTCTGTTATATTGAAAGCAAATTTAAGAGTACCGATAAGTTTCTTGAATTGCTTTTCATAGCTCGCAACAGTGGATTTGAACTTATTCAGCTCGGCTCCAGCAAGAACTTCGCCAGTAGGTATTTTAACTGAGTTAGGATTGACCTGAGCTCCATCCATCAGCACTTCATAGTGAAGGTGGGGCCCTGTGGAGCGTCCAGTTGTTCCGATATAACCGATAACTTCACCTTGTTTGACAGTACTTCCGGATTTTACACCTTTACCAAAGCGGCTCATATGAGCATAGGCTGTTTTAATATTGTCATTGTGACGAATGCGCACATAATTTCCATACCCACCGAAACGGCTGGCTTTTTCTACAACACCGTCACCCGCTGCATAGATGGGTGTTCCCGTTGGCGCAGCGAAATCCATACCTTTGTGCATTTTACTATAGCCAAGAACCGGGTGATGTCTCATACCAAAACCGGAAGACATTCTGGCGCCATCCACAGGTGTACTCAGAAGACCTTTTTTAGCACTGTGACCATCAGCTTTGAAATACCCGATACGTCCACCCTCAAATTCGTGACGGTAAAAGGCCATTTCCTCACCTGATTGTTTCAAACTAATATAATATGGCTCACCACTTCTTACATATTGACCGTCATCAGTCATGTAAGTGTCGTAAAGAACTTCAAATGTATCGCCTTGTTTGATGTCACGTTGGAAGTCAATTGACCATGAAAGAATTTTAATTGCCTGGGCAATAATAGGATCAGGCACGCCATTTTTAGCAGCCGATCCATAAAGTGAACTTTTGATCTCGGCACGGGCTGCAGCCATTTCCTGAACGATTTCTTTTTCAGCAATTTCTGATTTGAACGCGCCGTCTTTTTCACGCTCGATAACAATTGTACGGATAGGATCTGATACGAGTTCTAATTTGCTAAGCTTTAACTCATTATTCTGAGGCTGCATCTGAATACGCACATTTTGACCCGGACGGATAAGGCGTGGATCGTAATGCTTGGAAACAGCCTTAACAATGCTATACGATTCGGCCGCATTTACGCCTGCTTTTTGCAGACTACCGGCCAAAGTATCCCCGCTGTTAATCTCAAGATCCATGTCAACCGGATCAAGTTTGACCGGCTTTGGCCTGACTATTTTCGGACGGGAAACCAGGCTTGCGACGCGCTCCGATTTCTCAGCCGCGGCCTCTGCATCAGCCATCGAAAATCCTGGGTGAGCGCTAGCATCTCCGTGGTTATCCACACCCAGTGCCGGGGCAATACTGGCCAAGGCGAAACTTTCTGCGTTGCCAGACGTATGTGAGTGAAGGACATGAGGTGCCACTGTCATGGAAAGTGCCACAACACAGGCAGAAGCCATGGCCTTGCAACGGAAGCGAAGACGTCCGTCGCGGGTACGAATGTAGCGGTCCTTTAGCCAAAGCGTGTTTGCTGTGTGGCTGGACACGCGTTTTGCCATAACCAAAATATTTTTGGCTGAGAATGATGATGGATTACACATAGGGTTTTTAAAAATCTTTTTTATCATGAATTACAGGTTCTGGTATATGAAACGAAAGTTTTTGCCTGTTAGTTTATAATCTACTCATACAGCATATGGAAGATAATCGGCATCTACAAGAAATTTTTTACATACTCTCTATAATATTGTTAGCAATTTAACCGTTTCTTAATTTTAAATCAAATGCCGCACGAATCAGAAATGGCCTTGTGAGCCGCGCTTGACCCCTTAAGGGAAAAGGTATCTGTTGTATTTGTTCCGCGTGACGAAATTCCTTTTACAACCATTGTCGAGCCCGCCTGTATGGCATCGGACAAACGCTTATCCGTCCTTGAATCAGGGGCCCAGGCACTTTCCTCATAAGTAAACAGAGCGAACTTTTCATCGTCTATTGTAACAGTAACTTCACTGTCACCCTTATAAGGATATCCAGCCATGTAGCTGAACACATTATTAGTATTTTCCGAGGGCCTGTGCGTTATTAACGCAAAAATATCGCCCCGTTTCGAATAGTTCCCCTCGTCCTTTTGAGGGCGGGAAACCATATAACAAACTTTTTTACCGTCTTCCATCACAGTGTATGCCGTCCAATTGGCATGAACGGAAAGCAGCTCAGGCTCGTTTTGTGCTTGGGCTTGCCCTGCTGCCAGAACAAGGCCCGAGATGGCTACAAGACCTAGCTTAACAAAATCTCTGACATTTTTTTCTAAAGTCATGCTTTCTTTTCCATAGATAATTTATAAGCTTATTACTTAGAAGTCTTGGTCGCCTAAGTCAAGTTTTTGCAATAAAAACTTACATTACTCCCAAGTAAATGTTTATTCCTTTACCCCTCGTGCAAGTTAAGCTTTAATATACAAATGACTGGAACCCCGAATAAGAAACACACACAGCTTGCGAAAAGCGCGGCCAGTAATGATCTTTCAGTAGAAGATACCAAGCTGTTATTGTCAGAGATTGCTGAAAACCAGGACAAGCAATCCTTTATCCGCTTGTTTGACTATTATGCACCGCGACTGAAGTCTTTTTTGATGCGCGGCGGCTATGCGGGTGAACTCGCCGAAGAACTGATGCAGGAGACTTTGCTGACAGTCTGGCACAACGCAGATAAATATAACCCTGATAAGGCACAGCCCGGCACCTGGATATATACAATTGCCCGGAATAAGAAAATTGATTACTTGCGTAAAAAGCAAAAAAACACTCCCCACCCGGATGACTTATATGACACCTCTCAAGACCTTCCCATAGACAGGGTCGCGGAAAAACAAACCTCGGACGAAATTTTGAAAGAGCTGGCCAACCTGCCTGAAGAACAGGCAAAGTTGCTTATATCGGCTTTTTATGAAGATAAAACACATGCAGAAATCGCAGAACAAAATAAATTGCCCCTGGGCACTGTAAAGTCCCGCATCAGGCTTGGCCTCCAAAAGATGAAGGAAGCCTTGGGCAATAAGTCTTTAGGCTTTGATAATAATCACAACTCCACCACCATGAATACGGAGCAGGAATGACAATATATTTTGCACACTCTCCAGATGAATATGAAAGCCTGGTTTTGGCCTATGCCACAGGTCAATTAAAAGGCGCCTTGGCGGTGGCCCTTGCCACGCACCTGCAACTCAACGAACGCGCCCGCCAAAAGATCAGAGCTTACGAAGCCTTGGGCGGGGCGCTTCTCGATAGCCATTGCGGGCAGGCTGAATTGTCAGAAAACTGTCTTGATAAAATGCTTGGAAAACTTGATAAGGTGTCCGGTCACAAAAATAAGTCGGAAAAGTTTTTTTCGGATGCACATGAAGACTTTTTCAAATCGCTGGCTCTGCCAAATATGCTTGAAAATTATATTACCCACACCTTGAAAATATCAGCATCCCAATTGAAATGGCTGGAACGTAAAGACGGCGGCTACATCTGCACGCTCAGAAAACAAGGCAAATCAAGTCATGGCATCAGATTATTAAGATTTTACCCGGGTAAGCAGCACTCCTTCAAAGTCATCTCCGATACAAAACGATTGGCTGTGGTTCTAGACGGAGGGCTTATCAAGAGCGAAACCCTCTACCGTCGTGGTGATATGGCCGTTTTACACCCCGGTGATACGGTTCGCCCGGACACGGAAAATCCCTTGGGAACATTGTGCTTCATAGTTGATGACTTTGAAAATTTATAAAACCTTGGCAAGACGGTTCAGTCCATCCGCCAGTTTCTGCTCAGAAACAGCATAGCATAGTCGCATCCAGCCTTTTGTGCTTTTCCCGAATGAAATACCAGGAGCGATGCTCAATTTTGCCTCATCAATCAGACGTCGCGCAAAATCCACACAGTTTTCTTCACCCTCAACCTTGAAAAAGCTATAAAAACCGGCATCTGACGGAGCCGCCAGTACTTTTGGATAATTGCTGAAAAATTCGTTTAAAGTTTCTTGATTTCGTTTCCAGAGATTAAGCTGATCCTCAATAAAGGATTCACCATTTTTCAAGGCTTCGATACCACCATATTGAATAAAGTTTGAAACGCCCAGATTATCGTAAAGGATCAAATCCCTGATTTTGTTTTCAGCACAAGACGGCCCAATGAGCCAACCCAGCCTCCACCCTGTCATAGCCCAGGCTTTAGAGAAGCTGTTAACGACGAATAACTTATCCAAAGGATCTGCGGCCTCCAAAAAGCTTGGAGCGGCACGCCCTTCATATACCAATCTTGCGTAAACTTCGTCAGCAATAATCCAAAGGTCTTTTTCTCGGGCAAATTTCACAATTTCCGCAACGATAGGCTCAGGCATCACCCATCCTGTAGGGTTAGACGGGGTCACAAGCAAAAGGGCCTTGGTTTTATCTGTTACACTGTCGAAAAACTTATCCAGATCCAGACTCCAGCCAGTTTTCTCATCAAAATCAAGAGGCATCTCCATGATCCGTGCCTCTGCCAGCTCTACAGCCCCCATAAGATTTTTCCAAATCGGCGTGACGGCCAGAACTTCATCACCCTCATCAAGGACAGACGTCAGAGCAAGATGCATCGCGGTGGTTCCTGATGATGTTACATAGATACGGTTAACAGGCATATCCAGATCGTAAATACGTTTATAATAAGCGGAGATTTCCTCACGAAGGGCCTGAACTCCGAGAACAGGGCCGTAAAAGGTTTTTCCTTCCTTTGCAGCCTGCATCGCAGCGTCAATTATAAAGTCAGGCGTTACCCTGCACCCCTCGCCTTGCCCCAGGCTGAGAACCCCGGGCTTGCTCCAACCGTAACGCAGGATTTCAGCGCCTAAATTTGGCGATAACGTATCAAATACACCGCGATATCGGCGACGGCAATCTTCTTCCTTAGGTATCATTAACGCAGTTACACCTTCTATTATTTTAAGATAGCTCCGACAAATTCTTGTAAAGCTCAAGTGCTTCAGGATTGGCCAAGGCTTCTACATTTTTAACTTTTCGCCCGTGTATCACGTCACGCACAGCCAATTCAACAATTTTTCCGCTTTTGGTGCGCGGAATATCACTGACATCGACGATAACTGCGGGCACATGACGGGGTGAGGCCCCGCTTCTGATTTTGGATTTAATAGTCTTTTTCAAGTCGTCGGTCAATTCCGTGTTCTCATCCAGCCTTACAAAGAGAACCACACGCACATCGCCCTCATAATCCTGCCCGACCGCGATACTTTCAAGTATCCCTTCAACCTGCTCGACCTGACGGTAAATTTCGGCTGTACCAATTCTTACTCCACCAGGGTTAAGCGTGGCGTCGGAGCGCCCATGAACGATCAAACCATGATGAACCGTTTTTTCAACCCAATCCCCATGTTGCCAGACATTTTCGAAACGATCAAAATAAGCCGCCTTATATCGCTTGCCGTCAGGGTCATTCCAAAATCCCACAGGCATGGAAGGAATGGGCCCTGTGCAAACAAGTTCTCCTGCTCCGCCCCCTTCCGGGATTTCTCTTCCCTCATCATCAAAAACATTGACCGGAGTTGCAAGGGCAGCCCCCTGCAATTCGCCGCGCCAGACAGGCGACCACGGATTACCGATACCAAAGCTTGCAGAAATAATATCTGTGCCACCGTATATTGAGGCTAAATGCAGGTCTTCCTTGATATGCTCATACACAAAATCAAAGCTTTCATGCATCAACGGAGAGCCGGTAGACGTTAATATTTCAAGCGCTGACAGGTCATAATCGCGCGCGGGATATATGTCAAAATTTTTCAAGGCATCAATATACTTTGCCGAAGTCCCGAACATCTTGCATTTATGTTTGCTCGTAAACTCCCATAAAACATTACCGTCCGGGTAAAATGGTGACCCATCAAATAGCAGCAACGTCGCGTCACAGGCTAGCCCTGTAATCAACCAGTTCCACATCATCCAGCCACATGTGGTGAAATAAAAGATGTTGTCGCCTTTTTTTACATCACATTGAAGAATATGTTCCTTCATGTGTTGTAACAGGGTTCCGCCATGCCCGTGAACGATACATTTTGGTATACCTGTCGTGCCGGACGAAAACATTATAAACAAAGGGTGATTGAATTCTACCCGCTCGAATACGATGTCCTTGGCTTCGTACTTTTCCAGAGCATCGGTATATAAAATGGCATCATCCAATGAGGAAATATCAGGCTTATCTTCCGTAAACGGAATGACGATTGTTTTCACCAACCCTTTAAGCGTTGGTTGCAATTCTTTTACCTTGGCCAGGCAATCATGGGTTTTACCGTTATAATAATAGGCATTCACACAGAAAACGACTTTTGGCTCAATTTGTGAAAAACGGTCAATCAGTCCTTGCGCGCCAAAATCAGGCGATGCGGAAGACCAGATTGCGCCAAGAGATGCCGATGCCAACGCAGCAATAATTGTTTCCGGCATATTAGGCAGATAACCGGCGACCCGGTCACCTTTTTTCACTCCAAGGCTTGATAGATATTGTCTGCATTTTGAGACCTGCTCATAAAGTGAGGAAAAACTAATCTCGGATTCCTTACCTTGCTCATCCCTGAAAATAATAGCGGTATCATCGCTATGGTTTTTCAGCATGTTTTCAGCGTAATTGATTTTTGAATCAGGAAAAAATTCTGCACCCGGCAACTGGTCTTTATTGATAAGGACGCGCTCGCCCTTCTCTCCAATCACGCCGGCAAAGTCCCATAAATGATCCCAGAATTTTTCTGGATTTTCATTCGTCCACCGCCATAATTCGTGATAATCGGAAAATGTGCCCGCGCCCAGTCCTTGAACAAAAGCGGTCAGGTTTGAATGTTCTA
Source organism: Micavibrio sp. (assembly GCA_002695035.1). Taxonomy (GTDB): domain Bacteria; phylum Pseudomonadota; class Alphaproteobacteria; order Micavibrionales; family Micavibrionaceae; genus UBA2137. The sequence continues at coordinate 16,994 of NZNU01000051.1, read as the reverse complement.
CTTTCTTATCTGATGGTTTCCATAAAGGCTGTGCATCACTCAGATGCTTTTGGGGTGCAGACGAAGACATTTTAAAACCTCCTAAAAAGAATTCAATGGAAAGCCCTTTTTAGACTCTCAAAAAATGCTATATTCAAACATGTACATAAAAATGAATAGCATAATTTTTATAATTTGTATTCATACCAACCGATTTTTAAAATTTTTAAAGGCTTGTTCCCCATGAAATTCTTAAATAATTGCCTGCTACTTTTACTGTTTCTTGTCACATTTACATCATCCTCTTTCGCGCAGGATAACAGCAAAAACATAAGCTCGGAAATTTACGCTTCAGTAGACGCGGCTGTTCCAGGACAAAGTTTTGAAATTGCTTTAAAGCAAACATTGCGGCAGGGCTGGCATTCTTATTGGAAAAACCCGGGCGACTCCGGCATACCGCTAACTGTCAATTGGGGTGAACTCAACGGTATCGAAATCGGCGAATTTCACTGGCCTACTCCTGAGACGCACAAGGTCAAAGACATTATAGATTATGGCTACGAGGACGACTTCACCCTTCTTGCCACTGTTTCCGTTCCTGAAGATTTTGAAAAAAACATGTTTGTTTTGGAAGGCAGTGTCACTTCACTTGTCTGTAAAGAAATCTGTATCCCTGAAACCCAGAATATAGCCCTTGGATTGCCTATAAAAGCTCAGGCCAACTCGGTCAATGCCTCCATATTTGAAGAGGCACGCGACGCGCTTCCTGCAATTTACAGCGGCGATGTCAATGTAAGCCAAGATGACACACATCTGAATATTCGCATTAATCCTGCCCTGGCGGGTCTTGCCAACACCGATAATGCCTATATCTACCCGGAAGAATGGGGGTTAATGGTAAACGGTGATGTGCCAATCATAGAAACGGATAACGGCTCAATCGTTACCCTTCGCTTTGACCGTGGTGCACGTGATATTTCTGAGATAAACGGTTTTAGTGGCGTACTTGTGTATGACCATAATGGAGAAGAACGCGCCTTCCAATTGGAAACAGAGGCCACGGAAACGCCGTCATCAGGTGGGACACAATATGCAGATCTTTCAACGCTTCCCTCTGATAGCCAGGAAATTTCTGGCATAGCCGAAGATAATTTACGTCCTGAAACCAGGGATGTCGAATTTATAGGCCTCCTGCCGGCCCTTCTCTTTGCATTTATAGGCGGTTTGATTTTGAACCTTATGCCATGCGTATTCCCTGTTTTGTCCATGAAAGCACTGGGGTTTGTTGCTCTTTCTTCAAAAGAAAAGAAGGAAGCGACTACTCACGGATTGCTTTATACGGCCGGTGTAATCGTTTCCATGCTTTGTTTTGCCTCCGCGCTTCTTATCTTAAAAGCAGCCGGTAACCAGATTGGCTGGGGTTTCCAGCTGCAAGATCCGCTTGTTATCACGGCTCTTTTCTGGTTGTTCTTTGCCATCGGCTTAAACCTGCTCGGGCTTTATGAAGTCCCGCAAATATTCAGTAACATAGGATCCCGTTTTGTATCGGGACATGGTTATTTCGCAGACTTTATGACAGGTGTGCTTGCAGTTATCGTTGCCACACCTTGTACCGCGCCATTTATGGCGGTCGCCCTTGGTTATGCCCTTATACAGCCGACGGCCATTACTTTGCTGATTTTTGCAACACTCGGGCTCGGACTGGCATTTCCGTTTCTTCTCCTCGCACTATCACCGCCGCTTCAGCGCTTTATGCCCAAACCCGGCGCATGGATGGAGACATTTAGACAAATCCTGTCTTTCCCGATGTTTATGGCCGCAATATGGCTGGTCTGGGTACTTACACAGCAAACTGGGCCAAATGGTGCAGGTGCGGCTCTAATAGGCGCATTACTGATCGGTTTTATTGTTTGGTGTTTGAGCAATCTGACCAGAATTTTTAAATGGGTTTTGATTATACTTGCCGTGATAGGCGTATTTTACATGGCGCATCTGGCTATGACTTCTGAAAGTCCGAAAAGCAGCGAGATTACGCCTGCCAATATGATGTCATATACGCCCGAACATCTTGAAGCCGCCTTGGCCGAGCTGGACAGACCGGTATTTGTGAATATGACTGCGGCTTGGTGTATTACGTGCAAGGTGAATGAAAAAACAACACTGAAAAGCGCGCGTGTCGAAACCCTTTTTGAAGATAATAATGTTATTCACATCACAGGGGATTGGACCAGCTTTAACGGTGATATCACCGCCTATCTGGAAAGTTTCGGGCGCAGCGGCGTACCATTATATGTGTATTATCCGGCAGCAGACGCCACCGGCATACGCCCGGACCCCGTTACACTGCCGCAGATTCTCAGTCCGGAAATAGTTGCAGAGACAGTCGATAACCCATAAAGAAAACGAAGGTTTCTAAAATTTATTGCGTAATAACACCCAACAACATAAAGGAAATAAAAATGAAATTTATTCTAACACTTATCGCAACCCTTATTTTGCCACTTAGCGCAAATGCCGCTGCCGTGATTGGCGAGGCAGCCCCTGATTTCACGGCTACTGACGTTTTATCAGGTGAAGACATTGCCCTGTCAGACCTGAAAGGCAAAATGGTTGTGATGGAATGGACAAATCCTGGATGCCCGTTCGTCCAGAAACATTATGAGACAGATAATATGCAAGCCTTGCAGGAAAAATACACTGCACAGGATGTTGTATGGATTACTGTAAATTCTTCAGCAGAAGGTAAACAGGGTCATTTGTCAGCCGAAGAAGCGCAAAACTGGGTTACTGAGCAAAACGCTTCCCCGTCTTACTACGTATTGGATGCGTCCGGTGACATAGGTCAATCTTACGAGGCAAAATCCACACCGCATATGTATGTCATAGATAGTGAAGGCGTACTTCGTTATGAAGGTACGATTGATGACGATTCCTCACCCAGACACAGTGCCGTTGCAGATGCTGAAAACTACGTGGCTTCTGCTCTTGACGCACTCGCCGCCGGTGAAGAAATTGAAGTAAAATCAAGTCAGGCATATGGATGTTCTGTTAAGTACTGATAATCTTTTGATTTCATAGTTTCAAAAAGAGGCCTTTGACGGCCTCTTTTTTTATTTTTGCATACTTAGCCTAAAAAAAAGGGCAGTTATCCTTTTTCATATGCCGTTTCCCTTGTTATGAGACCGCGTTTTATATTATCTTTAAAGAACTGATTCGCTTTCCTTCTTCAGGACGGCAGCATATCCAACCTGGTCTAAACGTTATTATTTCCGTGCAACACAAAGACTTACACAGCAAAAACATTTCAACCACATCTCTAAAAGATGATGGTAAAGAACGCTTGATAGTAGATCCGAAAGGCGTGATATGCTTTGCAGGAGAGAATATCCGTACTGTTTTGGGCGTAGATAAAAGCAACCCTCCTTACGGTCAAGCGAATGACGTTTTCGAATTTATTGACAGGGAAAATGCTTTCCAGAGTTTTGACAGACCCATGTTTGGTGTCGCCAGTACACCCAAAAACTGCTTTTTTGTCGACAGCCTCCATGAAGGTGTTCATGAAATAAGGTCTGCCTCCGGTGAAACCGCTTATATATTTTTCAACCGTATCTCAATTGAGAAGGGTGACTATATCGTAGGCAGCCTCATCACTTCTGATGGGGGCAAACAAGAGACATTAAAGAAAGAAAAGCTTAAAGGCTGGGTCAGCGATACTTTTGGTACAGCGCCGGGCAAAGTCACGCAAGAAAAGCCTAAGGCAAAAGGCAGCAGCGCGGATATTTCCCTATCTTCGTCAGATATAAAGAACTTCATGGACATGTCTAACGACCTAATGGCCACGTGTGGCAAGGACGGCATTATACGCAAGGTTAACGATGCGCTTCTTGAGGCTTTTGGCCTTGATGCACAAAATATTGAAGACACGCAATTTGCCGATCTTGTTGCAGAAGAAGACCGCCCCTATATAAGACCAAGTTTGCTGCATGTTTTAAACGGTGAGACGGAAAGCAATCAAATCACAGATTTCGAAGCGCGCATGGCTTGCGCTGACGGAACAGTAAAAATAGTTGAGTGGCGTCAAAAGAAATTCGGCCATTCTATTTATCTTGTCGGGCGTGACATCACCAAATTGCGCGAAAAAGAGGACCTTCTTAAGAAGCAGAAGAAACAGCTTTCCGAGGCACAAACCATTGGTAAAATGGGACACTGGACATGGAACCTGACAGACCAGACCATATCATTTTCAGGCGAAGTGCATCGTATTTTCGGAACGGATTCAGAGCAATTCACACCTTGTGTGGACTCAGTCAGTAAATTAATACACCGTCGCGACCTTGGGCGCGCCTTGCAGTCCTTCCAGCGCGCTATGATCGACAAAAAAGATTTTGAAATGGAATTCAGGGTCACGCCTGATGATGTCACCCCGCGCTATGTCCGTTGCCTGGGCAGATGCGAAATTGACACAGAAGGCGACGTCACCGCCCTTTTCGGCATCATGCAGGATATGACTCAGGTCAAAGAACATGAAAATGAATTAAAGGCTGCAAAAGATTCGGCTGAGAGTGCCTATGCTACAAAATCGCAGTTCCTTGCAAATATGAGCCATGAACTCAGAACACCTTTAAATGCTATTATTGGCTTTTCCGAAATGATAGAGCGCCAACTGCTTGGCCCCATCGGCACAGAAAAATATCTGGACTATATTTCTGGTATAAGAGAAAGCGGCGAGCATCTGCTTGATATGATAACCGATATTCTGGATATGTCTAAAATTGAGGCCGGTAAGTACGAGTTGGATATTGAACAGGTCAATATCGTGAAATTAATCAAACTTGCCGTTCATATGATGGAGGGGCGTGCTTTAGATGACAGTATAAAGCTGAGTGTGGAAGCAGATAACGAAGATCTTATCGCGCAGCTTGACAGGCGTGCAGTCATGCAGGTTCTTCTCAATCTTCTCTCCAATGCCGTGAAGTTTTCTAAAAATGCCTCCACCGTTCGCGTTGAATGCCTGGAACGCGAGGATTATATAGCTATCAAAGTCCATGACACTGGCATTGGTATTCCTGCCAGCAAGCTCGCAGTCATTACAAAGCCATTTGAACAGGTTTCAAACCAGTATAGCCGTGACCATGAAGGATCGGGTCTTGGACTTGCCATTACTAAAGAACTGGCCGAGCTCCATGGCGGCGCTCTTCATATAGAATCAAAAGTGGGTGCGGGTACGGTCGTTACAATACGCCTGCCTTACGATGCACGCCTTACCCGCAAAGATTTTGTGTTAAAAGACAGCAAAATTAATTAACATAAAATCAATACGTATCGTTTTCACGCTCACGTGCTTCCAGGCAATCTTCAAGACCTTCGCGGTAAGTCGGGAATTTCAACTGATACCCCAGATTTTCCTTTATTTTACCGTTAACTACGCGCTTATTGTCTGAATAGAAGCTCATAGTGATTGGCACTAAATTGGCATCTTCTATATCAACAAGAGGTGGCGGCTGAATACCCATCAACTGGCACGCATGGGCAATAACTTCATGGCTGGGTGCGGCCTCATCATCGGCCAGATTATAGATCTCCCCGGGGGTGGGGTTGTTCATTGATGCGACCAAGGCCTCAACAATATCTTGGACATGTATACGGTTGAACACATGTCCTTCCTTATATATACGCCGCGCAATGCCTGCCTGCACTGATTCAATAGCACTGCGCCCCGGTCCGTAAATTCCTGACAGGCGGAAGATATGAAGTGGCAGGTTCGTTTTATCTGCTAATATGCGCCATTGTTCTTCTGCAACTGAGCGTCGCGAGCCTCTTATCGTAGTCGGGCGAATTTCTGCTGTCTCGTCAACGCGCTCTCCGTTACGGTTACCATACACTCCCGTCGTCGAAAGATACCCAAACCATTCCAGCGATGACAAAGCAGCTATATCGCTGCCATAAGCACGATATACTGGATCGCCTTCCTTGTCGGGAGGCGCAGATATCAAAAGATGGGTAGCCCCCTCCATCATCGTGACTAACTCCCTCAATGGGGTTAGTGTGTCGTGAAGAAAAAGCTTAATACCGCGCTTTTTATAAAATTCTTTTTTCTCAGGATCCCGGGTTGTTCCCTTTATCACCCAGTTTTCACCATGTTGCTCATTAAGCTCCTGTAAAGCCTGAGCCAGATAACCACACGTATATCCGAAACCGAAGCAGAATAATGTTTTTGTTTTTGAAGAATTATCTTTTGTCATATAGATATATCTTAACTTTAGAATTATCTTATACAAGTATAAATGTCTAAGAAAATTCTAAAATTTGTTAAGAGTTACTTCCCTCATATTGTTTGGCAGGACTGAAACCGGGAACCTGATCTTCCAGCAAAGGTTGGAAGCTGGGGCGGGACTGAACACGGGCAAACCAGCTTTTGGCGGCCTGATGTTCCTCCCATGGGACGTCCCCTATATAATCTATGGCTGATAAATGAGCAGCAGCAGCCACATCTGCCAAAGAGAACTGTTCTCCCGCGAGCCATTCACGGCGCTCTATCAAAAACCCTATGTAATCCAGATGATAATGAATATTAGCATGTCCTGCACGAACGGAAGGGCCATGTGGCTCACCCAGGTGTAGAACGCGTTTCATCATTTTTTCACCGAAAAGGTTATCTGTAACCTCGCGATTGAACTTCACATCAAACCAGCCTACAAGGCGTCTGACTTCGGCGCGTTGCACAGGATCAAGGCCAAGAAGTGATGTTTCAGGATAAACCTCTTCCAGATACTCGCAAATTACTGAGCTGTTGGATAATGTTGTGCCATCCGGCTCAACCAGTACAGGAACGTCCCCAGCGGGGTTAAGCGCAAGAAATTCGGTGCGTCTTTCCCAGACTTTTTCAATCTGCAAATTAAACTCAAGGCCTTTCTCTGCAAGGACTATACGTACTTTGCGAGAAAAGGGGTGCAACCATAAATGATACAGGGTTCTCATGACGTGATAATCATACCAGTTTTCTACTGGTCTCGGGAAGAGTTTTCTGCAGTTTTTGCTGCAAACAGCTCTACGTTTATTTTGATGTCATGAGCAACAACATCACTACTTACCCATTCACCGCTTCCCACATTGAATTCCGCCCTGTCAATTACAGCTTCCCCCGTCATATGGACAGTCTTTTCCGACTCATCTTTCAGCGTAAAACCAAGCGGCACAGCTTTGGTTATACCTTTTAGTGTTAACTCACCCTGAGCGACAAATGATCCGTCTTCAAGTCTGGAAAATGTATCAGCCGCATAAACTGCGGTGTCAAATTCTTCGCTACCAAGCCAGGCTTCGGCACCGATATAATCCTCCACTATAGGAAGGGCTGTTTCAACACTATTTGTCTGGATGATAACTTCGATATCCCCTGTAACAGCTTCACGGTCAAAATTGATGTCTGCTTTGAACTCAGTAAATGTTCCTTTAAAGGGTGCGCCATCTTGAATACCCGAAAAGGTTATCGTGCTTTTGCCTTGTTCTACCGTCCAATCCTGTGCATTTCCCGACTTAACAGTTACAAAACTCAGGAAAACCGTAGCCAATGCCAGTTTGGCAAAGGGGAGCATGCGTTTCAAGGTTACATCCTTATCCATAATATGATGTTTTAATGCGCCTGCGATATGTAGTGTGACAAGGCCAATAATACCCCATGCTATATACCAATGCGCAGATGACAAAAACCCCGCTAATTCTCTGTCCGGACTAACAAGATCAGGCATTGTAAACAGATCAAAAACCTTCACCGGGCGACCTGCCGCGGAAGACATTGTCCAACCTGAAAGGGGCATCAGGAACAACAAACCGTAAAGAGAAAAATGCACCAACTTCGCCAGAATTTTCTCCCATGGCTTATGGCTTGCGAGACTTGGCGGGTAACTATGCGTCAATCGCCATAGCAAGCGCAGGGAAATCAGAACAAGTATAGTAATTCCAATCGATTTATGAAGGTTATACGCTTTGAATCTGGCCAAATCCTCAATACCGCCCATAAAAAATCCAAAGGCCAACATCCCCAATACAAGAAGGGCTGTCAGCCAGTGGAATGTCTTGGCGGTTTTGGAATAAGACCGCAGCGGGGCTTCCTTATTCGCTGTCATCTTCGCTGTCATCGGTTCCATTGGTGCTATCAGAGGATGGCTTTTCACGTTCAATCTCCACCTCGATAACAAGATTAACTGTGTCATCAATCATTGGAATACCGTAATCCATTCCAAAATCGGAACGGGTCACTTCCCCTTTGGCAGAAAATCCTGCGGCATAGGCATCCCCCATTGGTCGTTTTCCGGCTTTGTTGAAGGTTACATCAAGTGTGACAGGCTTGGTAACACCCAAAAGCGTTAGATCGCCTGTAAGCTTGCCTGTGTCTTCGCCGGTGACTTCAATGCCGGTGCTTTTAAATGTCATGGTCGGATGTTCTTCAACATCGAAAAAATCTTCATTTTTCAAATGATCTTCCCATTTTTCATCGTCCATATTGATACTTGCTGTTTGTATCGTCATATCTACGGATGAATTTTCAGGGCTTTCCTCGTCAAATTTAATATCACCATCAAAATCAAGGAATTTACCCCAAGAGTGAGATAAGCCCATATGGCCGACATTAAACATGATCATTGTATGCTTTTTGTCAAATTCGTAATTCTGTGCCTCTGCATTGGCAGCTGTCGGAACAGCCATCAAAATCAATGCGGTTAATAAAAGTCTAAACATGGAACATCCTCCCTTTAAAATAGTCTATGCAATGAAATAGAAAGATTAGAAGCAACTTCAAGGTGAAAAATAGAGATGATAGGATTTTACGAAAATATAACAGGTCAGGATCGCCACTGCCCAATTCATTGGTCCGTAAATCCATTTTATTTTACGATTGTATAACAAATCTTCTTTTGTTTTCCCCTTAAGCAGTTTTAAGAGAAAATACTGCCCGAGGAAAAACCCTAAAATGAAACCGATAATGCCAATAACATAGACCATAGATAAAATTTACTGTACGATATCTTGAAATTCAACATTGACCTTTCCCTGCTAACTAAAAATGTTACTGCTTCACCTTCTTATACTGGCCCTCGTGCAGGGCATTACCGAATTTTTACCAATCAGCTCCAGTGGACATCTGGTCTTGGCACATTGGTTGATGCAGGGTAAGGACGCTGCCAACAATTATGCGCAAAATCACCTTCTGGATATAGCGGTTCATATCGGGACACTGGCAGCAGTTATTTTATATTTCCGAAGGGATTTTGTGAGGCTGCTTAAAGGCACAAAAGATGTAATGCTGATGCGTAACACCGAAAATCGCGATTTAACGCTACTTGTTCTGATTAGCTCAGTTCCTGTTATCATCCTCGGGCTTATCTTATCATTTTGGCCGATTTCATTGATGAACTCACTATATGTCATAGCAATCGCCAATATTTTCTTCGGCATATTATTATGGTTTTCCGACCGTCGTCCGGTTGAGCAGGCTGTAGAGTCACTGACCTGGAAAGGTGCGGCGCTGATAGGTCTTGCCCAGGCCCTTGCCCTTATACCCGGCACAAGCAGGTCAGGTATAACCATGACGGCTGCGCGTTTTTTAAATTTCAGCCGTGAAGAAGCAGCCCGCTATTCACTTCTCCTGGCTATGGTCGCTATAAGCGGAGCGGGTCTGTTAGGATCTTTTAAGCTTTGGGAAAGCGGCGATCTTGCTTTGGGGATGGATCTATTGATTGCAGCTGTCTTTGCTTTTGCTGCTGCTTATCTGGCAATTCTGGCGATGATGAAATGGCTTGGCAAATCCACATTCACCCCCTTTGTAATTTACAGGATAATTTTTGGAATAGTGCTTCTGGGACTATTATATGGTGGGTATTTCAGCGCTTAGCGCTCTCCCATCGACTGGTTCAGTGTCTTTACAAACGGCTTGACCAGATATTCCATCACGCTTTTTTCACCTGTTAGAATGTCAACCTGTGCTTCCATACCTGTGGTAATTGGCAAAACCTCACCCTTTCGGCGCAATTCGGTTTCATCGGTACGCACACGCACGCGGTAAAAAGTCTCGCCCTGCTCGTCCGTAATGGTATCAGGCGAGATGTCAATTAACTCACCATCAAGACCACCATAAATAGAGTAATCATAGGCGGTAATTTTAACTGTAGCCTTTTGCCCCGGTCTGTCAGCCACTTTCGGGCGAAGAAAAGCGATATCTTTCGGCTTGATACGGGCCTCAACAAATAAAGGCTCGCCGGCTGGAACAATCTGCACGATAGGTTGTCCTGCCTGTACAACACCTCCTCGCGTATTAACTGTCAAATTATGGACAATACCATCAACGGGAGATGTAACCTCTGTGCGATCCCTTCTGTCGCGAAGGCCTGCGAGAGAGCTTTTAATTGAATTCATTTCAATGGTTTTTTCAGACAATTCGGCCTGCGCTTCAGTTTTTGCTGTTTGCTCAAGCTCGTTAATTCTGGCCTCGGCTTCACCAATTGCCGACTTTGCGCGTGGCAGTGATTGCAACACTCCGTTCAAGTCTGTCTGGCGCTCCTGAATACCGCGCTCAAGCTGGATTAACTCAAGTTGCGGCGCTGAACCACGCTCAACCAGCGGGGCAATAACATTCTTTTCCTGACGGGACAGATTAATAACACGGCGCAAATCCGCAGCGCGTGTATTTAGCTCTGAAACTTCCTGCCTGCGTTGTGATAATTGCTGCTCAAGCACGCTTTTCTGGTCTCGTAGCTGTGCTTTATTGGCACGGAACGTGTTCATTTCCTCACGGACACTTTGGGGGGCACCTTCTTGTACCTCTTCGGGAAAATCAATTTCATCCGACCCCTCAACCTCTGCCTGCAGGCGGGCAATCGTTGCCAGTAAACCAAGATAACGGGCACGATTTGTTTCCAGATCCGACGTGGCGGCAACATCACGTAACCTGACCAAAACCTGACCTTTTTGAACCCTGTCACCTTTTGTGACTAAAAACTCATCGACAATTCCAGGCTCAAGCGAGGCCACTTCCTGCAACTCACTGGATGGAATGATCTTACCAAAACCTCGCGTTACCTCATCAAGCTGCGCAAACGACGCCCACAACACAAAGAATACAAAAAACAGAAATATCATCACGAATGTGATGTGTTTCGTCATTGGCAGTTCTTCATCGGTAATAAATACATTTTCTGCATGTGCCTGAATCTTTTCGACTTGCGTTTTCGCCCAGTTCTGGCGGATTTGCTGCCAGTCCTCGGTTTTGTTAACGCTTAAATCCATGGTTTCGCGCCCGCCCTCCGGCATAGTGCGAACCTCATCCTTTTTGGGCCTAGGCTGCTTATTTTCAGACTTTTTAGGGTCAGATTTTGGTGATTTTTTGTCTTTTTTACCTATCATAATCTACCCCCTTATACGTCCGTATTTTCTGCTTCAGTACCGTATTGGCGGGCCTGCAATTTGCTGATGACTTCATCTTTCGGGCCATAGGCAACCAAACGTCCACGGTCTATCAGAATAAGTTTATTCACGATAGATAACATCGCTCCCTTATGCGTAATGAGAAGAACGGTTTTATCTTCCGTGATTTTCTCAAGGCGCTTGCGAAGTCTGTTTTCTGATGCCGGATCCATCGATGCAGTCGGTTCATCCAATACAAGTACCGGAGGATCATAAAGAAGAGCGCGCGCAATGGCTACAGCTTGACGCTGGCCTCCTGACAAGGCTTCTCCGCGCTCACCAACTGGCGTATCGAGACCCGTTTCCGTGTCTCTTAAAAACTCCATAACGCCTGCCAGTTCGGCTGCACGAATGACAGCCCTGTCGGGTGCTGTCTCATGTCCCATAGTAATATTTTCCCTTACAGAACCATAGAAAAGCTGCTCGCCCTGCTGTACGCCACCCAGATTACGGCGTAAATCGCCGGGATCAATCTGGCGCACATCAGTACCATCGACCAAAACAGCACCGCTTTCCGGCTGGTACAGGTTCAATAAAAGACGCTCAATTGTCGTTTTACCGGAACCGACCGCACCGATAACACCCACATGGTCACCAGGTTCTATCGTAAAGTCGAGATTCTGTAAGGCGGGGCGCGTTTGTCCCGGATAGCGGAAAACAACATCACGGAATTCAATTTTCCCCTCCATGCGCGGCATGGAAATAAAATGTTTGCCAGCCGGACGCTCAACAGGTTTGCGCATCAGCTCTTCAAGCTGTTTGTAAGACTGCCAACTCTGATTAAAACGTGTCATCAATCCGGCAACTTGAGCCAGTGGTGCCATCGCGCGACCTGACAAGATAACACAGGCAATCAATGCACCCATTGAAATTACTGCGTTGCTGATAAGATACACACCCGCAACAACAATACCGATACTTGCGACCTGTTGAATGAAAACAGAATAATTAAGTGCGAAGGCTGCTACTTTTCTGGATTTCACGGAAGTTTTTGAGGCTTTTTCCGTCAATTCTTCCCATTTGCGTTGGGTATGCCCTTCAGCGGCTTGCGTTTTTATTGCCTCAAGCCCGGTTATGGTTTCAAAAAGAAGAGCATTTTTAAGCGCATTCTCATGCAAAGATTCTTTAATAATTTTTTCCATCGGCTTTTGCAATATCCATCCACCTAGAAGCACAAGCGGTACTGCGCAAAGAGGAACGAACACTATAGGCCCGCCAATAATGGCAATGATAATCAGGAAGAAAAATGTAAAGGGAAAGTCAATTAAAGCCGCCATCGTTGCCGATGTAAAGAAATCGCGAATAGTCTCAAATTCGCGCATATTCGCGGCCAGAACACCCGCACTTGAGGGGCGTGAGGCCAGTTGCATTCCCAACATCTGCTCAAACAGTTTCGCAGAAATTTTAACGTCAGCACGCCGTCCCGCAACGTCAAGAAACATAGCGCGCAGATTTTTAAGAAGGAAATCAAAAATAAACGCAACAAAGACACCAATTGCTAAAACCCATAAAGTTTCAAAAGCCTGATTAGGGATAACGCGGTCATACACATTCATAATGAAAATTGTACTTGCCAGTGCAAATACATTAATCATGGCCGATCCGGCAAAGACTTCGCGGTAAATTTTCCAGTTCTCTTTTAGCGTTCCCCAGAACCAATCGCGGCTCGTGTCAATTTCTGACGGGCCTGCGCGGTCATCGCTTCTGGCAACCGGACGCAAAAAGAAAGCATAATCAGTGTAATATTGCCTTAATTTGCCAAGAGTGATGATTTTTTTCTCATCTTCTGTCTCAGGAAATTGCACAACAAAAGCTGTTTCATCGCCAAGCTCAAGCTTCTGGCCAGGTTTTTTCTTAACCGTTTTGTTTTTATGTCTGACTTCCCACAGAATACAGGCCTGTTTTCCTTCAAGTACAAGTATACAAGGCAGGTTGGCAGAGATAGCCAAAGCATCCAGAGAACGCTCAACCAGTTTGGACTGCATGTCTCCACGCGCGGCGGCGCGGGTAAATAAATGGGGCGTAATTCCGGTTTTAGGAATGGGTAGTCCCGAGGTAAGAGAGCTACGCGATGTTCTACGGCCGTAATGGCCTGCTAGAATTCGGAGACATTCTATTAAAGGCTCCTGAATTGCCATACGGTCAGCTTCCAGAGGCCAGGCATCAGGATTTTGATCAACAGCTTTACTTCGGTCTTTTGAAGCGTCAGACTTTTCGGATGTTTTTTGTGTTTTATCGCTCATCTACTGTGAACTCCTATGAAGGTATTACGCAGAAGGACGTCCTTTTCCTTCACAGGAGATAATATCAGTAATTGTCGTCAGGGTCTACTTCCGCTTGATACGCAACATCAAGTGTCGGCATCAACTCACCTTTTAGAGCAAGCAGACGGTAGACTGCAAACATTTCCAGAACTTCGTTGTTGATTGTGTTGGAACGCGATACGAAAAGTTCGTTTTGCGCATCCAAAACGTCAAGCAATGTTCTGCGGTCAAGATCAAACTGGTCTTTATAAGCGTTAACAACTTGCTCGTTAGCAGCAGCCTGTGCCGAGAACTGACGGGCACGCTCACCTGCGGAAACCATACTTGCCCAAGTTGTGCGAACATCATTTTCAATGGCACGTGATGTGTCATTTCTTTGTTCCTTGGCTTGCGCTTGACGGTAAATCAATTCACGCTCACGCGCGACGTCCCCGCCACCGCGGAACAGATTCCAGTTCAAAACAAGAAGGGCAGAAGCATTTTTATCAGTTGCCTCAATACCGTTATTATTTTCACCGGCAGCAGCATTCAACTCAAGATCAACCTGAGGGTAGTATGTTGAACGTGTCTGGCGACGCTCCATCTCAGCCACATTCACATCCGCCTCAAAAATATCAAGAGTCGGGCTGTGTGTGATCGCGTGCTTAACTTCTGTTTCGACATCCGCCTCAATGGCATCCACAGGAACAGTCGGAACCTCCAGATCACCCGGCAAATCGCCAACTTGCTGCTTGTATGCAGCTTCTGAAACACGCAATGCTTCAATCACATTTGCTTCATTGGCACGCGCAGCTGCCAATCGGGCACGAACCTGCTCAAGGTCAGCATCTGTTGAACGGCCTGCCTCGGCACCATCTTCAATCTGGCCCATAATATCCAAGTGCTGCTGTACGTTGCTCTGTGCAATTCTCAGCAATTCACGCTGACGTACCACATCAAGATAAGCTTCGATAATATCAAGTCCGACGAATTCCGCAGTCTCACGAACACGGTGAGAGGCTGAGCGAACGCGCCAGTATTGACGGGCATTTTCGTATTGTGTTTCGAAACCGTCAAAAAGCATCTGTGTCAGAGTTACACCAATCTGGTATTTATAAAGAATTTCATCATCATCATCGAGAAGTCTGTTCTGTGTAGAGATATTATCTGAATACTGGTATCCGGTATCTCCAACCACATCAATTGACGGATAGTAAAGAGCCTGAGCCTGTCTTAATTCTTCATCTGTTGCACGGCGGTTATTTTCCACAACTCCTGTTTCAGGGTTGGTTTTCATACCTGTAACAACTGCCTCTTTAAGAGTGTTTACCATCAGGTCATCGCTCGCATTCTGAGCGTTGGTCGCACCATACGTACCAACTGTTATGGCTGCTGTGCAAAGCATAAGTTGCAAGGTCTTTTTTACTTTTCTCATTTCGCGTCTCCTTAATATCGACGTCATAAAATCCAAATTTTTCGCTAGCTTACTCGAGGTGAGAGATCATACAAATCTATAATATATATGACCTTTTTCTTTCTCTTGCGCAAGCTAAAACTTAAAAACCATTTTCACATGGCCGATACTATTGCAAATTTGCCACAGTCAAAAAAAACGCCCCTCTTGGGGGGCGTCTTCCTTTTATACTTTAAACCTGTTGGGCCTGTATGTTCGCGACAAGCTCATCGAGATGTTTGCCAGTCACGTTTTCAAGAACCACAAGGTCAACCGCATTTTGCGCATTTCCAGAACCTGTAACATCAACAGAAATAACTGTGTTTCCGTCCATCTCACGCTGGAATACAAAGTTTTCAATCGCACCTGTAAGAGGATCATAGTTATGGAGGAAGTCACTCAGATCAAGCATGTCGCCCTCACCTGAATTAAAGTCCATAATCTGATCTGTTCCTGCGCCACCGTTGTTTTGGAATAGGAAGATATCAGCACCTCCGTCACCCCAAAGCTGGCTTGAACCGTCACTGCCGAAGTCCTCTCCCGGGCGTCCTTGACCGGATACGATGATGTCATCACCTTCTCCACCGTGGACGATGTTATCACCGCCACCAACAAAGATTGTGTCGTCTCCTGCACCACCGTAGATAACGTCATCGCCGGCACCGCCATAAAGTGTATCGTCACCGCCCTGACCGTAAAGGATATCATTTCCACCTTTACCATTAATGACGTCACTGCCTTCAGTACCGAAGATAACATCTCCGTTTTCAGTACCTTCATGCGTTACAGCTCCGTGAACAAGCTCATTAGATGCAGAGCTTGGCGAGTCATTCTCGCTTGAACTTGAGCCTGAAGAAACATTTGAACTACTCAATCCATCATCATCGCTGTTCACACTCGAAGATCTCGAGCTTGCGCTTGCGCTTGCGTCTGAATTCGCCTCAGCCTCTGCCGAATTATTATTCACATTCGTGTTTGTATTCACGTTTGTGCTGTTCGGTGAACCGTAGTTGACAGAGAATGTCAGCGTAGCTGTGTCAGTGTCCATATCGCCGTCTTGAAGCGTGTATGTGAACACGTCCTGACCGGAAGCATATGTATTTGGAACATAAGCATAAGATCCGTCCTGACCGATTGTCAGTGATCCGTACAGACCCATAATCATAACACCTGCAGTCGTCACTGTCGCATTACCCATAGAGCTGGATATATTTACAACTTTATTGACCGCATCCTGAGATAGATTGTCATTTGCCATGACGTTACCTCTGGATCTGTAGCCTGCATAGGCCGGGCAAGTATCATTATAGGCATTCACTGCATCATCAGCGATGTTTACCTTGAATGAGTTAGATGCCACATCACCGTCACCATCGGTTGCTTTCACTCCAATGTCAAAACATAGAATGTCATTAGGGTCAGTACCATCAGCATGGTCGACTGAGTCGAACAATTTGAACTGGTATGCTCCTGTGCTCTGGTTCAATGTCACCGTAAAGATTGTACGGCCATCTGCGGCTGTACCAGTGATCGTGTTGGATGTCACATTTACACTGATAGGTGAGCCCTCAGACGTAAACTGACCGTTTTTCAGTGAGCATGCCGCTGTGAAGCTTCCGTCAAATTGGTATGAACCCGGTCCATCTGATTTGAAATCGCCATCAAAGTTACCGTTAAAGGTTATAACACCGTTATCCAGATTTGTTTCATCAAGATTAATGACTTCCTTGTCCAGTGTCGGCACGCTGTCGATATCACCAACAGTCAGGTTCAACTGAGCCGTATCAGTATCAGTATCATAGTCACGCATTGTGTATGTGAACTGATCTGTACCTGTTGTGCTGTTATTGGAGGTGTAAGTG
>NZNU01000050.1 GCA_002695035.1 Micavibrio sp. | reverse complement strand
GGCACCATGATCCCGCTTTTTTTGGATAGATTGTAATTCTTTTTTTAAAGCACTGTTATCAGACTGGAATGAAACTGCAAATTTTGCGTTGGATAATGTGTATTCGTGCCCACAATAAAGCGCTGTTTCATCTGGCAATGCAGTCAGTTTCTGTAAAGAGTCGTGCATTTCTTCCATACTTCCCTCGAACACCCTGCCGCAGCCAAGCGAGAAAAGCGTGTCCCCAGCAAAAAGAACCGAGGATTGAGGAAAATAAAAACAAATATGGCCGGAGGTGTGGCCCGGAGTATGAATGACCTGAAACTCTTCATTGCCCAGCTTGTATGTTGTGTTGTCTTCCAGCAACTTATCCATACCCTTTATACGCTGTTTTTCATAGATAGGGCCCCATAATTCGGCCCCATACTTGTCTTTTAAATATATGTTTCCATCAGTATGGTCGTAATGATGGTGTGTGTTCAGGATTACATCCAGCTTTTCGCCTTTTTTCTTGAGAAAATTTTCCACCGGATTTTCATCCCCCGGATCAACTATCACTGATAACCCGTCATCGGTTTCAAAATAAACTATGTAATTATCTGAAAGAGCTGGGATTAGAGTAATATTTTTCATTATAAAACATCCTTTAATGATATTTCGGCACTACCCCGCGGGGCAGGTTTTTGTTGTGATGAGTGAGGCGCCCAGCCGCTAGCGAAAATTATATCAATTGTAACGGGAATTCGGCCGTCGCCATCACTGTATCTTTTAAAGTAGAGGGTTTCGACGCGTTCAAAGAAGTCACGGCCCACATAAGATGTATTTCTGGCGTTTAAGCTGTTCCCGCCGCCTATCAGTCGAATATCGCGTATCAAATCCTTTAATGAAGAATACGTAACCGTGATTTTCTCGTTGTCTATAACAGGCAATGCAAAGCCTGTATTTTGCATGAGGGCCGCCACATCCTGCTTCTGGAGCATCGGGAGTATACGCGGGCTTATTCCGCCCCTTATTTCATTTTCAACCTCACTAAGACATGTCTCTAATTCGGCAAGACTGTTGCCACCGGGAAAGGCACACAAGAAGAAACCATCGGGCTTGAGGGAATACAGTGCCTGTATTAAAAAACCTTTGGGGTCATTCAGGCGATGCAATTGTGTGAGACTGAGGAAAAGGTCCGTTGAGTTTTGTCCGTAGGGAAGGGCCAGTGGAGTGCAGGCAATATCATTTTTTTTGCTCTCACCTGCAAAATAGCCTGTGTTTATTTTACTGGTCTCAAAAATGGAATGATCAAAGAAGTCACCATTTATAAAAGCTGTTTGAAAGTCCCGTGTTAAATCTTTTAAGCGTTCAGACATTTCTTTTGCAATCCAGTTGCTTAGAAAATGCGGCTCTAGGTTTTGCTTTGAGGCGCGGTTCACACGTTTTCTTTGAAAACTGGAATCAAAAAGAAGTTCAGGATCTGCCATAAAAAGATAATGGCTCAATTAACCTTCAGGTCAACCGAATGTTCTTTTTGTTTTTCCTCACTCACAACATCTGCAGGCTGGGATTCATAAGAAGGTGATGGTTCAGAAAGTGAACTGCCCATCAAACTGCTTTCATGGGAGGTATTCATAGAAGGCATTGATGCAGATGCTGAAAGGCTTTCAGAGAAATTGCGGGCAACTTCCATTTCTGTCCCAATGCAAGCTGTACAATAGGTTTTGGCTGTGGTTTTAAGAAGCGACTCGTAACAATCAACCAATGAACAAATATCCCATATCTGCTTTATCGGTGCATAGGATGTGATGGAGGCACTTTCATAGTGATTTACGCCGCCATTGGTGGCAATAGCAAATGGAAATACTCTTTGCGGTGTCATGCCCACATGTTGGAAAAACGGCTCTCCTAAAGTTCCCACGAACTGAGGCTTCACTTTGAAATATTCCGCCACATAACGCTTTGCGGAATCCATATCTTCAATATGAGGCGGAAGAGATAAGCTAGGCAGGTTAATGAATGTGCCATTGCCTTTATAGCGCTCAGGAACGGGTGCATAATCCTGAGTAACACCAACTAGCACTTCACCGCTAAGATCTTTTGTCATTGGCAAAACGACGGCCAGATTTTGTGATTTTTCTTCGTGCAAGAAGAAGTCTTGTGGGCGGGAAGATAAATCCTTCATGCCGCCAATTTCGTCTTGCCCTTCTTCAAGGAAAACAGACTGTAATAAACGTAGTTGTCCAGCTTCATGCTTTACTGGTGCAAAAGTTTTTTTATCTTCGGCCATATCGCGTAAAATATCTTTCATATCCATACGCTGTTTGACGTCTGTCTCACTTAAGGTCAGGGGGCTTTCTGACCAGTTTTCAACACGAAGATTTAACTGCTGATACAACAACAGTATTTGTGCCTCTAGCCGACCTGCGGGTACAAGTCCGACAGATATGGCGTTCAAAATTGACTGGGCATCATATTCGCGCAATTTCCCCATAGTTGTGAACGGATAGCCTTCAGGTGGAGTGTAGCCTGTGTCTTTCAAAGGAATTGAAGAGGGGTTGTTATGGCTTACGCATATATATTTCGTGGAAATACGCTCATCGATCGTTTTAGGGTCGGGGTAGCTGGACGGCCCGTCTTTTAATTTTGCGCCCTCCTCGGTGTCCAGGTTAAGCTGGTCTTTTATGAAGCCTTTTATTTCTGGCGGCTTGGCTTTGTCCAATCCAAACAGGGATGCACCCTCCATTCCCAAAGCTTCGACCATATGGCCGGACCATTGCTTGCCATCAATATTCTTCCCGTTTCTTGGAACAGTGTTTACAAGACTTCGGGGAATTGAATCATGCAAATAAATTTTCAATTTATTATCATCAGTAACCCTGTAAGGCATTATTTCAGTAATTTCCAAACGGCGGGAAACAACATCGATAACTTCGCCTGTCTTTATGTTGCGCACAGGGTTTATATCAATCGAGCTTGGTTTGTCGCGGGTGGTGCGCCACTCCTGAAAACGAAGGCTTTCTTCAAGCGGTATTTTCTGGGCAAGGACAATATAACTTGTTTCGGGATATCCTAAGGGACTGCCGTCCTCTTTATAAAGGCGGAAGTGGTCGACCATATGTTGGTTAACCCTGTCTTCGTTCCAGTGGCTTGCAGTATAGGACAGGCGGGCACCGAGCGATCTCAACTCCTGTCTCAAATCCCTGTGTGTTGCAAAGGTGTATTCTTTATTAAGTTCTTCTTTTAAAGCGGCCCTGTCATCTTTTCTAAGAATAAATTCATAGGCCCATTTATGGGGCAAACGGAAAAGGCGGGTGTTTGGAAAGCGTGCCGGAAGTTCTTCAAGAAAGAAACCGCCAGTATTGAGCGCATCACTGCTTCTGATATGATCCGAAAACCAGATAAGAAGATCGGCCTCTGACATTGTCTCAAGGTCTTCCCCCAGACTTGGCTCGTCCTTCATTTCCATGAGAATAAATTCATCGGCTGTTGGTACGGTGTGATCACGAATAAAGCAGTACCCACCGGGCTTCAGGGCCTTGAACTGATTTTCCAGCGTATGGCGAACATGACGTATATTATAGTTTAGGCCGGAATAAATTTCGTGCAGGACGTAGGAATCTATAATTGCGTCTACAGAATTATCATCGAAAAGTTGCTGGCAAATATCACCATGCCGGAATTCAAGATTATCGCGCTTATAGGTTTTTTCCGCTGATTCTATTTTATCTTTTAAAGAATCATAGGCAATAAAGTGCCATTTTGGCTTGAGAATGGACATGGCATAGGCCATTTGACCCGTGCCACACCCCATATCAACCACTGTAGCGTTGTCGTCAAGAAGCAGGTGGGACAGCGTAAACCATGCTCTTTTGATAAGTTTTACAGGGAGTTCGGAGAACATGTGGGCGCGCTCAATACGCTCCTCGACACTAACAGTATCAATCTCTCCGTCTTTCAGGTGAGGATATTTAGGTTCGATTTTGCCTTTTTGAGGCTGAACATTGCCGAAAGCCTTTCTATGGCCCTCTTTTAATTTACCTAAACCCATTGTGTCCGCTTAATATAGCATATTAATATAGGCAAGACTTTAGCAGGACTATTATGATAAATCAATATTTTCATATACAAAGGCACACAAGGAATTTCCTTAGAAAAAAAGGAGGCATCTTAGATCATATTTTACCGCATAGATGTATAGTGACAGGCGAGATCACCCAATCACCAACAGGGCTGTCACCCAAGGCATGGGGTGAATTAAATTTTATAAGCGACCCAATGTGCAAGTCCTGCGGGACACCGTTTTCTTACCAGTTGTCGGATACGGATTTAGAAACAGAGGGGCAGATATGTCTTTCCTGTACTGAATACCCGTTTTCTTTTGCAAGGGCACGCGCTGTTCTGCGTTATGATGATGCAAGCAAGCCAATGGTTCTAGGGTTTAAGCATGGGGACAAAACATATATGGCCGTCAATTTAGCAGAGATGATGAGACAAGCAGGTCATCAGCTTCTGGAAGACGCGGATTTGCTTATTCCTGTTCCGCTTCACTGGACGCGCCTCTTAAAAAGGCGTTTCAACCAATCGATGTTACTCGCTAAGCGGCTGTCATTTATTACAGGAATCGCATGCAGTTCGGGTGTTTTAAAAAGAATAAAAGCCACACCTGTTCAGGGACATCTGAATACCAAGGCCAGGAAGAAAAATGTCTCCCATGCTTTTTTAGTCAGTCCTGACCGTGAAGATGAGGTGAGAGGTAAGAGAATAATTCTGGTTGATGATGTCTTTACCTCAGGCTCTACGGCAAATGAGTGTGCAAAAACTCTTCTGGAGGCGGGTGCGAAACAGGTTGATGTATTATGTGTTGCAAAGGTTGTAAGAGATTGACTTTTTTAGCTAGTCGCTGCTCATGCCTATATTCATAATCTTTTGCTTTAGGCGTGGTGTTGATTTTAGAATATTTAGCCCAAAACGGCGTGCCGCTTTTGAAACAGGTAAGCTATTGGATACAATTTGATTGAGACCATGAACTGCACCTGCTCGAAGTTTTGTATCGTGAATGCGTTCATGACCGTAACTTGCAAGCATTGCCATGCATCCTATGTTTTGTCCCAGATATAGATTTTTTTCCAGTATTTGAAGGAAGACCTCAATATCTTTCAAAGACATATTTAGTCCTTGTGCGCCTATTGGCGAAAGACAATGCGCCGACTCGGCCAGAAGAATTAGTCTGTTAGCCGTCAGCTCTTTTGCCGTAAAGGACCTCAAAGGCAGGCTGTCAACGGAGGACTCAAGCTTTAGCTGACCCAGAATACCATGTGATTTTTCCTGCAAAAGCTTTTCAAAATCAGTTCTGTTGTAGGAGAGATATGTTTCAGCAAATTTAGTCCGCTCTAACCAGACAAGGCTTGATTTATCCCCGGGTAACGGAACCAACGTAAAGGGGCCACCCGGATAATGAAATTCTGTAGACATATTTTGATGCGACTTTGTATGACTTAAAATACAAGTCATAGCAGTCTGGTTGTAGTTTTTAGTTTTAATACCTATATTGGCGCTTTTTCTGAAAACAGAATTTACGCCATCTGCAGAGACGCACATAGAGGCTGCAATCTCGCTCCCATCCTCTAATGTTACAATATTTGCGCTCTCCCCAAACGTAATATTCTGGGTTTTGGTCTCGTCAAAGAAATCTATTAACGCGTTATTTAAGGCGGCTTCATAAAGTGCCGCTCGTAAGGGCTGAATGGGAATGTTGAGGCTCAGCTTCTCATTGGTTATTTCTTGCGCATCAAAAACGGCTTCAAGTTTTTCTCTGAAATTCTGCCCTTCAGGGTCAATGATACGTATGGCTTGCAAAGGAGCGCTGATATCTTCTATTTCATCCAAAGCTCCTGTTTGCCTTAGTAGGGGCAGAAAGCGGTTTTGTATAGCAGCGGTTCTTGTTCCGTGCGGCGTTTTTGCCAAAGGAAGGGCTTTGACAGGGTCAGCAATTCCTACTTTGATCCCTTTATCTGCCAGAAGTATTGCCAAAGTCAGCCCCGCAACTCCTGCACCTGAGATAAATATTTCGACTTGTCTTCTCATAAGGCTATATATAGATTTTTAGAACCCAATCGTAAACAGGAGATGTGAAATGGCAAATATTGAAATCTATACTTGGTCAACATGCCCGTTTTGCCGTCGTGCAAAAGAATTACTGGATGCCAAAGATGTTGATTACAACGAACACGATATAACAGGCGATGAAGACGCCCGCGCCAAAATGGTCGAAAGAACTGGTGGCCCTCGTACTGTTCCACAGATCTTTGTAAATGATAAACTCATCGGTGGCTGTGATGACATTCACCGCCTTGAGGAGCAAGGCAAGCTAGATGCAGTTTTAGAGGGCTAATCTTGTGACATCACTTAAAGCCGCCTGTATTCAACTCTGTGCAACACCCGATATAGATGAGAATCTGAGGCAGGCCGAAGACTTTATAAAGCAAGCGGCAGTCGAGGGAGCTACATTTATAGCGACCCCCGAAAACACCTGCCGCATGAGGGCAACCAAGGAGCAAAAGCTGGAAAGTTCCTGGGAAGAAAAAGACCATCCTGCGATCTCTTTCTTCAGCAAATTATCAAAGGATTTGGGGGTCTGGCTTCTAATAGGGTCCCTTTCATCTGTAAGGCTTACAAGTGGAAAGCTTGCCAACAGATCATATCTTTTCAATCCTGACGGAGACATTGCTGCCAAATACGACAAAATTCATCTTTTTGATGTCGATTTACCAAATGGAGATTGCTATAGGGAAAGTGATAGCTGTGCAGGTGGTGAGAAGGCCGTTTTGGTAGATACAGATTTTGCAACTCTTGGATTGACGATTTGTTATGATCTGCGTTTTCCGCATCTTTTTCGTCATCTGGCCAAGGAAGGTGCACACATAATTACTGTGCCATCGGCTTTTACGGTACCTACAGGGCGCTCTCATTGGGAAACTCTTCTTCGTGCACGCGCAATTGAAACAGGCTGTTTTATTATAGCACCTGCGCAATGCGGGGAGCATGAAGGGGGCAGGGGAACCTGGGGACATTCGCTAATTATTTCTCCGTGGGGCGAGATATTAGGTGAGGCCGGAGAAGCCCCTGGTTACATAACTGTTGATCTTGATTTAGACAGGGTTGCCAAAGCACGTGGTGCTGTGCCGTCCCTGCGCCACGACAGAGACTACTCCTGAAAAGCTTTTAAGAGGATGTAACCAAATCGTTGATGGTGATATCCAGTGCTTGCGCCAGTTTTAGATAAGCATCAATTGAGCCGTTTTTTGCGCCCGTTTCGATTTCTGTCAGATATGTCCTGGATAGACCTGCTTTGTCGGCGAGCTCTTTTTGAGTAAGACTATTTTTCTTTCTGTAAAACTTTAAAGGGTGATCATCGCCTTTATCGTCTGTTTTAGGTCTTTGCAAAGGCATATCGGTCGATTGTTTCCTGTAATCATGAAGAGGGATCAAGATATATGGTTTGCCATCGCGGTGTGTGATATCGTACTGCATGTTTTTTGACTCGTTTTGGACGGGTTAGATAAGAAGCGGTAGAACTACCTTGTTAGCTATAGTGCCATAACTGTTCGTTTTGTTAAGAGATTTTTTTACATCATTATTTCTAAGGGAAGGCAATAAGGCCCTTTTACCTTTATTTGTCCTCATAACCATATTCGTGGCTATGGCTCAGTTTGTGGCCTATCAGACAGGGAACGGAGATAAGGCCAGATTGTTTCTTTACTCTGGAATAGTTGTAAAAGTATCAGGTTTATTCGTTGCGCTATTTATTTGCTTCCAGATTCTTAGCATAATGATTTTTGAGAGGCCCAGGCGTCTTACAAAAAGAATTTTTAAAAAATTCAAAGAAGAGTTTTTTACCGCGAAGAGATTATCACATGGTTTAGGTATAGTGATTTTTTTCAATTTCTTCATATCAGCATTTACCTCTTTTAAATCTCTAATTCCTGTGTTGAATGCCTATAGTTGGGATGAAACATTTTATATTTTGGATAAAAAGCTGCATTTTGGGATAGATCCTTGGGTTTTTTCACATAGTGTTTTTAATGGGCCACTCACCACCGATCTAATCAATATTGGTTATAATCTATGGTTTCCGGTAATGTTTTTTATCCTGTACTGGCAAGCGTTTACATTTAAAAATCCTTGTTTGCGATTAAAGTTTTTCTATAGCTTCATTTTATGCTGGATAATAAACGGGGTACTTTTGGCCACGATATTTTCTTCTGTAGGTCCATGTTTTTATGAGCGAGCAGGTTTTTTGCCTTTAGATGCCTATTCAGAGTTGATGGCTCGTTTAAATGCCTTTACTGAAAGCCGACCTATTTGGGCGCTTTCTACACAGGATTCTTTATGGCGAAATTATTTGAACAGTGAAACGGGCTTAGGATCGGGTATCTCTGCAATGCCTAGTATGCATGTTTCAATTGCTTTTCTAATGATGTTGCTGGGCTTTTCTCAGGAGAATAAATTTTTAAAAGTTTTCTTATGCCTGTTTTTTATACTGATTTTAATCGGGTCAGTTCATCTCGCCTGGCATTACGCTGTGGACGGATATTTATCGATCATTACAACACTTCTAATCTGGTTGCTAACAGGTCAGGGTTTAAAGCTTTATCTAAGGAGAGCGCATGTCTAACTCCAGCGAAGTTCTGCAGAACATAAAACACAGCCTTACACGCCCGGTTTTTTTAAAAGTTCTTTTTATAACATTTATTTTTGGAGTGTGCGTTTATTATGCGGCATATATCACAGGCAATGTGGTGGCTTTTTCCAGTAGCCTTTATTCCCGTCCTATGTGGAACTCACTCATAGTTTTTATTCCCTTTTTTTTGTATCTCCGCTTTTTAATTGTTCTGGTGATCAAAGATAAACCTGAAGGTTTTTTACAGGCGTATCTATCCGACATTAAAAAATATATAGGCGTTAAGAGCCTTATATATGGAGTGCCGCTATTATATATTCTAACAATTTTTTTCTCATTTTTTACGTCGGCTAAGAATATGATCCCCTCTATAGTTCCGTTTAGCTGGGATCTTACGCTCACAAACTGGGATAGGTTTCTGCACGGAGGAACACTTCCCTGGGAAATTTTACACGACACAATAGGAAGTTATACAACGACACACCTTTTAAGTACTTTTTATAAATTATGGTTTATTGTAAAATTCGGAACAATAATTTGGCAGGCATTTGCTAAAGAGAACGAGGAATTAAGGGAACAGTTTTTTCTCTCAACGCTTCTAAGCTGGGTTATAATTGGTACTATACTGGCTACTATTTTTTCGTCAGTCGGCCCCTGTTTTTACGGAAAACTATATCCTGAAAGCCTGGATCCATATGCAGAATTAATGGCGCATATATATGCGGCTGATGCCTTAGGAAAGGTGTATGAAATACCGGCAATGGAATATTTATGGGCTGCTTATACAAACCATTCTGGAGGTGCGTTCTCGGGGATATCGGCTTTTCCGAGCATGCATGTCTCACTTGCTACAATTTTTATGCTAACTGGATGGAGGATCTCAAAGTTCATTGGGATTTTATTCACTTGCTTTTTTCTGCTTACTTTAATGGGCTCAGTTTATTTGGGGTGGCATTACGCCGTTGACGGATATTACAGCTTCATCTGCACTTGCTTGATATGGTGGGGTGTGGGAAAGTTTCTGGTGTCGCCAACTGAAAATACAAGGGATGAAAAAAGAAGTGCTTAATTATAGAAAATATGTGCCCTCTGGAATGGACACGCCGGATACTCTGGTGATTTTCCTACATGGATATGGGGCAAACGGCCTTGATTTACTGGATATTGGAAAAATGTGGTCACCCAATTTGCCCAACACTCTTTTTCTCTCACCTGATGCACCAGACCCATGCGAGATGGGTGGAGGAGGTTTTCAGTGGTTCTCGTTGCAGACTTATACACCCGAAGTGATGAGGGCAGGTGCCGATAAGGTTGTTAAGGATTTGATCGAATTTATAACCATCAAAAAAGAAGAATACGAAATTCAGGATGGAAATGTATTTCTTGTCGGATTTTCACAAGGTACCATGATGTCGCTCCATGCCGCTTCGTTGCTCGGTAGAAAATTAGGAGGAGTTGTTGGTTATAGTGGTGCATATCTTTATGAATCAATTGCAGAAGATAATAAAATTACAGAAATATCTATATGCCTTGTTCATGGTGATGTTGACCCCGTTGTGCCAGTTACGGCTACGCAGATGGCCACTAAAGTCTTGTCGGAGTCAGGTGCAGCAATTTCTACGCATATAATACCTGGTCTGCAGCATGGAATTGACCAGCAAGGGTTGAAAATCGGACTTGAATTCCTGAAGAACTATAGCCAGTAAACTGTTTACATATTGCGATACAGCAATATTATGTTACTGTATTTAAATAATAAAAATATTTTTCGCTGTGTTGCAATATATTATCGTTAAAATTGATGTGCATTTGTTTTTGATTCTCTGATATAATTGTAATTAGGACATCTCAAAACCTTCTGCACTTATTTGCAGTCCCACCTTCAAAGGTTTTATCCGTATCAAACGGTCAGCGTCCTGAAAGGAGGCAGAAATGCGAACGGAAACAATGTCTGATGTACTCAGGGAAAGATCCCTGGAAAGTTTTCCTGCTCTGGTGCTCAATGCGGATTACAGACCCCTCTCATATTACCCTTTATCTTTGTGGCCTTGGCAAGACGCTGTTAAGGCCATTTTTCGTGATACAGTTCGTGTGATTTCCGAGTATGACCGCATCATAAGAAGTCCGTCAAAAGAATTTAAATTGCCGAGTGTGCTTGTTTTGAACGAGTATATTAAACCTCAACGCTACCCGGCCTTTACACGTTTCAATGTATTTTTGAGAGATGAGTGGTGCTGTCAATATTGTGGTGATAAATTTAAAACACAGGCCCTGACTTTTGATCATGTAATACCGCGAGCAAAGGGTGGCCATACGCAATGGGAAAATATTGTGGCAGCCTGTCAGGAATGCAATACGCGAAAAGGCAGCAAATTACCAAAAGAATGCAAAATGTTCCCAATTCATAAACCTTATGAACCAACAGTTTATGAATTACAGGAGAACGGCAAAAAGTTTCCTCCAAATTTCCTGCACGAAAGTTGGGGGGATTATCTGTACTGGGATTCCGAGTTGGAAGACGGGTACATACACTAACGTAAATGACATATAACCAAAGGAGGTTGTCATGCTTGGGAAATTAATAGATGTAAATCACCATAAAACAACGACAGAAGCGATTGGCTTTTATATTGTATCTTTAATGATACTTATAGGCTTCTCGACCTTACTTTTCCATGTGCTTGGAATGGCAGGAATAGTGAGTGGCGTAGGTACGTTTTTTGAGGGCGGCACGATGCACACGCTTGTGGGAACAGGTTTTGTGTTAGTGCTTTCCACGATGATATTGTCAGGACGGAAGCTTACTAGCGACCTCTTTTCAATTCTCCTCGTGATTACAGGGGTGTATCTGGCTTTTACTACCAGCGTAATTCTGGGTATGATCCCGGTTACTTTACTCACGATTGTTAAAAAATAAGAAGAACATGTAATATTCGATAACAGGCCGGTTTTCCGGCCTGTTTTTTTTCAAATTTGAACTTTTTCTTCGCATAATTGTTGATAGGTCATGATTTTATGGGGGCTTTCCATCTTATTGGTTTTTCTATCGCTAGCCGGCTTGCTGGGTCCTTTATGGTGGCCATTTAAAATCGCTGACTTTTTCAGACTGCAATACGCGGTTCTTTCTTTTATTCTTGCCCTCGCAAGTTTTTATTTTGGGCAATATGAAACTGCTGTCGTTGCTACAGGGCTTGTTGTTTTAAACCTCTTTAATATCCGCCATTATCTTTTTAAAACACGTAAAACTTTTGATGCAGACGGAGCCAAGATTCTGTCTGTAAATGCTTTTCGGGATAATTTCGAACCGGATAATCTGGAGAAATATCTCCTTGAAGAAAAGCCCGACCTTCTTTTGATAATGGAAATGACAGATAAGTTAAATGACCATTTGACCGAGGCTTTAAAAGACTATGAATTTAGACTTGAGACACCTGTCAGGGATGGATTCAGAATAGCACTACTTTCAAAATCTGAAATGAAAAATGCGCAGATAACCCATCATGGTCCAAACGATACGCCGTTGCTATACGCGCAAATAAATCTCAAAGGTAAAGAATACGATGTTTATTCAGCGCACCCAAAACCGGCTCTAAATCAGGAATACGCAAAAGAAAGAGAAATATATTTTCAGGATATAGAAGAGATTTTTAAAGAAAACAAACACCCATGCCTTCTTCTCGGAGACTTTAATAGTGTGCCCTGGGAAAGACATTTTGTAAAATTCCTGCGTAAGACAAAGCTACAGAGCACATTATATAGAAACGGTTATACACTTACCTGGCCTGTCTTTATGCCCTTAATGGGGATCCCGATGGATCACATTATAGTTTGCGACCAGGTTAAATTTTCAAAGTTCCACAGGGGGCCTTTTGTAGGGTCAGATCATTTTCCCCTTGTATTAACTTTATCAAACACTTGAGGAACTTTTCTGTTTCTGTATAGTTATCAAACAAACACAAACCAAATACATGGAGTATTAAAAAATGAGAATATTTTTAGGAATTTTGGCCTTGATCGTAGTGATTGCCATTGCTGCTTGGGCTATTGATATAGATGTTTCAGGTGACGTTGAGCTTCCTGAAGTTGAGATGACAGAAGGTGAGATGCCAGCCGTAGATGCTGAAGTTGTAGACATTGACGTCGAGGAAAGACAAGTGGATGTTCCTGTACCTAACGTTGATGTCAATATGGAAGAAGAGCAAGTAGAAGTGCCTGTTCTTTCAGCTGATAAGCCTGAAGAAAACACAGTTGCTGAAGAAGATGACCTGGAAGGCGATGCTAACCTTGTCACAGATGAGCAAAACTAAGTTAAACAATAATAATTTAAGGAGTTAATTATGCCATTGGCAAGAACCAAAGACAGTTTGCTAGGAGATCTTTTCAAGATTATATTAGCAATTATCCTACCGCCTTTGGGTGTTCTTCTGGAAGTAGGACTTGGTCTTCACTTCTGGCTCAACATCCTTCTGACAATTCTAGGATTTGTTCCTGGTATTATCCACGCAGTATATATTATTGCAACACGATAAAATCAGCTTAAAACTTAATAAAACGGGCCTCTTAAGGCCCGTTTTTTATTGACTTGTTACATCCCTAACTGATAAAAACATTTTTCATAAAATATATGGAGGTTTAACTATGCTTAAAAATCTTTTCGATTTTAGCAAAAAGCGTAACCTGAAAGAGGCGGTAGTATTTTACCTCTTTTATATAGGCTGCTTTTTGATTGTTAATGCCGTTATAACTGGCCGGATATAATTAATTATAAATACCCGTTGGCTTTTCTCATCGTATAGAGGCTGGCGGCAATACAAAGTAAGAAGGACAACAGGCATAGTACAACATTATAGTTGGCCATGCTTAACCCAAAAATAGGATCGGCCCAAGGGATCTCATCGCATCTGGCAACTGGTGCGTTTTTTATACGCTCTAGTATTTCCGCGACAGAGCCAGTCATGTCCGGGGCACCACAGCCTTCAAGCCCTTCCCAGTATTTTCGCTCTACACCGCTATGGAAAAGAGCGATAGCCGCATTCGCCAGAAAGACTATCCCTGCAATAAACTCCAGATAAGCTGCTTTTCGCAGGGCGTCAGGGAAAAAGAACAGCGCAATTCCTGCAAGACCGGTCACAACAAAAGGCCATCTCTGATATATGCACAATTTGCACGGATAAAGGCCAAAAGCATATTGAGCGATAAAAGCACCTGCTAATGCTGTTACAGATATGCCTAAAACAAGAAGCGCTATGAGACGCGGTTGGCTTAGTTTTTTCTTCATGGGGTCAAACCTAGTGCTGATTTAATCATTTCTTTTATTAATATTATACCATCGATGCCATAAACAAGTGTGACGTAGCTTAAAAGAAATACCCATATTAATCCGAGCACCATGCCAGCAAGAACGGCTATGCCGTCTCTCATAATAACACCAATGGCCATGAGGCAAATGGCCATGGCTGGCACGGTGTTGGTCAACGGTATTGGAAATGTAATTGATATGGCAAACAACGATCCGGTTATACCGATTAGAAGTGAAAATATACCGCGTGTGAGGAAAGCTAGTCTTGGGCGGCTGATAAATTCCGTAAAGCGTACTATTGACATACTTTTGTTAATAAAGGACAAAAGATGCGTGGTTTTAAAACTGCGTTTTTTAACCTTTTGCGGTAACCAGATCGTATGGCGACCTATCGCCTGTTGTAGCGTTAGAAGCAATATAGGTAATGCTATAATTACATTTATGCCCAGAGCGGGGATGGGCAGTGCTGCAGGCAGGGCTAAGAAAAATAAAATAACCCCAAAACCCCTCTCGTGGAATGCTTTTAAAATGAATGAGAGCGGGACTTTATCGCCGCAGGTTTTGGCGCCTTCCGACAATTCGTAAAGCAGGCCTGAAAGAGGGCGCGGTTTTTGATCGCTTTCTTTATTCTTTTCCATGTTTGTGAAAGTTGCATATAAAATCACTTTCTGAAAGAGGGAAATCTTTTTTTGTATATTTTGCTTGTGAAAATATGCACGCTATGGCACATAATTGAATTGAACAGATGATTTTCGCGGGTGTGGTGGAATTGGTAGACGCGCCAGACTCAAAATCTGGTGTCCGCAAGGACGTGTCGGTTCGACTCCGACCACCCGCACCATTCATCTTTAGTAAAAACCCGCCCTCACATTTAAGTATTTGCCAGTGTTTCTTACTAACCCTTTTATATTATGCGTGTATGCATTTTTCCTGATCAGTTGGATACCTTTTTTTCTGATACAACTGGGAACAGGTCAGGAGTGGATATATAGCCTTATGTATAGGCCGTTTGGTATGGCCGACAATATGGTGCTTATATTTTACGGACTGAGCTTTCTCTTGGTTCTTAAGGTGATTTTCAGTCAGAAGGATTCATCCAAGTGGTTATGGGGTTTTACAATATTACCCTTCTTTTTAATTGGCGAGGAAACCAGGTGGGGGTTAATTTATTTCTCAGATCATTTGAAAACACTACCTTTTACGGGAATACAGGATGTTTTGCAGATGGCTCTTTTTCCTTGGTTTCAAGCCAGAACTGAAGAGCAAGCTTTTATTGTTCTTGTCGCGCGTCTTGTGCTGGCACTGGCTTTTATAGGCGGGGCTGTCTTTTTGTGGCATGAACGCCATGATTTAAAGAAATGGAAAAGAGAATTTATAGGGCTGTGGTTTTTACCTTACCTTGCACTATGGTTCCTGTTCTTATGCGGCGCACTTTATATAGAAATATTTACCTTCTCGGAAAGAAACACTCTCAATATTATTGAAGAAAACCTTGAACTCAACGCAGCTTTTGCCTGGCTTGTGATGGCGTCTCAGATAAAGAATTCAAGGCAAAGTTAGATCGTTATGCGCGTTTTTTGGATTTGGTCTTTAAAAGCGGTTTAAGATAGTCACCTGTATAGCTGTCTTTTGTATCTGCGACATCTTCTGGCGTGCCGGTCGCAATGATCTCACCACCACCTGAACCACCTTCAGGTCCGATATCAATGATCCAATCAGCCGTTTTTATAACATCCAAATTGTGTTCGATCACGATTACAGTATTTCCCTGATCCACAAGAGTGTGAAGTACCTCCAGCAGTTTACGCACATCTTCGAAATGTAGCCCGGTGGTTGGTTCATCCAGAATATAAAGGGTTTGCCCTGTTGAACGCCTTGAAAGCTCTTTTGATAACTTAACACGCTGAGCCTCGCCCCCTGAAAGGGTGGTTGCAGGCTGCCCAACCTTTATATAGTCAAGTCCTACGCTGATAAGCGTTTCCATTCGATCACGTATAGAAGGGACGGCCTTAAAGAAATCTGCCGCTTCCTCAATCGACATATCCAAAACATCGGCAATGGACTTACCTTTATATTTGACTTCCAGTGTTTCGCGGTTGTACCGCTTTCCATCACATGCTTCGCAGGTTACATAAACGTCAGGCAGAAAGTGCATTTCTATCTTAATAAGTCCATCACCCTGACAGGATTCACAACGACCGCCCTTTACATTAAAGGAGAAGCGCCCCGGTTTATAACCACGAGCCTTTGCCTCTGGAAGTCCGGCAAACCATTCACGAATAGGTGTAAACGCACCTGTATAAGTCGCAGGGTTTGAGCGCGGTGTTCTTCCAATCGGGGATTGGTCTATATCAATCACCTTGTCCAGAAATTCGATGCCTTCAATTTCCTTATGAGGGGAGGGAAGTGCGCGTGTTTTCATCAAACGACGGCTGACGCCTTTAAACAATGTATCAAGTGTTAGTGTTGATTTTCCTGAGCCTGACACACCAGTCACGCAAGTGAATGTACCAAGGGGGAATTCGGCGGTGACTTTTTTGAGATTATTGCCGGTTGCATCAATAACTTTTAAGCTCTGTGTTTTTTTGCCACTCTTTTTCCCTTGGCGGCGTTTTTGAGGGACGGCGATTTCTCTTTCACCTGTCATATATTGTGCAGTCAGGCTCTTTTTATTCTTAAAAACCTTCTCGGGTATCCCGGTTGCAACAACATTTCCACCGTGAATCCCTGCGCCCGGGCCCATATCTATCAGATAATCCGCGCTGCGTATTGCGTCCTCGTCATGCTCCACCACTAAAACCGTATTGCCAAGATCGCGCAATCTTTTCAGGGTTTCAAGCAGTCGGTTGTTATCACGCTGGTGCAGACCGATTGACGGCTCATCCAAGACATATAGAACACCTGTCAAACCAGACCCGATTTGCGAGGCCAGCCTGATACGCTGTGACTCTCCACCCGAAAGTGTCGCAGATGAACGGCTAAGTGTCAGGTAATTCAAACCGACATTGTTCAGAAAGGTCAGGCGTTCATTGATTTCTTTAAGAATACGCGCGGCGATTTCTTTTCTTTGCGGGTCTAACCGTTCAGAAAGATCGGAAAACCACTCCAGCGCGCGTTGTATGGATAAATCACTAATTTCACCGATATGGTTTTTATCAATTTTTACAGCCAAAGCCTCTTCGCGAAGACGATATCCCTCACAAGCCGAACAGGCAGCCGAGGTCTGGTAACGAGCCAAATCTTCACGAACTGAGTTGCTCTCTGTTTCGAGCATACGCCGCTTCAAATTATGGATAACGCCTTCAAAAGGTTTGTTGGTGCGGAAAGTATTGGCGCGATCTTCGTATGTGATTTGGATTTTTGTATTTCCAGAGCCATATAGAAGCGCCTTTTGCGCGGCATCGGGTAAATCTGCAAAAGGCGTTTTCATATTGCCCTTATAATGTTTAACCACGGCCTCCAAAGCTTGTTGGTAATAATGAGAAAAGCTTTTCGCCCAAGGCTCTATTGCCCCTTGTGCAAGCGTTTTAGATTTATCGGGAACAACAAGGTCTTCGTCAAAATGCAACTTGGCGCCAAGCCCGTCACAATCGGGACATGCGCCGTGCGGATTGTTAAATGAAAAAAGACGCGGCTCTATTTCTGCAATTGTAAAACCCGAGACAGGGCAGGCAAATTTTTCAGAAAAAATGCTTTCTTCATTTGTATCTGCGTTTTGGACAATTAGCAGCCCATCTGCAAGGCCGAGGGCTGTCTCGACAGAGTCAGCCAGCCTGTTTCCCAAATCCTCACGGATAACAAGGCGATCGACAATGACCTCAATATCATGTTTGTATTTTTTATCGAGCTCAGGCACTTCATCCAGTTCGTAGACTGTGCCGTCAATCCGGGCGCGCTGAAATCCTTTGGCGCGCAAATCGGCAAATTCGCGCTTATACTCACCTTTGCGCCCTCGCGCGATGGGGGCCATGATGTAAAGCCGTGTGCCTTCACCCATTTGAACAATACGGTCGACCATCTCTGATACTGTCTGACTGGTAATAGGTAAGCCGGTCGCAGGTGAATAGGGGATGCCGACGCGAGCCCATAGCAGGCGCATATAATCATGTATTTCTGTAACAGTACCCACGGTGGAACGTGGATTTTTGGATGTTGTTTTTTGCTCAATTGATATGGCAGGGGATAACCCCTCAATAGAATCCACATCAGGCTTTTGCATCAGTTCCAAAAACTGGCGTGCATAGGCTGAGAGGCTTTCGACATAGCGACGTTGCCCCTCTGCATAGATTGTGTCAAAGGCAAGCGATGATTTCCCTGAGCCGGACAAGCCCGTTATCACCACAAGGGAGTCCCTGGGCATGTCCACATTAATGTCTTTCAAATTATGTTCACGCGCGCCGCGTACAGATATTTCCTTAAGCATAAACAACCATATAGATGAGCATGGCGGAATTGCCACTTTTCCATCTATAAATTATATGTTCTCTTTTTGTTCAAAATCAAGGTGTAAAAAAACCGGGTCGTAACCCGGTTTAACTTAAATTAATCTGATGAGGGGGACGGCGATGTATCCGGCTTCGCTTTATTCTGATTTGCCGGATTAGGTAAGGCATAGCTTTTTAGTTCAGGCAATCCGATTTTATCGACCAGCCCAATTTTTTTGGCCTCGCGCGCACCTACAAAATAATCCCGGTCTTTTCGTGCTTTCCACTCGCTTTCCGTGCCGCCGCAGTGTTTGGCATACAGCTTGGCCATACGCTTTTTTATGCGTTGGATTTCTTTATTGCTAATTTCAATGTCACTTGCCATGCCGCGTGCGCCGCCTGAAGGTTGGTGAACCATAATGCGGGCCTCAGGTGTTACATAACGGTGCCCCGGTTCGCCGGCCATAAGAAGAAATGATCCCATAGAGCAGGCTTGCCCCATACATACAGTGTGAACGGGACTCTTAATTCTTTGCATAACGTCATAAATCATCATGCCCGACGTCACGACTCCACCAGGGGAGTTAATATAAAGGGTAATAGGTTGGCCTTTGCCGATGCTGTCCAGCTTCATAAGTTGCTGTACGATATTTAATGCCATCGCGTCATTCACATTTGAATTTAAGAAAACAGCGCGATTTGTGTTTAAAAAACTGGATGTCAAATCCAGTGTTTTAGGTTGTCCGCTAACTATTTCTGTAACATAGGCTGCTTGCACAGGGCTTTCATCCTGTGACTCCGCAAATGAGTCTTGCATCTTTAATTTCCTTCCTGTTCTGTCGCTCTTCTTTCTTATGAGAGCTTTTTATATAAGATATTATTTATATCGTATACTTTCTAAGGGGTAAAGTCAGATGTGCCTGTGATAGGGGATCGTGGGGATATGTCCTTCTCACCTTCGTCATTTGCAGCATTTAATGATTTTTTCGTGGTTTTAACCACTTCCATATTAAAGTCTTTGACCAAATTAATCTTTAATGTAACGGGCTCTGTAATATTTTGGCCTTCGGTCAGGATCCATTCAGATACGGGCAATTTAATATAGTCTTCGATAGCACGTTTCATCGGACGGGCCCCAAACTCCTTATTATACCCAAGTTCAAATAATTCATCCTGGGCAGCATCAGACAACTCAAGGCTCAGCAAATCGTTTGTTTTGTTAAGCTTCTTAGCCAGTTTTTCGACTTGCGAAAGTGCAATCTTTTTAACAGTTTCCTTTGTAAGGTAGCCATAATCGACGATACCATCCAGTCTATTCATGTGCTCAGGCTTCAACATTCTTCTTAAGGCTGCCTGCTGTTCTTTTCTGGCATCTTCCTCATTGTTATCGCTTGAACCAAAGCCTATTGAACGCTTATCCATTGCTGCCTTGGCCTCGGCAGCACCGGCATTACTGGTGAAGATAACAATTGTATCTTTAAAAGAAATTGTGCGCCCGTCAGACATCTGTAAACGTCCTTCTTCCAGGATAGACATTAACAGGTTCCAGACCTCTGGGTCGGCCTTTTCGATTTCATCAAATAGCAAAACAGAATAGGGGGCTTTTGCGATAGGATCCAAAACTGTGGGATCTTTATATCCGACATATCCTGGAGGAGACCCTATCAACTTTGACTTTGCGTGCTTATCAGACAGGTTGGCCATATCCACTTCAACGAGCGGGATGTCAAGGATTTCAGATATTGCTTTTGCTGTCTCTGTTTTTCCAACACCTGTGGGACCAGTAAAAAGGAATGATCCGAGAGGTTTTCCCTCATCATTCAGTCCGGCATTTGCAATTTTCAATTTCTTAGGAATAACTTTCACACCATCTTGGCCCATGACCATTTCTGGAAGCTTGTCTCCCAGCATCATGATCTTATCTGATCGCGATCCTGAGATCATTTCGACTGGCAGGCCACACATTTTCGAAACAACTTCATGCACATATCCGGAAGTGATCTCATTGTTATCCAGAGCGACTGCACGCTCACATGATTTTTTCGCGATTTTAATAGCGCCGCCCGGTTGTCCAAGCTCAGGTAAATATCTTGCCGCCAGTCGGACAATTCTTTTTTGTAGATCTCCTGAAAGCGTTACATCGTGATTTGCCTCAAATTGTCTGGCGTAATTAGCTACATATTGAAGCGCTTGCTCTTCATTAGCAGGTTCAACCTGTATTGTATCAAACATTTCCGAAAGACCAGGTTGTATCTTTTGAAGCCTTGGAAGATCTCTATCAGGAATAGAACCGACAATTCTTAGTCCGTGATCTTTTTCCCTTAAAACATTTTCCATCAAAGGTAAGAACATGGCCAGATTTTGATCTGAGATCATTTTATCCCACTCATCAATGTAGAGAATTATCTGGTCATCATGCGTTTTGTTATATTGTCCGATATCTTGCAGAAACTCCTCAAAAGTTTTGCGGGTCATATTAGTAGAAAGATATTCTGTGAGTATGCTGCCTAGTTTTAAGCGATGAATGACTGATTGGTCTATGGCTTTGGGGCTGTTACCCATATTGATTCTGATCGCTATATTTCCAATAACATTCTCAATCCCTGACCCTTTTTCGCCTGAGAACAGAAGAAGAGGGGATTGTGGTCTGGATAATCCAATTAGTCCTTCTTTGACATGATTTTCCTTGCCAAACGGTGTGCATAGCTCGGAACCTGCCTGGACTACGCTTTCGCTTATATCAACACCAAAGCGATTTAGAAGTTTTTCAGTATCCTTTTTGAGGGCATTAGGATCTTTTTTGCTGTCTTTGTCTTTTTTCATATTTTCGTCCTGAGTAGGATCTGCTTTGTTGATAGAGTCGTTAAAATGTCCCGCAGCTTTGAAGTACTGTTTTCTAAGCTGAAGAATGCCTTCGCTGTCAGCCACTTCTTTTATTTGGTTAAATGCACGGGCAAAAGGATTTTGAATGGAGCCGATATGCTGGCCAAGTTCCGGGGTCTCTTTGAAAAAATCAATAAATTCAAATATCGGAACACTGGGCTGTCTTTCTTCGCCGTCTAATAGGATATCAAGTTCTTCTTCAACTTCCTCTATACTAAGAGCGGTTTTTCCGCTGGCTTGCTGCTCGAGGTTCAAATAAATATTGAAAAGAAGGTCTGGGGAGACTTTCGTGCCGTGAAGAATATATTTAAAGGTGTTCAAGAGATCGCTCATCACCATAGAAACAAAACTGTCATACTCTTCCGCATAAGGGGAGGCATCAAAGAATTCCATAAACTTCTTGTTGTCCTCAAGTGCCATCGCGGCTTCTTTGAGATCAGTAGTTGCGCGGAATAGATTGTCTAAATTTGTTTCACGTAGCGTTTCTCTACTCATTCTTAAAACTCACCTGTTTATATTTTTATTTTTACTTGGTGCTAACTAAAGCATAAAATTATGGAAATTTCTATAAAAATTTACCTTCTCCTAATATAATAATATAAAAATAATTTTTGGATAAATAAATGCTGGCCTTTGACTTTTGCACAAGCGCAGGTGTAGTCTGCCGTTATACAGCATTATAAATGAATTTTGAGAAAGGGTTTTTGCCGTGGCCGGAAGTGTGAATAAAGTTATTCTGATTGGAAATTTAGGGAATGATCCTGAAATCAGGTCTATGCAGTCAGGTGACCGCGTATGCAATTTATCCATTGCGACTTCAGAAAGTTGGAAGGATAAGGCGACTGGCGAACGTAAAGAGAGAACGGAATGGCACCGCGTCGTTATTTTCAACCAGGGGCTAATGACGGTTTGCGAAAACTATCTAAAGAAGGGCTCAAAAGTATATATTGAAGGCCAGTTGGAAACACGTTCATGGGATCAGGATGGTCAGAAGAAATATACGACTGAGGTTGTCTTGCGCCCTTACCGTGGTGAACTGACCATGCTGGATTCCCGTAACTCAGGCGGAGCATCATATGGTGGAGGTGATAATTTTGCGTCTAACCAGCAGCCGGCACCTTCCGGACAAAACAATACACAAGTGGATGAACTTGAAGATGAAATACCGTTCTAAAATTTTAAAATCTTTTACTTTTACAATCTGTCTTATTGCGGTGACCTTATTGGCCACCGCAAAAATCGCGATGTCGCAAGATGCCGTGACGCAGACGAAGGTCGAATTATCGCAAGAGTTGCACGAAACTTGGGCGGTAAAGGAAAATGTTATTAAGCTGGTTGAACAAATCGCTGAGGCCATGCCCGCGGAACGCAGGGCCGAGGCACGTGAGAGATTGCTGGCTGTAATCAATCCTGAAAAAGTTGAAAAGATATCGGTCGCAACTGCTGCTGAAACTTTTTCTGAAGGAGAGCTCGAAGCCATGGTTGAGTATTACAAATCACCAATGGGGCAAGCAGCCGAGGCAAAGCGTCCTGTGTACGAGGAAAAGCTTAGCACGCAAATACAAAAATTGGTCGATCAAGGCATTGCTGACCTGGCAGTTTCAAATCCTTAAAAGATACTGCTTTTTTATTATCTAAACTATCCCCAAGAACAGTCTATAAAAGGCCTCGAGTGCTTGTGGCAGAGGACTGAACCTGCTAAACCTTAAGGGTTAAAAATTATATTTTAGACCTTAAGGAAAACGGATGGCCGAGTCAGCTGAAAATACCCCCGGAATTGGAACAGTCGCATTAGTAGATGAGATGAAAAAATCTTATCTGGATTACGCGATGAGCGTAATTGTAAGTCGTGCTCTGCCTGATGTGCGCGATGGTTTGAAGCCTGTTCACCGCCGTATATTCTTTGCCATGCGCGAGGGCGGTTATACGTCCGATAAGCCGTACAGGAAATCGGCACGTATTGTCGGGGACGTTATGGGTAAATACCACCCCCACGGTGATTCTGCGATTTATGACGCATTAGTGCGTATGGCGCAGCCATGGTCTTTGCGCCTTCCTTTGATAGATGGTCAGGGTAACTTTGGTTCAATGGACGGTGACGCACCTGCGGCCATGCGTTACACAGAGGCGCGTCTTGATAAAGCCGCTGAAGCGCTACTTGAAGATATTGATAAAGAGACAGTCGATTTCCGTCCCAACTATGACGAATCCGAGCAGGAGCCAGAAGTCCTGCCTTCTAAAGTGCCTAATTTGCTCGTCAACGGGGCAGGTGGGATTGCCGTTGGTATGGCGACTAATATACCTCCCCATAATCTGGGCGAGGTCATTGATGGCTGCATGGCCTATATGGAAAACAAAGATATAACCAATGAAGAACTTATGGGCTTCATACCCGGGCCGGATTTCCCGACAGGCGGTCAGATTCTCGGCCGTAATGGTATTCACAGCGCTTATACGACGGGTAATGGTTCTGTAATGATGCGCGCCAAGGCGTTTTTCGAAGATATCCGTGAGAACCGTGAAGCCATTATTATCTCTGAAGTACCCTATCAGGTGAATAAGGGACGTTTACTGGAGCGACTCGGGGAAGTGGCGCGCGATAAAATTGTCGAAGGTATCTCGGCTGTGCGCGATGAGTCTGACCGCGATGGTGTGCGGGTTGTTGTGGAATTACAGCGCGGGCAGCAGGCAGATGTTGTTCTAAACCAGTTGTTCCGCCATACACCTCTACAGACCTCATTTGGCTGTAACATGGTTGCCCTTAACCAGGGGCGTCCTGGTATTTTAGTTTTACGTGACTTCATCAAATACTTCATACGCTTTCGCGAAGAAGTCATTACGCGCCGGACTGTGTATGACCTGAATAAGGCGCGCGACCGCGCACATATCTTGGCAGGTCTTGCTGTTGCTGTTGCCAATATTGATGAGATTATCGCGGTTATTCGTAATGCGCCTGATCCACAGACGGCTCGCCAGAAATTGATGGAGAAGCCGTGGAATACTTACGATGTAGCACCGTTGATCGAGTTGATTGATGATCCTGAGCACCCTCTTGAAGATGGAAACACTTACACCCTGTCTGAAACTCAAGCCAAGGCCATACTTGATTTAAGATTGCACCGCTTGACAGGGTTGGAGCGTGACAAAATTGCAGATGAATTGAAGGGGATCACAGACCAGATTGCTGAATATCTTTCTATTCTTGCCTCGAAAGAAAAGCTTTACGAGGTTATGCGTAACGAATTGATTGAGATCAAAACTAAATTTGCAACGCCTCGCCGTACAGAACTGGTCGAGGCCGAATTTGAAACTGATATAGAAGATCTTATTCAGCGTGAGGATATGGTCGTAACTGTCACTAATGATGGGTATGTGAAGCGCACGCCACTTGATACATACCGCGCACAACGCCGCGGTGGTAAGGGACGTGCGGGGCTAAGCATGAAGGATGATGATTTTGTCTCAGACCTTTTTGTGGCGTCAACGCATACGCCGATATTGTTTTTCACAAGTCGCGGAATTGTACATCGTATGAAGGTCTATCAGCTGCCGCAGGGGAATCCTACATCTCGTGGAAAGGCTTTGATTAATCTGCTTCCTTTAGAAAAGGATGAAAGTATTTCAGTATATATGCGCCTGCCCGAAGAGGAAGAGGTATGGGACGAGCTGGATATTATGTTTGCAACAAGTCATGGATCTGTAAGACGAAACAAATTGTCAGACTTTAAAAATATCCGCTCTAACGGTTTGATTGCAATGAAGCTTGGTGAAGACGAAAGCCTTGTTTCTGTAAAAATATGCCGTGAAGATGAAGATGTGTTTATGGCGACCAGAATGGGTAAGGCTATCCGCTTTAATGTCGACGACATTCGTGTCTTTGCCGGCCGTACCTCCACTGGTGTGCGTGGTATCAAACTTGCCAAAGGTGACGAGGTCATGTCTATGTCCATCCTGAAGCGAGAAGAGGAAGATGCCAAGGGACAAGCCCTGCTCACTGTATCTGAAAAAGGGTTTGGGAAACGCACCTATGCGTCAGAATATCGTACC
Organism: Micavibrio sp.; assembly: GCA_002695035.1. GTDB lineage: Bacteria > Pseudomonadota > Alphaproteobacteria > Micavibrionales > Micavibrionaceae > UBA2137. The sequence goes on along the minus strand of NZNU01000050.1, from coordinate 4,134 downwards.
ATTAACCGTGGAGGTCAGGGTGTAATCAACATGGGTGTGACCAAAAAAACCGGTGAGGTTGTGGCGACATTCCCTGTAACTGATGATCATCAGGTTATGCTGGTGACCGATCAAGGTAAATTGATCCGCACACCTGTTGATGGTGTTCGCTATACAGGACGTTCTGCGCAAGGTGTGACATTATTCAAGGTCGCCTCCGATGAGAAAGTTGTATCCGTAGCCTGGTTGATAAACGAGGAGGACGAGGAAGAAACAACAGAGGCCGCTGCGGTGGACGGAGAAGCGACTTCTACAAACACAAATAGCGAAGAAAATACATCAGAAGCTGGTGGAGATTCTTCGGAAGAGGGTCAATCTACTGCGTCAGAAGATGAAACGTCATAAATAGAAAGGCGGAGTTTATGAAAAAACTCGCTCTTATACTTTCTGCGTTACTGTTTTTTACAAGCTCACTGTCTTATGCCTGTACGGAGCACGAGGCCGCTATAAAAGACCTAGAGATGGAGCTGGCTCAGCTTGAGACAAAAGCCGGTCAGTTCCCTGAAATTGGTGAGTGGGTTAAGCGTGCCGAGACATGCCATCATTTTACTGGTGAAGAGCCTTATAATGAAGAGCGGGGAATCTTTATAAAGCAACAATTGGCAGAAAATTCATGTGACCGTCTTTCCTGTGACTATGAAAGCTTAAAGTCAAATCTTGCAGATAACACCGCCGCTTTGGAAGAATTGCATTCCGCAAAAAATAAATATATGGTGCAATCCTCAGCATCTTGCAATTAAAGGGAGTGCGATATGGAGCCAGTTAAGTCCGAAGAAGGCAAACAAACTTTCATGGAATTATGGAGAGGGCAGAAGTCTTTGGCCACCACATTTTGGGGCTATTATGTACTCGTAATTTTACTTTTAAGACTTTTTTCTGCCCTTTTCGCCGGACTCATGGCGCCTATAGGTGGCCTGCTTATATTGATCTGGACGGCTTTTATGATCGTACCGATTTGGCGCGCGGCGAATAATTCAGATGGACCGGAAAGCTTTAAAATATTGGCAAAAATATTTACAGGCTTGCTTACAATAATCGTATTATTAACACTAATATTTTAATACAAAACGATGCGTATAGGAATTTATCCAGGCACATTTGATCCAGTTACAAAAGGACATCTCCACATTATTGAGAGAGCGTCCAAGCTGGTTGATCATCTTATTGTGTCCGTGGCACCAAACACCCGCAAAGCACCAATGTTTTCTCAAGATGAGCGCCTTGAAATGGTAAGCCGCGATATTGACAACATGCGTGATAAGCATTGTGAAATATCCGTCGAAGGTTTTGATGAATTGTTGATTCATTACGCCCGCAAGAAAAAGGCGACATGTATTGTTCGTGGACTGCGTGCTGTTTCGGATTTTGAATATGAGTTTCAGATGACGGGCATGAATGCAAAGCTGGATGACAATATTGAAACTGTTTTTTTGATGGCTTCGGATAAATGGCAATTTGTATCGTCTTCCTTCATTAAGGAGATTTCGGCACTGGGCGGTGATATGTCTGATTTCATAACACCTAATGTGAAATCGCGCCTGGAAGAAAAAATTAAACAAAATATGTAATCTTGCCTTGACTGTGTGCAAGAAAATCAATAAGACTGTCACGTCTTTTAGACGCTTCTAATAATGACCGCGTAGCTCAGTTGGTAGAGCAACTGACTTTTAATCAGTAGGTCCAGGGTTCGAATCCCTGCGCGGTCACCATTTTTCCTTCAGTAAAGTCAATCAAGCAACTTTTGGTGCGGCACTAAGATAAGGGGATTTCCCTTTACCTTCATAGTTGTTGCGCACGAACCGATCCAACCAGCGCACACCCACACCGCTTGCCATGCCTCCCGGTGGTGTGGCCGTTCCTGCAATATCCAGATGCGCCCAGCGGCATTTGTCCTGACCGTCCTCATCTTTTTCGATAAAGTTATGCAAGAAGGCTGCTGCTGTGCTTGCGCCGGCTCCCTTGATGCTGCTGACATTACTGAAGTCCGCAAGCTTCCCCTTCATGGCCTTGGCAAAATCGGCATGCAGGGCAGGCATTCTCCAACCTTCTTCGTCTACAGTTTTGCCTGCTTCGTTAAGCTTTGCCCATAGTTCATCATCATTATCAAAAACACCGGTGTAGGTATGAGAGAGGGCCATAACAACAGCGCCGGTTAGGGTGGCCAGATCAACCATAGTTTCAGGGTTATATTTTTGCTGCAGATATGTCATCGCATCTGCAAGCACCAGGCGTCCTTCCGCGTCGGTGTTACCGATTTCGACCGTTTTGCCATTCATCATTTTTAAAATGTCGCTGGGGCGGTAAGAATGTCCGTCCGGCATGTTTTCTGTAAGTCCCACAATAGCAACGACCTTGGCATCAGACCCGCGGGCAGCCAAGGACCTCATCGCGCCGACCACAGCTGCAGAGCCGCACATATCCATCTTCATACCCAGCATCGAGCCGCCCGGTTTCAGGTTTAGTCCGCCTGAATCAAACGTAACACCTTTACCAACAAGTCCAAGAGGGCGCTCAGTATCATGAGAGCTCACATTATATTCCATCACTACCATGCAGCCTGGGTTCATTGTGCTTCCTTGCATAACAGCCAATGCACCGCCCATGCCATGTTGTTTAAGGTCTGCAACATCCAATGTTCTGACTTTCAAATTTGGAAAGGCTTGCAGCTCATCCGTAATTCTTTTTGCGTATTCTACAGGCGTTAGCTTATTCGCCGGTTCGTTTCCAAGATCTTTTGCCCATGAAACGCTTTCTGTTGTCGTTTGTAATGGGGTGTATATTTGTTTGGCTTTTTCCGTATCGTTCACAACCGCTGTGAGCGATAACGCATCTGACTTCGCCGCAGTTTTGTATTTATCAAAATTGTAAGCTGCGTTATGCACACCATCAATCAGATATGCTGCAAACTCTTCCTGAGAAAGCGAGCTGCCTTCATAGTCATCAGATATAAGAGAAATATTTTCTGTTTCGCCTGTTTGTTTCAAGGCTTTGAAAAGTGTGGCGCCAAGTCCTTTAAAACTTTTTTGTTCCAAAGCCTCAGGATTTCCGATCCCAAGAAAAATTATGTCTTTAAAACCGCTTGTTGTCGCAACAGTTCCGGTCAAAATTTGACCTGTTTTGCCTTCGAAGGAGGGTTTGCCCTCTATGCGGCCCGACAAGGCGCAGCCGAATTCCATGTTCAGATTTCTTGAACGCAGTCCCCAATTATTCCCATTGGCAACAGGTACAACAATTACTTTTGCCTTTTCTTTTGAAAGATCTTTTTCGAATGAAACATTCATGGCTATAGCCTCCCGTAAATTATATTTTTTATTAATCTAGGTTTAGCACGGTCGATCAAACAGTGTCAATCTGGCTGTAGAGCTTGCTCAGCAGTTTAAAAAGCTAAACAAGTCACGGGGGTCGTCAGGTGCTGTTATGAGGTCAATTTCTTCATAATAATCTGCGAATTCATTATTCTGAATTTTGTCATTAATAAAACGGAGATAGGAAAAATCCTCCAAAGCAAAACCAACTGAGTCAAACAGCGTGATTTCGTCCTGGCTTTTCCGACCCGGAGCGTCGCCTTTGAGAACTTGCCAAAATTCTGTTACCGGGAAGTCTTTATCCATCTGTTGTATTTCGCCTTCTATACGGCTTTGTTCTTCCAGCTCCACAAAAACATTTGCGCGAGCGACGATAGATTTTTGTAACTCTGTTTTACCGGGACAATCACCGCCTATGCCATTGATGTGAACCCCGTTTCCAATCATATTGTCGGACAAAATTGTAGCTTGCTTTTTATCAGCGGTGACAGTCGTTATGATATCCGCCCCAGCAACTGCGGCCTCGGCTGAAGACGCAACCTTAATTCTAAAATTCTGGCCAGCGAGGTTTTGACGGAATTTCTCAATGGCCTTGTTGTCTATATCAAAAACCTGAAGATCGGTTATACCCAATAGTGCTTTGAATGCGTAAGCCTGGAATTCGGACTGTGACCCTAGTCCAATAATAGCCATTTTTCTTGAATTTTCCTTCGCAAGATATTTGGCGGCGAGTGCGGAGGTGGCGGATGTTCTTAACGCTGTCCCCAGTGTCATCTCGCTGAGCAATTGC
>NZNU01000049.1 GCA_002695035.1 Micavibrio sp. | reverse complement strand
GTTGACCATGGGCTCAATGGTGAAGGTCATTCCACGTTTGATCAGTGGACCCGTTCCTGGTCTCCCATAATGGGCGACAGACGGTTCGGTGTGAAACTCCCGACCGATACCGTGACCACAGAAATCACGCACCACACCAAAACGATTTTCATGTGCAACTTCCTGAATAGCGCGACCAATATCACGCAATGTATTTCCAGGCTTCACAGCCTCTATCCCGCGCATGAGCGATTCATATGTTACATCGACAAGTTTTTGTGCCTTGACCGAGACTTTATCACCAAGCACATACATTCTGCTGGTATCCCCATACCAACCGTCCAGAATAACGGTGACATCTATATTCATTATATCACCTTCAATCAGCGTCTTAGGTCCTGGTATACCGTGGCAAACGACATTATTGATTGAGGTACATATAGATTTTGGGAAGCCCTTATAGTTTAGCGGGGCAGGTGTTGCGCCATGATCAAGAATATATTTATGGCACAGCGTATTCAGCTCATCAGTTGTGACACCGGGAACCACATGGTCAGTAATCATGTCCAGAACCTCCGCAGCCAACTTCCCGGCCTTTCTCATGCCTTCAAAGCCGGCTTCTCCGTAGAGGTCTATTCCTTCATCTGTTTGTTTTAAACTGTACATAAACTTTCCGATTTAATTTAATAATCTTGCTTCACCTTCTGGATAACATATTTTAATCTGAAAGACATGAAAGAATCTACAAAAACTAATGCCTCAAACTATGTTTCCGCCGCTGTCATAGTTATTGGTGACGAAATTCTATCGGGCCGAACACAAGATACAAACAGCCGCCACATTGCACTGCGCCTTGGGGAAATAGGTATACAACTTGGTGATATACGTGTTGTACCCGATAGGGAAGATACGATCATTTCCGCCGTCAATGAGATGCGAACAGCACATAGTTATGTTTTTACAACTGGTGGTATCGGCCCCACGCATGATGATATTACCGCGGCGTGCATTGCCAAGGCCTTCAACCAGAAATTCGTAAGAAATGAGTGGGCTTACAAGAAACTGTTAGCGCATTACGGTGAGGAGAACCTTACAGACGCGCGGCTACGCATGGCAATGATGCCCGAGAATGTTGAAATAATTGAAAACATAGTTTCGGGCGCACCCGGTTTTAAAATTGAAAATGTTTATGTCATGGCAGGTGTGCCAAAAATTATGGAAGCCATGATGGATGCAATATTGCCAACTTTAAAAGGCGGTGACATCATCCATTCAGAAACCGTTCCCTGCCCCTATCCGGAAAGTCAGGTTGCCTCTTTTCTTGCAGACCTGCAGGATAAAACTCCAGCAGTAAGTATCGGCTCCTACCCACATCTAAAAGATGGGAAATTGGGTGTAAATATTGTGCTTAGGTCAGCCAATACGCAAAAGCTTGCCAGCGCAACTTCGACGTTAAAATTATACTTAGAGAATGGTGGCCCCACCCGGACTTGAACCGGGACGTCCTAAAGACTCACGATTTTAAGTCGTGTGCGTCTACCAATTCCGCCATGGGGCCACGCGGGGATTGTTCGTCCGACATGGTTTATAGCATCATGAAACAAGGTTGCAAAGATGTAATCACTGAAAAAATATGCTTATCCCGCTTTGGGCTAAATTTGGAATCAAATGCTGTTATAAAATTATCGGCATTTTGGTTGTATTTGCCCGGGCTGCGGCTTGGCTACACTCTTCTCTGCAAAGCCTCCCCTTAGCTAAGCTGAGTTCCCATGATATTTGTTCGTGGCGTATTAGCGTCACTTCTGGGGGTTATAATTTTATCTAGCTTTGAAAGCGTGCCCTGCCAGTCAATTCGGGCTTTGACGCCATCAGGTATGTTATTATAGATATCTTCCAGAAGACCGCCTAGCGCGTTGTCGTCCAGTAAGTTCTCGAACCCCTTCAAAATACGGTGATGGCCCTCCCCTACAGCGCGGTGACTGCCGCCTGTCGGATCGATGTAAACATAATCCTTGCTGATTGCAATTGACGGATTATGCTTTTCTTCTCCAAATATAATTTGGCGCAAGGCACCAGAGGTACAAACGCCAAAGGACACGTTGTAGCACGCCGTGCAAGGTTTGATCTGATAATTTCGCAAAGGCTCTTCTGCATTTTTCTGATCGTAATGATTCTTTACTGAGAAACTGCTAATTCGAGCATGCTTTTCGCCATCAACATTTTCATAGCAGGGGCTGACACTTAGAAAATTTTCTCCGGCAGCCTCACCCATGACGCGACAGAATTCTTTTAAAACATCTTCTGTTTTTGTAATGATATCATTTTTCAAAATAACAGCATTGCGATAGCCGTTATCCGCTTCTACAGTCTGCCTGAATGTATTTCTCATAAGTACTCCTTTGAATCCAAACTACATTAAACATAAATAATTTTATGTCAAGTTGATACTGGCGCTACAAGGAACTTTAAAGATTTAAATTGCCCAGAAAGGCCTCAGTTGTATTTCTTACAATTCTGTGATCAGCCGCATCACGGCTTTTTATTTTTTTGCCTGCCATATTGTCGGATGACAACATCATAACGCCTTTTTTCTCATCCTTGAAACGCTGGGTCAGAAATATTTTGGCCTTTTGACCATTACCTTCAAGAGTGTAGATTTCCATTTGTGAAACATGAGAGCTCTCATTGTTTTCTCGCATTGCAACGATATCGGACCCTGCTTTGTTATTTGCAGCATCTACCATCTCATTAAGGTATTCACGAATTTCAGTGGCAACTTCACCAAAGCTCTTTTTAAGAGTTGATCTTCCAAACATAGTATTACTCCCTTATATTTTTTATTTTTCATATAAGAGAATTATTCAAAGGAATAGTCAAGAAAAGATTTTTATAAAGTCACTATCGATGTTTCAGAAGCCTTGGGCTTCCAATTGTTCCGGTCAACCCTAAATCCATGGCTTCTAGTTTGCGGATTTCATCACGAATGCGCGCGGCTTCTTCAAATTCGAGGTCAGCCGCGGCGGATTTCATTTTTTCTTCCAGAGCTTTTATCCTCTTCTGGAACATTGCCGGATCGGCCAGATAATCTTCCTGTGCTTTATCCGCGGCATAGGCCGCTTTTTTACTTTCTCGGCTTTCAAAAACATTATCCAGAATGTCAGAAATGTTTTTCTTTACGGATTCCGGTGTGATGCCATGTTCTTTGTTCCATTCAATCTGTTTTTCACGGCGACGCGAGGTTTCTTCAATCGCCTCCTTCATTGAACCTGTCATATTATCGGCATAAAGTATCGCCTTACCGTCCACATTACGCGCGGAACGTCCTATGGTCTGAATTAATGAGGTGCGGGAACGCAGAAAACCTTCCTTATCCGCATCCAATATACAAACCCGCATACATTCGGGGATATCCAGCCCCTCACGCAGCAGGTTAATTCCGACCAGCACATCAAACTCACCAAGGCGTAAATCACGCATAATCTCAATCCGCTCAAGCGTATCAATATCTGAATGAAGATACCGCACCTTGATTCCGTTTTCAGTCAGGTATTCGGTCAGTGCCTCGGCCATTTTCTTGGTTAATGTCGTGACCAGCACACGGCCGCCTTTTTCTGTCACGAGCCGACATTCTTCCATCAAGTCATCGACCTGATGTTTGGTCGGGCGAATTTCCACAGGCGGATCAATCAAACCTGTCGGGCGCACAACCTGCTCGGCGAAAACACCATCCGTTCTGCGCAACTCTTCATCACCCGGTGTGGCGGACACATAAATTGTTTGCGGGCGCATCGCATCCCATTCCTCAAATTTCAAGGGGCGGTTATCAATGGCTGCCGGAAGCCGGAAACCATAATCCACCAAGGTTGTTTTCCGTGCCCTGTCCCCGTTATACATTCCCCCGATTTGAGGAAGCATGACATGGCTTTCATCAAGTATCATCAGGGAATCATCTGGCATATATTCAATAAGCGTCGGAGGCGGCTCGCCAGGTTTGCGACCTGTAAGATAGCGGGAATAGTTTTCAATTCCTTGGCATGTACCCGTGGCCAAAAGCATTTCTATATCAAACTGAACACGTTGTGAAATGCGCTGCGCCTCCAGTAATTTCCCTTCTTTTTCGAATAAGGCTACTTGGTTTTTCAGATCAAATTTAATCTGGTCTATCGTTTGCGCAATGGTTGGGCCTGGTGTCACATAGTGAGAATTTGCAAAAATTCTGACACCTTCTAAAGAGCTAAACTTTTCACCTGTCAGAGGATCAAACTCGACAATATCTTCAATCTCATCGCCAAACATCGAAAAGCGCCATGCACGGTCTTCAAAGTGGGCTGGAAAAAGCTCCACCGTATCCCCTCGCACACGGAAAGTCCCACGTTCAAACGCAATATCATTGCGCTTATATTGAATTTCTATGAAGCCTTTAATCAATTCCTGACGGTCAATCTGCTGGCCCTTCGACACTTCAAACGTCATCGCAAAGTAATCTTCCTTAGAGCCGATACCATAAATACAAGACACAGATGCAACGATGATAACATCCTTACGCTCAAACAATGCACGTGTGGCAGAGTGTCTCATGCGGTCAATCTGCTCGTTAATATCACTTTCTTTTTCAATAAAAGTATCAGTCCGCGGAACATAGGCTTCTGGCTGATAGTAATCGTAATAGGATACAAAATACTCAACAGCATTATTCGGAAAAAAAGCCTTCATCTCACCATATAGCTGTGCCGCTAGCGTTTTATTGGGTGCCAGAATAAGCGTCGGTTTTTGCACCTCTTCTATGACATGAGCCATGGTGAATGTTTTACCTGACCCGGTCACACCGAGCAAAACTTGGTCGGTCAGGCCATCATTAATGCCCTCCACCAGCTGCTTTATAGCCTGCGGCTGATCCCCGGCAGGCTCAAAATCCGATGCAATTTCAAATCTGGGAGATTTAGAAAGAGGTTTGGCCGCTGCTTGATTAAGTTCTATCGTTCCACGCATGGATAATTATATAGGTCATTCTGGTGGGATAAAAACCCTTTACCACGCGTATTTTAGCCGCTCTAATTCAGGTGATAATTTGGGCGCTGCCCCCTGATTGCGACTGACTGATTTTCGGATTTTTTGAGCAACGGCCTCTCTTGCGCGATCTATTGATGAGCTCATACCCGGCACACTATAAGCTGGCGGCCCGATAATTCCGTCATCCAGCATTCTCTGTCCCGCAGTCACCGGACCTATCGCTGTAATTGTTTTTGCGCCTGCCAAAAGCCCGTTTTTATTCACATCAAGCCCTACACCTGTAGCATGGGTTGACGCATAGCCTCGCCTGTATAGATTTTGCCATAGAGAGTGGTTTGAATGGGAAAAATCATAATTGGGCCCAAGGGAAGAGATAATATGATCCACCTGCCAGACCTGCTCCTCGCCTGTTTCAGTATCTTTGTAAGTGACATTCAGCTTTTGCCCCGCAGACGATAGCCTGACATCCATCAAATTGGCTGCCTTGATAGAGAGAAAAGGCCGGGCTCCCAACTTCTGTGCATTCCTGATTTCGCGACTAACATCATATCCTGCACCAACTCTTAATGTATTCAACAAAGCCCCATAGTGGGAAATAACTTTTCCAAATTCTTTCGGTCCAAGAAACTCCGCAATTTCCGGTACATATCTCTGCCAGTCATTTAAAACCTCTTCACTGGAATAAGGCACAGGCCGGATAGTTTGACTTGCACGCTCCCATAAGGTCCTACGGCGGAGCTGGCCTGTTTCAGAGTTTACATGGATACCTGTCAGCTGTTCAAACTCGTTCAACGCTGATTGCAATACTTCTTTCGGAGAATAGTTACCAGCGCGAATTTGCCACATAAAAGCGGGGACGCTGTTACGGTATGGTTTTAAGTCTTTATGTTTGTTACGGTAAGGAAAATGACGATATCCGTTACGCGAAGCCATTATGACGTTTCCCCGAAACCCTGAATGTAATAAAGATCGAAACGCATCATCTCCGCTAAGCCCCGTACCTACAATAAGGACGGACCCGTATCGAGGGATATTCTTTAACTTAGATTTTTCATTCACATCCCATTGATTGACGGTCACTCTTTCTGCTATATCCGGGTCGCTTAAAACTTCATCAGACAAGCATGGTAACCGCTTCAGTTCCGAATTCCCTGTCGCAATAACAGTATGGCGCGCCTTAATTTCCGTACCATCTGCTAAGCTCACAATATTAAAATGACCCTTTTCTTTAATATCATGAACTTCACCCTGAATAATCTGAAAATCATCATATCTGGCTTTCATTCTGGCCAGACGACGTTTTATAAACTCCCCATATTCACGGCGGTTCATGACTTTGCGGCGATCCGGTGAAAACTTATCCTCGAAACCGCTTAAAAAATCAAAATCCAGATTATAACTGGTGCCTTTCATCCGTGAGGCAGGCAAATTTGTCTGGTGCATATTATCAGCACATGCTGTGCCATAGGCAAGACCTCCACCAATCATGCCCTCGTTCTTTTCTATTAAAACGACGGAGCGTGCCTGATGATTTTGGAGCAAATCCACGGCCATTTTAGAGCCACTAAATCCCCCACCAATAATAACCACATCAATCGGTTGGTTTTTTTCAAACATAAATATTCCCTTTACCGGAAAGGAATATAGTCGCGTTCTATTTGTTATGTCAATATATTTGTTGTAGGAATCGCTGGTTTTAGACAAGCTATCATTCTATATCTTTATAAATATGACTGATATTCTAAACCATCTCCTTACGCGCCGTTCCGTCTCTGCCAAACACCTTAAAGAGCCCGGCCCCTCACCCGAGCAATTAGAAACAATTTTAACAGCAGGAGCCCGTGTGCCAGATCACGGTAAAATGGCGCCCTTCTATTTTATTACATTCCAAGGTGATGAACGAAATAATGTTGGCCGCTTTTTAAAAGAAGCATATGAGAATGAAAACCCGGGCACACCTCCTGCAAAACTTGATCTTGAGGCAGAACGATTTCTTCGCTCTCCTCTTATTGTGGCTGTGGTTTCTCGTATCAGAAACGGCAAACACCCCCAATGGGAACAAATTTTAACGGCCGGTGCGGCATGTATGAATATATGTCACGCAGCCCATGCCCTGGGATTTAAAGCAAACTGGCTCACGGAATGGTATGCTTATAACCCACATTTCAAAAAATCACTGGGGCTTGATGAGGCGCGCGACAATGTTGCCGGCTTTATCTACATAGGTACGCCTGACAAGGAAAAGGACGAGAGGGAGCGTCCTGATTTAAATGATATCTGGACGGACTGGTCACCGGATTGCGACATCAAAAAAGGTGAAGGCCTTTACGGTAAGGACAAATATGGCCTGCCGCGCAAAGGGTTTGATTTAAGCGATTAGAGTTAAGCTTTTGGCTTCAAAGTCGGGAACGCAATAACATCACGAATATTTGATGAGTTGGTCATTATCATAACCAGCCTGTCTATCCCTAGTCCCCACCCACCTGTAGGTGGCATACCATACTCAAGGGCTGTTACAAAATCATCGTCCAGCATTTGCGCTTCTTCATCACCAGCCTCGCGTGCAGCGACTTGCTCTGCAAACCGCTCCATCTGTACCTTGGGATCATTCAGCTCAGAAAACGCATTTGCAATTTCCCAGCCATTCACAAAAGTCTCGAAACGTTCGACCAATCGCGGATCGTCGCGGTGAACTTTGGCCAGAGGAGAAATCTCAACCGGGAAATCAGTGACATGGGTTGGCTGAATCAGAGTATCCTCAACCTTTTCTTCAAAAACAGCGGCCAGAACATGTCCCCATTTCATATTATCTTCGACGTGAACGCCAAGTTTCTTCGCCGCATCGCGAGCGGCCTCATCTGCCTCAATCGAAAGGAAATCGACACCCGTTTCATCCTTAACCAAATCGTTCATTGAGCGACGCTTCCAGTTGCCCCCCATTTCAATTTCTTTATCACCAAAGGTGATTTTGGTATCCCCATGAATTTGCTGTGTCAGTTTTTGGACAAGGTCTTGCACAAGTTCCATGACATCAAAATAGTCCCAGTAAGCATGATAGGCTTCGATTGAGGTAAATTCAGGATTATGCTTTATAGAAATCCCCTCATTACGGAAGCAGCGTCCGATTTCAAAAACGGCATCAGCAAACCCACCCACAATCAGGCGTTTTAGCGGCAATTCAGTTGCAACACGCAAATAAAAATCTGTATCGAGCGAATTATGGTGGGTAACGAAGGGCTTGGCTGTCGCGCCGCCCATGATGGAATGGAAAATAGGCGTTTCCACCTCTAGCGCGCCCATACCCTCCATATACTTACGGATAAAGGACACAATACGTGAGCGGGTGCGAAGCACGTTACGGCTGTCTTCATTCATAATTAGATCAAGATAGCGCTGGCGGTATCTTTGCTCGACATCGGTCAGGCCATGGTATTTTTCCGGCAACGGCAGCATGGTTTTGGTTAGCATGGTGACTTCTGTTGCACGGACAGATAATTCCCCGCGCGGCGTGCGTCGTATTGTACCTTTACCACCAACTATGTCACCTATATCGAACATTTCGAGCTTCTCAAGCTCTTCCTGAGACATAGAGTCCTTATGACAGAAAACCTGTATCTTGCCACTGGCATCCATCAAGTCTAAAAACATCCCATTGTTGCGCATCGCCATAATGCGGCCTGCGACGGCCACTTTATCCTCAGTTTCAGTGCCGCTTTCAAGACTTTCATACTTGCCTTGCAATTCCTGCGCCTGGTGCGTGCGATCGAATTTATGAGGATAAGCCTGCAACCCTTTCTCAGCCAATTTTTTCAACTTGGCTTCCCGCGCTTCACGGGGATTAAGAGCTGCGGATGCTGAGGATTCTGCTTCGGCTTTATGAGACATATTATTTTTCTATCAGGTTTTTTAATGGTTTATCCGCCCTATATTTGGCTGAAAACCTTACAAAAATCAAGAATTAACTAGTCCCTTCTAACACATCTCGCCGAAAGTTGCGCATGTTTGCCTACAACGGTGTGGCTTCCATCACTAAATTTCCTCACAGACACCTGGTTAACATTTGAATTTTCAGTCGAACTCCAATAGTATCCTGCAAAATATGACCCTGTTTCATTAAAACCACCAATCAGCCCTTTATTCTCAAATAACGTCCTTAGTTCATATCTGGCTGGTAAATGCCATTCAGGACCTAGAGCTCGGCAAGTCTCAGCAGGATTGAATGGCGCATCAGGATGGACAGCACCTACAAGAAGATCAGTATTTCCAGCGCCGTCAGTCATAGAGGTTGCACCTGTTCCTGTATGTGAACAGCAAATTGAGTCCCATTTTGAAATTGATATATCTCCAGCTGTTGTATAGATCCTATCACTTCCACCCCAGATCGGGCCTGCATATATAACGCCATCACAGTCCTCACCAATTTCGAGGTCTGTAAGATCACAGCCTACATAACTACCGCAGACCTCTAGCCCTGCACCTTTTCTTCTGAAGAGGTGACAGGACTCATCAATAGGCGCATCAGGATTAATATTGGAACCTGATGGCGTTTCATAACTTATCTGGTCTTGGGAACAACCATTAACAGATTTTAAATATTCAATTCCGTTTGTTACTTTCGAAATACATAGATCGGTTTGAGATGTCAAAACTGAATTTTGGCCTTTTGAAAATAATGTTTCTTCACCACCGCCACGGTCAGAGGAAGTCACGGCATAAGTCAGACCCGCGAAAAGGGTCACGGCTAGCAGTATAAAAAATATTACATTGCCATCAGAATTATTTGTATGTTTATCGTTATTTAACATCCTAATAAGTATAACATTTTTCTTTTTATAATTCCTGAAAAAATTATGATATAATAACAAAATATGAGACACCCTTCCCAAAACGGTAACGTCCTTTTTATAATACTAATCGGTATCGTCCTTTTTGCAGGTCTAATGTATGCCTTTACGGAAAGCAGTCAAAACAGCTTTTCCAACCTTGACAGAGAACAAGCCCAGATCGTTGCCACCGATATTTTAAATTACAGCCAAAAGGTTGAAGGCGGCGTACAACGACTTTTGGCCAAGGGGTGCAGCGAATTGGATATCAGTTTTGAAAACTCTATTTCTACAACTGATTACACGAATGTGAACTCAACACCCGGCGAATATGATTGCCATGTTTTTCATCCCGAAGGTGCGGGACTAACTTATGTAGCTCCCCCTGCAAACTCAGGAACGGGAACAGAGTGGGTTTTCAGCTCAGGCAATGGGGTTACAGGTATTGGGAATATAACCTATTCATGTGTAGACCCAGAATGCCTGGATTATCTTATTATTTTAAAAGATGTGAACGAACAAGTTTGTAAGGTGATTAATTATCTCGGCAAAGTAAACGAAAACACAAATGGTGATATTCCCTTAGACCAAAATGACTATAGTGATGATGCGTACACTGGAACGACACCACTTAATAAAAGAGTTATTATTGATGGTGATGAGAAACTTGCATATAAAAACACAGGCTGTTTTGAAAGTGAAACTCGCGGTGGATACCACTTTTATCACGTATTAATTGCCCGCTGACTTATTTAAATCTTTAAGTGTAATTGCCTGATTCCCGTGCTAGATATGGTCTCATGCACGCCACTGACATGACACAAACTGAAAATTCTCAGCCGCAAATAACCCTGCCAGATTTTCCGGCTTGCGTTATTGGTGTCAAACAAGCCTATCTTCTGACCACAGACGGCGAGGTCAAAAGCCTTGATTTTTATGCAGCAGGCAGGCTTATTTATAATAAGGCTGCCATTATCTGTCACACGCCGTATACAGCCTCCAAGCTTCGTGCTGATTTCACAGCCTTTGACCTTCTGGAACTATTTTTATTCGTATACCCTACACGCTTTACCGTGCCAACAGTGCCTGGCGTGGCCAAAGCACTCGGCCTGGCAAGTGATTATGAGGCAGAGGATTTACCGCTTCTTCTGGTTGATTGCCTCTCCACTCTTTTAAAGGACCTGACCGAATTACCTGAAGACAAACGAACAGCCCTGTCCAAAACGGCCAAGCTGATGGGACTTCAGGGGCGTGGCTGGGTCTGGGCTCCTTATGTGATGGGCGCTCTTGGATTTCCTTACGATCCAAAGGAACAGGTGAATGCCCAACCTGTTTTGTCATTACTTAAAAAATTACCGGAATGGTCGGAACGGGCGCCTCCTCCTCCACCATCACAATACCCGGTTTCGATTGAAAAAGCAGAAGAGCGCTTGAAAGCATTTTTGCGCGAGGGCAATACCGCAAGTGAAGAAAGGCCACAGCAGGTTGATTTCACGAAGGCCATGACCCATGTTTTTGATACAAAAGATGATCTCGAAGAGCCGCATGTCTTGCTGGCACAGGCCGGTACAGGTGTTGGAAAAACTCTAGGCTATCTTGCGCCTGCTTCCGTTTGGGCCCAGGAGAATGAAGGTGCTGTCTGGATATCAACTTACACACGCAACCTCCAGCAACAGTTAGAAAGCGAGCTTGAGCGACTATATCCGGATGAAAGTTTGAGAGAACAAAAAGTCGCCGTCCGAAAGGGTCGTGAAAACTATTTATGCCTTTTAAATTATGAGGATCTGGTGGCATCTGCCCCAATGGCGCGCTCAGTAAAAACGGCTGTCGCCGCCGGATTGATGAGCCGTTGGATCACCGAAACTAAGGATGGCGACATCACCGGAAAAAGTTTTCAGGGTTGGATACCAAATCTCTTGGGCACTGCAAATACGCGCGGGCTGACCTTAAAAAGCGGTGAATGCATCTATTCGGCATGTGATCACTACAATCGCTGCTTCAAAGAAAAAGCCATCCGTAAAAGCCGCCACGCTGAAATTGTCGTAGCAAATCATGCGCTAGTGATGATTCAGACAGCCATTGCCGGATCTCAGGAAACGCTGCCGCAGCGCTATATTTTTGATGAAGGACATCACCTTTTCGATGCCGCAGATAGTGCCTATGCCGCTCATTTGACAGGACGGCAAGGAAGAGAGCTTAGGCGATGGGTTTTGGGTTCTGAAGAAAGTCGTCGCCAAAGGAATAGAGGTCTAAAAAGACGTGCCGAAGAGCTTGTTGCAGCAGAGCCAGAAGATGAAAAACTTCTCCTCGCCATACTTCACCATGCGCGTGCTTTGCCCGCACAAGGCTGGCTTAAACGTCTGATAGAAAACAGTCCGCAAGGCCCGGCGGAGGCGTTCTTCCTGAACCTTCACCATCAGATACAAGCCAGAAACCCCGGCACGGACACATTTTACTCTCTTGAGACACAAACCTACCCGGTCAACACAGCACTTCTCCCGCTTATAGCTCCTTTTAAGGCCGCACTGTTAAGCCTTCAAAAGCCTATGATTAAGCTGGCGAAGCGGCTCGCACAGAAAATTGCCGATGATGAGGGCGAAGGGCTGATGGATGCGGATATAAGACGGCGCATGGATTCCCTAAGCCGCTCACTTGAAAGGCGTGGACAGCTTGAGATCGGTGCATGGATTGGCATGCTTGAAACCTTGGAAAAGGGAGAGAAGCCGCAAGACTTTATTGACTGGCTCGAGATTGAAAAAATAGACGGCAAGGCCTTCGATACAGGTATGTACCGCCATTATGTTGATCCCATGAAACCATTTGCGGCATCACTTCTGCCTCACGCACATGGTGTTGGTATCACCTCTGCTACGTTAAAAGACAGAACAGGAAATGAAGATCACGATTGGAAAACCGCCCATCTTCATACGGGATCAGCCTATCTTTCCACGCAAGGTCGACAATTTGAGGCCAACTCACCTTTCGATTATAACAAACAGGCCAAAGTTTTTATTTTAAGCGACGTAAACAAAGCCAATACAGCACAAGTTGCAGGAGCCATGAATGCTTTATTTACTGCCAGTAATGGTGGCGGTTTAGGGCTATTCACTTCAATTCAACGCCTACGCAGTACGCACAACATCTTACAAGACAAGCTTGGGCTGCCGTTATATGCCCAGCATTATGAACAAGTTGACACAGGCACGCTAATTGACCTTTTCAGGGAAGATGAAAATTCCTGCCTCCTCGGGACCGATGCTATGCGTGATGGTGTTGACGTTCCGGGCAAATCTTTGCGACTCATAACATTTGACCGCGTGCCATGGCCCCGTCCGACAATACTTCATAAAAATCGGCGCAAGCATTTCGGTGGGCGGGAATATGACGAGCGCATT
Organism: Micavibrio sp.; assembly: GCA_002695035.1. Lineage (GTDB taxonomy): Bacteria > Pseudomonadota > Alphaproteobacteria > Micavibrionales > Micavibrionaceae > UBA2137. The sequence continues at coordinate 2,216 of NZNU01000049.1, read as the reverse complement.
ACACGCCTTAAACTTCAACAGGCATTCGGTCGCCTCATTCGTTCAGCTCAAGATAAAGGTGTTTTCGTTATGCTTGATAACGCGACCCCATCACGGCTTTTAACAGCTTTCCCTGAACAGATTGAGGTGAATAAACTTGGCCTCAATGAAGCCTGCGCAGAGATAAAACTATTTTTCTCAAACTCATGAAAACCTATCATTTTCCTTTAGATATAAAACGCACGCCACAAGATATCTTTTCGATTTTTCAAAATCAGGAAGGAAGCCTTTTTCTGGATAGCAGCAATGATGAGGGCCTCTCTTATATCTGCTTTGACCCGGATAAAATCTATAAATGGAAAGCTTCGAACGCGAATGACACACCATTTGAAGACCTTCAGAATTTATTAGATCTCCATCAGCCAAAAACCACATTTTCTAGCAATATTTTCACTGGAGGTCTAGCGGGATATATATCATACGATATACGATACGTGTCTGATATAAATTATGGTTTAAAGGAAGATCTAAGTACGCCTGATATTTATATGGGTGTCTACACTCAGGTACTGGCCTATGCACATGAAGACAAAAGCTGGTCATATTTCACAACCTGCTCCTCTGAAACGGTAGCTCTTAAAAACAAAAACAAGCTCTTCGAGCGTTTAGAAAAAAATACAGATACTACACAAAAGAAGATTTCTAAACTGTCCTTCTCCCCCCGCATTTCAAAAGCACAATATCTGAAAAACGTAGAGAAAATTATAGAATACATATATGCAGGGGATATATTTCAGGCGTGTTACGCGCAAAGCTTTTCGGCAGATATATCGCCTGACTTTCCCTCATATAATCACTATAGACATTTAAGAGAAATCAGCCCTGCCCCGTTTTCAGCCTATATGAATTGTGGCGAGGCTGTTATCTCATCCAACTCGCCTGAGCGCTTCTTAAAAGTTGACAAGCGGCATGTTGAAACCAAACCTATCAAAGGGACGGCTCCACGTTTTTCGGATAAAGACAGAGATAAACACTCGGCAACCAATCTTCTCACCAGTAAAAAAGACCGTGCTGAAAACGCAATGATTGTTGATCTATTAAGAAATGACCTCTCAAAAGTCTGTGAATGTCATAGTGTCGAAGTCCCCTCTTTTTGCAAACTTGAAAGCTTTGCCAATGTGCACCATTTGGTATCGACTGTTACAGGAGAGTTAAAAGATGGAAAGACCGCGATTGATCTCTTAAAAGCAACAATGCCGGGTGGCTCAATTTCAGGAGCGCCGAAAATCCGTGCAATGGAAATTATTGATGAAATGGAAGATTTGCGCCGCGGACCGTATTGCGGGGCCATGGGGTATATAGGATTTAATGGCAATATGGATATGAATATTCTTATCCGAACCATTATTTACACCAAGGAGCATGCGACGTTTTTTTCTGGGGGGGCGATTACTTCGGACTCAAACCCAGAGGCAGAATATCAAGAAACGCTTGATAAGGCTTCAAAACTTATGGAGAGTTTTTCCTCGTGATTGTGTTAATCGATAACTACGACTCTTTTGTCTATAATCTCGCCCGCTATGTCGAGCGTGAGGGCGAAGACGTTGTTGTTATTAGGAATGACGCACCTGAATTAATAAAGACATGCGATGCAGCCGACGGTATAATTATATCACCAGGCCCATGCTCACCTGCGGAGGCAGGATTATCAAAAGAGATCATAAGCAGATTGGGGCAATCCATACCCATATTGGGAGTTTGCCTTGGGCATCAGGCCATCGGTGAGGTTTATGGCGGGAAAACTATCCGCAGTGATCGCCCCGTCCATGGTAAAACAAGCACAGTCTATATCAAAGATAATTGCCCCCTCCTCGCCACTCTTTCCTCCGAATTTCAGGCCGCCAGGTACCATTCCCTTATCATTGACCTTCCCGAACACTCAAAGCTTAAAATAACAGCCGAAACTGAAGACAATATTATTATGGCGGTCACCCATGAAGAATTTCCTGTTTATGGAATTCAATTTCACCCTGAGTCGATTTTGACAGAGACGGGTGATATTATAATCAGAAATTTTCTGAACATCGTTCGCGCCAATACGGCAGATAAGAAAAAAATATAAGGAGCGTCATGAATACAATATGGTTTAACGGAATTTGGTATGACGGGCACAGTGCAGTATTGCCTTATAATGACAGTGGCATAGTGACGTCTATTGGTGTTTTTGACAGCCTGTT
>NZNU01000048.1 GCA_002695035.1 Micavibrio sp. | reverse complement strand
GCGTTACAGGTCTTGCACAAACTAGTGAACTTTATCAGGCAAATATTGGTGTTGCAGCTTATGAGCTGGATTTGTTTGGCAGAATCCGCAGCAATAATGAATCGGCCATTAATGCCTATCTTGCAACGCATGAGGCTCGCGCTGTGGTCGAAAATGCCCTGATCGCCGAAACAGCCAATAGTTATTTGCAGTTACTGGCTGATCAGAAACTTCTCAGGCTCACGCAAAAAACTCTGGATGCACAGGAGCGAACTTACGATATTCTCTCCCAAAGTCTTGAAAAAGGAGTTGGTACCTCTCAAGATCTGGCACGTGCCGAAACAGCGGTGGAAACAGCCCGTGTGAATTTCCATCAATATAGCCGTTTCGTCGCACAGGATAAAAATGCCTTATTCCTGCTGATGGGTATTCCTCATGAAGAAGGTTTTCTGCCCGAAATCACGCTGGATGATATAATGATCAGGGACAATCTTGATCCCGGACTGCCTTCTGAGGTCCTCCTGAGAAGGCCTGATGTCCGACAGGCAGAATACGAGCTACTATCGCGTAATGCAGATATCGGTGCTGCAAGGGCTGCATTCTTCCCAAGTATCACTTTGACGGGTACATATGGTTTTGCCAGTCAGGGCTTAGGGGATCTTTTTACCAGTGGTGGCGCAGGCGCGTGGACGTTCTTCCCGCAAATTACTTTGCCGATATTTCAGGGTGGGCGTAATAGAGCTAACCTTGATTTAGCAGAAATCCGTAAGGAAAAAGCGGTCGTAAATTATGAGCAGGCCATACAAATTGCGTTCCGTGAAGTATCTGATGAATTGGCCGCAAGGGAAACATTGGATGAACAACTTAAATCTCAACGGCGACTGGTTGCTGCTGCACAAAAAGTTTATGATGTGTCTCAGGCACGTTATAAATCAGGTATAGATAGTTTTTTAAATGTTCTTGATTCACAGCGCGAGCTTTACACATTCCAGCAACAGGAAATTCAGATCGAACGCCAGCGCTTATCAAATATGGTCAATCTTTATAAAGTTCTGGGTGGGGGAACGGAATATTCAGCCAAGTAAATAATTCGATACCTAATCAAATTGGCAATATATAAAAATGAAACTAATCATTTGCTGTTCCTATTTATGGCCCTAAATAAAATCAAAGCATTGAGGCTATGAAAACGTTAACATACATCTTAGAATATCAGATGTAATTCTAAAGAAAGCGGTACTTGCAAATGAAAATCGGAATATTGTCTCGCGGTCCAAAGTTATATTCGACAAAGAGGCTTGCTGAAGAAGCAAAGGCGCGCGGTCATGATGTAAAAGTTATTGACGTCTTAAGCTGCTATATGAATATCACGTCCAGCAAGCCGACCGTCTATTACAAACGCCGTGGTAAAAAGGAAAGGCTGAAATTTGATGCGGTAATACCGCGTATCGGGAGCTCTGTTACAACATACGGAACTGCAATATTGCGTCAGTTCGAAGTCGGCAATGTTTATTCCATAAATGAGTCCACGGCAATTTCCCGCTCCCGCGATAAATTAAGGGCACATCAAATTCTTGCACATAAAGGTATCGGTATGCCGATTACAGGATATGCCAACCGTGCTGATGCAACCGAGGATCTAATTGAATTTGTCGGCGGACCACCGTTGATTGTGAAGGTTATAAACAGTACGCAAGGCAAGGGTGTATTGTTGGCTGAGACAGGTAAAGCCGCAGAAAGCCTGATTAACGCTTTCAGGGATCTGGAAGCTGAATTTTTGGTGCAGGAATTTATCAAAGAAGCCGGAGGATCAGATATTCGCTGCTTTGTTATTGGTAATAAAGTGATTGCGGCTATGCAGCGTACAGCCAAGGAAGGTGAATTCAGATCAAATTTGCATATAGGTGGCACAGCCAAAGTCATCAAGCTGACTTCTGCTGAACGTGAGCTGGCTGTGAAGGCTTCAAAAGCTATGGGGCTTGACCTGGCTGGCGTGGATATTGTTCGCTCCAATCACGGACCTCTTGTGCTTGAGGTAAACTCTTCTCCGGGGCTTGAAGGAATTGAGGGCGCATCCGGGAAAAATATAGCAGAGGCCATCATCAAATATATCGAAAAGGATTCCCAGAAAGGTCCCAACCAAATGACAGGGAAAGGTTAGAATTTTTCTAAGTACGTTATGACAGAAAAACTTACCATTGGTGATACTTCAATAGGGCTTCAGGAGCGGAAGATAGTATATCTTAAAGCCGCAAAATTATACGATTTTACAGATATTAATGTTCCTGTAGAGGTTATTCGGGGCAAGGAGGATGGGCCTGTGCTTTTTGTGAGTGCGGCTATACATGGTGACGAAATAAACGGGGTCGAGATTACAAGGCGACTATTAGCGAGACAAGAGCTCGACAACATCAAGGGTACACTGATTGCCGTGCCGATTGTCAACGTATATGGGTTTAATTCAAACTCACGCTATTTACCCGACCGAAGAGATCTCAACCGGAGCTTTCCAGGCTCAGCCCGTGGCTCATTGGCCTCTCAGTTGGCTAATACATTTATGAACGAGATCGTAAAAAAATGCACTCACGGTATTGATTTGCACACGGCTGCCGTTAAACGGAGCAACTATCCGCATATACGTGCCGATCTGGATGACCCTGAGACCAAGAAAATGGCAAAAGCCTTTAATTCCCCAATTGTTCTTAATACGCCATTACCGCACGGATCGCTTCGCGAAGCTGCGAAGAAGATAGGTATACCTGTCATTTTATACGAAGGTGGTGAGGCACTGGCATTTAACGAAGATGTCATTGAGGTCGGAGTAGAGGGCGTTTTATCCGTTATGGCAAAAATTGGTATGATTGAGGTTGAGAAAGAAGATACATCTTCTGTTAAGGTATCAACCTCCCATTCAAGCCATTGGATGCGGGCACCACATAGCGGTATCCTGACAAAAAAAATCAATCTGGGGGATCACGTTAAAAGGGGTCAGCTTCTGGGCATTATTTCAGACCCTTTTGGACGAGAACAGCACAATATCAAGGCGCGCAAAGCAGGGGTAGTGATAGGTGCAGCAACAATGCCATTACTTAACCGGGGTGAGGCCATTTTCCACGTGGCAGAATTAAGGTAAATTGCAAAGATGAGTTTTATCATAGGCTGGAAAGAATGGTGCTCCATACCGGATATCGGTATACCTGCTATAAAGGCCAAGGTCGATACAGGCGCAAAAACCTCATGTATACATGCTTATGATATAGAAAGATTTGATGATAATGGTGTGAAATCTGTTAGATTTAAAGTTCACCCTTTACAGAAAAATGAACGACTTGAAATCGAATGCTCCGCCCCTTTATATGACTATCGTAATGTCACCAGTTCGAATGGCGAACGCGAAAAAAGATATGTTATAAAAAAACCTCTTATCCTGGGGTCTCAAACCCATGACATAGAAATAACCTTATCTTCCAGGCACGAAATGCAATTCAGGATGCTTTTGGGACGCGACGCGCTGACTCAATTTCAGGTAGTTGTCGATACGACCAAGTCCTTTACTAGGGGCAAAATTTCCAATGCCCCATCTTTATATGAATAGGGCTTCCAGATCGAAACAAAATTTTGAAAAACTGTCAGTATATTTACCGTTTGTCTGAAGAATTTTTTTTGAAAATAAACAGCTTGGCTTATAGTTACATATGAAAGATATAAAAGAACTACAGGATTTTTGGCTTGCCCACAGCACGGACGATAAAATGCTGTGTACGATTGTGCACAAACGCGGATCCGGTTACCGCGGTGTGGGTGCTAAAAAAATTATTCTTAAAAATGGTGAAAGTTGCGGTTATTTAAGCGGTGGGTGCCTGGAAGGCGATATTATCCGTAATGCACTGGAGCGATGGAATGATGCGCCTTTTATTGAAGAACTCAGCACGATGAGCGAAGAAGACAGGCTTCTGGGCTATCAGACAGGTTGTGCAGGCGTTATTGATATTCTGTTTGAGCCATTGCCGAAAGATACGCAAAATATGCCGCTTTACTTACCCTTCGGTAAGCACGCAACATCTGGTGCTGTTGCGCTTTCCTTGTTACCCAATACGCTTGGCCAGCGCAAGACATTAGACGTTTATGAGGAGATGGAAGACCATTTTGTTGAAAAATGGATAAAGCCTTTCCACCTTTTTGTTATTGGATGCGGACCGAACGCCTATCCTTTCGCCGAGCTCGCGCCGCCTTTGGGGTGGGAGGTTACATTCCTCGATTACCGGAGAGGCAATATTTTACCGGAAACACGCAATGTTGCATCAAAAATAGTCTCTATGGGCGACATAGCTACTCATGTAGAGGAAGGGTCCCACTCCGCAGTCATTGTTATGACTCATAATTATGAAGCTGACTTAAATATTATAGGTCAGTTAAACGGAAGGAATTTTGGTTATGTCGGCTCCGTCGGTCCGCGTGAACGCTTCGACCAGATATGTAAGGATAGCAAGACACTTTTCGGCGTGCCCATTGATAACGACTGGGCCTCAAATGTTCATGTGCCCGCAGGTCTTAAAAAGGCACGCTCGCCTGAAAATATTGCCCTGTCCATTCTTGCCGAGATAAAATTTGGATCAGAGTGATGACTGACTTATCTTCTACAGCCTCGATCTGGACAATTATACTAGCAGCTGGTGCGTCGTCCCGCTTCGGAAGTATAAAAGCCCTGGCAGAGTGGGAAGGAAAAACACTCCTGCAGAGCGCCATTGAGTGCGCACCAGACCCTGAAAAAATTGTCGTTGTAATAGGTGCGCATATAGAGCCATTGAAAGACGCTATAAGCGACACAATATATGTGAGTGTAAATGAGAATTGGGAGCAAGGGATGGGGTCTTCTATCGCCAGCGGGGTTGAGTTTGCCGCTTCACATGGTGCAGATGTAGCCCTCATTGTGCCTGTGGATCAGCCATTTGTAACAAGTATGCATCTATTGAGACTTGCTGAAAAAGCCAGGGACGAGGGGCGATTTATTTTAACATGTGATAACTCTGTCACCGGTCCTCCTGCAGCTATCCCCTCAAAATGCTTTCCCGCTGCCGCAACCCTGAAGGCGCAAGGATTGAAAAAGGTGTTTGATGATTACGGAACTATTGAGGCGGCCAATATATTATGTGATGCAGATACTCCGGAAGAACTGGACAGACTTAAGAGAAAAGTGAAAACGGACGGAAAATGACAGTTTCGCCTTTTTCTGCCGACGACTTGCCGACAGGCAAATCAATAAGACCATTAGCCTGGGTGAGGGACGAATAAAGATTTGAGCTTTGGTCATGATAGGCCGTGACTTTTCCGCCCTCATATCTGGCCCGTAAAAAACAGCGCAAATGTTCAGGCTTGGAAATAGACGTAGCCAAAGGTACAGGAAACCCGTCAGGCAGTTCTGTTTCCTCTCCGTTTAAACATCTGATAACAGCCCGAACTATAAGATATGATGTGACAAAGGCTGAGACGGGATTGCCAGGCAGTCCAACGATAATAGTTTCTCCCATTCTAGCGACCAGAACAGGTTTTCCTGGACGAATGGCAATTTTCCAGAAAATAACCTCGGCTTGTTCATGCAGGATATCGCGCACAAAATCACGGTCACCGACTGATACGCCGCCTGTTGTAACAATGATGTCATGTCTTTGGCAAAGTGTCTTAAAAGCCGTTGCAGTTTGTTCGTAATCATCGGGGAGCGCGCGCGCCTGCTCGACGTCTATGCCACAACCTTCAAGCATTTGCGTAAGCATAAGTGTATTGGTATCAATAATTTTGCCTGCTTTACTACCTGTATCACCTTGCCCTTCATCTGCCGCCTCCAGTTCAAGCCCCGTTGAGGCAACGGCTATACGCAATGGACGTTTAACAGTGACCTTCTTAATACCAAGTGCGCCAAGAAGGGCAATATCCTGCGCTGTTAATTTTTTGTTTTTGGGAAGGGCAATGTCGCCCTCAGCGATATCAGCACCAGAATGGCGCAAATGTGCCCCCTGTGGCGGGACAGGGTCAAGGTAAAGTTGGTCACCTTCTACTTTGCAATATTCTTGCATGACAACCGTGTCTGCGCCTTCAGGCAAAACAGCGCCCGTTGCAATTCGCGCCGCTTCTCCTGCTTTTATTTTTGCGCGATATGGTTCCCCTGCATAGGATGCCCCGACAAGTGTGTAGACATCTCGTTCATCCTCATGGCAAAAGGCGTAACCGTCAACACCCGTATTAGTAAAACGGGGTAGCGATGAGGGCGCTATTATGTCGCTTGCAGTGACATGCCCCAACGCCTCACTGAGTGAACATTCCTTTGTTTGCGCATTCTCAGGAATGGCGTTTTTTAGAGATTTTAAGGCCTCGTCAAGTGATATCATAAGATTTAAGCAGCGTTTTCGACCTTGAAATCGCTTTTGCCTCCGGTTTTTAGGACAAGATAATTGTCCGTGATACGCATAGCAGGATCGACGCCTTTCGTCATGTCGTAAATGGTCAGCGCGGCGGCGCTTGCTGCGGTCAAAGCCTCCATTTCAACACCTGTTTTGTAAAACGCTGTTACATCCACCGTAACTTTTATGTGATCGTCCTGTACGTCAAATTCGACGCCAACATGTTCAAGCTGCAGAGGGTGGCAGTAGGGGATGATCTGGCTGGTGTTTTTAGCGGCCTGAATGGCGGCAACTTTTGCAACCGGCAATGGGTCGCCTTTGGGCAGTGTACCTTGCCTTAACTGCTCAATTGTTTCAGGCTTGGCGTTCAGTACGGCCTGTGCCACGGCGCGACGCTTTGTAACGTCTTTCTGGGTAATATCTTTCATAATATTTTCTATCCTCCAATTGCCACCATACGGCGGTTATCTTTTTTCAGTAAATCATCCATGGGCTCATGTTCATAGGGCTTCCCTTGTAAAGCGCGGCCTATAACTTGTACCAGATCATCGTCACTGCCGCCATCTCTCATCACGTCACGCAAAGTCTTCTCCTTATCATCAAAAAGGCACGCCTTGATATTGCCATCCGCTGTAATGCGCAAACGATTGCAGTTTCCACAAAAACTCTCGCTCATTGAAGTGACGAAACTAACCTGCATCGGACTGTTTTTGACAGTAAAGCCCTTTCCTACAGCCGATGGCTCATTGTCCATAGGGGTTAATTCGTAAACACTTTCAATCCGTTGGCGCATTTCTTTATAAGGGAAAAAACCAGCCTTGTCCCACCCCGTGTCGGGGAAGGGCATATACTCGATGAAACGGATATCAACCGGTTTATCCTCACCCCATCTCAGAAAATCCAATATTTCATCTTCATTGACATTGGCCATAACAACGACATTTATTTTAACAGGCGAGAACCCGGCATGAATAGCGGCTTCAATGCCTGCAAGAGCCTGATCGATCCTGTCACGGCGTGCAATCTGGCTGAATCTGTCGGGTTTAAGTGAGTCCAGACTAATAGTGACGCCTGTCAAACCGCGCTTTTTAAGTTCTGCCGCCATATGTGGTAATTTAAGTGCATTCGTGGTCAGGGTAAGATGATCTAACCCGTCCAGCGAGGAAAGCCCGCTGACAATATCGGGTAAATCTTTATGAAGGGTCGGTTCCCCGCCAGTTAAGCGGATTTTATCAACGCCCAGCCCTACAAATAATTTTCCAAGACGTAAAATTTCAGGCGTAGTCAATAAATGTTCAGGACGGGTGAATTGCATCCCCAGTGCAGGCATGCAGTAAGTGCAGCGCAAATTACAGCGATCAGTTAAAGAGATACGAAGGTAGTTATGCACCCTGTCGAAACGGTCTGTCAGAACATTTGAAGTCACGCCGGTATGTCCTCGTCTTTTGAAACCCTTAGACAGGGAACAGCATGTAAGCCGCCCGCCAGGCTATAAGCTTTTTCCCACCCCGCCTTGCGTAAGGCACGCGCCGCTGCAAGAGATCGCACACCATGCTCACAAATAACCAGAAGCTCTTTGTCTTTTGGTGCCTTCAGGGTGTTCATATCAAAGGCCGATAGGGGCATGTGAAATGCATCTTCGACCGTGTTAATTTGAAGCTCTGCACCCTCGCGCACATCAATTAAAGTATAGTTATTTTTCAGGCTCTTAGCTGCTTGATCATCTTTGGTCGGAATAATTATTTCCAGATTTGGCTCAACTGATGCCAGATGAGGCGCCAGTCCGCATAATGGACAGGATGGGTTGCGCGGCAGGGTCAGAGGTTGGCTTTGCAAAGTAATGAGATCGAAAGTTAAAAAAGATGATCCTGTTTCTATGCCCAGAATCTTTTTGATGGCCTGATTGGCCTGTAACGTGCCAAACAGCATGGGCACAGTGCCCAAAACCCCGGCTGTTGCACAATCGCCCACCATGCCCGGTTCGGGAATTTGCGGAAACAGGCAGCGCAGGCATCCTGTGTCTTTATCATTGGGATCAAGAGTGAGAATTTGTCCTTCAAACTGGTAAATGCTGGACTGTATCAAAGGCTTATTGTAGAAATGAGCAGCATCATTTATCAGGTATTTCGCGGTAAAATTATCTGTGCAATCTAAAATTATATCGTAGTCAGTGAACAAGTCCTGAATATTATCAGCAGTGACTTTTTCGGAATAGGTCCGAATATCAATCATGGGATTAAGACCCTCAAGGCGTCTTTTCGCGAGTGTGGCCTTGTCCTCACCCAGATTTTCAGCTGAATATAGGATTTGTCGGTGTAAATTGCTGGGTGAAATTGTGTCATAATCGGCGATACCAATTGTGCCGATACCTGCTCCTGCCAGTCCCAATAAGGCAGTGGAGCCAAGCCCACCCGCACCTATAACCAGTATGCGTGCATTCTTTAACTTCTCCTGTCCCTGCGCCCCGATTTGCGGCAGGATCATCTGGCGTCCGTAAAACTCATCTGCTTCAAGCCGTGAGGTCTTTGCATGGTTATGACAGTGTTGGCAATTGACCCATTCGGCCTCGCGATGCAGGTAATGCTCCTTCTTCCATATTGGCAAACGGTGCTTTAATTCATCAATGATATAACGGCAGGCGGTAAAAGCCTCGCCTCTGTGCGCGGCGACAACGCCTATCCATACGGCACACTCACCAATCTGTAATCTGCCCTCGCGGTGGACGGCGCGGGCATTAACTATACCGAATTTATCAAGCGCCTCCTTGATTACTTTTTTTCCTTCGCTCAAAGCCAGATCATGAAATACTTCATATTCCAGTGCGCTGACAGCATGACCTTCGTTATGGTCGCGTACCCAT
>NZNU01000047.1 GCA_002695035.1 Micavibrio sp. | reverse complement strand
CTTCAAACTCAAGGCGATCTCTCTACGAATGCACAGACTTATTATAAAGTCATTGCTGCCAAAACAGCCGAGCTTTTTGCCGCCGCATGTGAAATTGGCCCCGTCATAGCGGGAAAACAAGAACATGCGGCCGCCATGAGATCTTACGGATATAATCTGGGAATGGCTTTCCAGATAGCTGATGACGTTCTCGACTATCAGGGAAACAGCAAGGATCTTGGTAAAAACACCGGTGACGATTTTCACGACCATAAAGTTACGCTTCCAGTTATTCTGGCGTTTGAAGAAGGTACCGAGGATGAAAAAGAGTTTTGGCGGCGCTGCTTTGAAAAGGAAGATATTCACAAAGGCGATTTAGAACACGCATACGACCTTATTCAAAAATACGATACCTGCTCCAAAGCCCTGCAAATTGCCAGAAACTTTTCATCTGAAGCAAAAGAAGCTTTAAGCGCAATTGAAACTGATACAAGCATCCTGAAAACTCTTGAAAACCTGCCGGATTATCTCGTCAGCCGTTCCTCTTAACCTAAACTTATTCAGGTTAATACACAAAAGAGGTATTTTTTCTTTTTAGAAGGAAACTTTTTTTCTGCTCGTATGTTAACCAGATATCAAATCCGAAAATGCTTTAGTTTCGTATACAAATCTATACACTATTGCATTGCAAAGAAATAAAACCTTGAAGGGTAACCATGGCACATACAGACGACTTCGAAACCCAGCGTTCAAATCTTGCATATATAAAGACAGCAATGACGACAGACCTTCTTGGCAAAGAAGAAGAACTTGAGCTTGCCAGAAAATGGCGTGATGACAAAGACGAAAACGCTCTTCACACTCTTATCAATGCTTATGGACGCCTTGTTGTCGCTGGAGCAAGCAAGTTTAAACATTATGGTCTTCCCATCGGTGATCTTATTCAGGAAGGTAATGTTGGCCTTATGCAGGCCGCTGCACGTTTTGATCCTGATAGAGAAATTCGTTTTTCTACTTACGCGTCATGGTGGATCAGGTCTGCTATGCAGGACTATGTGTTAAGAAACTGGTCTATTGTCAGAACCGGCACAACAGCTGCTCATAAATCATTGTTTTTCAATATGCGCCGCCTTCGCTCCAAAATAGATGGGGCTTCTACTGATTATGGTCTGACAGAATCAGGTCGTCACAAAATCGCCGAAGAGATGAATGTGCGTATGGCAGATGTTGAAGAGATGGAAAAACGCATGTTTGGCGGTGACCAATCACTTAATGCAACCATTAAACATGATACTGAAGAAGAATGGCAAACTTTCTTGTCAGACGAGCGCCCGGACCCTGAGGATGTGGTTATGGGTATGAAAGATGCCGAAACGCGTTCTGAATGGTTGAACACAGCGCTTAAAGCCCTGACGGACCGCGAGCAAACAATTATCAAAGAACGCCATCTACAATATGATACTGTCACGTTGGAAGCCCTAGGCAACGAGCTGGGCATCAGTAAAGAGCGTGTCCGCCAACTTGAACAACGCGCCATGGAAAAACTTAAAGGTGCAATAAAGAAACAGGTTTCTACAACGGCATTATTTTAATTAAAAACAAGTTCCCTTCTCCCTCCCTCAAGAAGGAAAAAACCCTCTTCAAGCAATTTGAAGAGGGTTTTTTAGTTCGTAAGCAGCTAACTTACCGCGCTATCTTGTAAATCTGCCCTTGAATAAGTTGCTCATTTGCATTCAAACCATTAAGTGCGCGGAATCTTTCTTCCTTCAGATTTCCAAATCCCATTTGCGCAGAAAGAGAAGATACTGTATCTGCGCCCCCTGCCCTTACTGTATCAATTTGTAAAGGTCGGGCCTGCTGTTTCTCTGTCTCGGTTACACGGTGAAACGAAAAGGTTGAATCCCGAAGACTTGCAACAGTTGGTGCTGGCGTATTAGTGGGATATGCCGCCTGAAACCTGTAAAATGTATCCGGAGAATAGGCAATCGCAACTACTTGGATATTGACTGACTTTCCATTTAAAGTACCGGCATATTTAGTCGTCGCCGCAGGCATACCGTTTATAGTTATTGCCTCAGCTCTTGGTGCGTTACTGTCCTTGAGCCAAACGGTATCAATATAGGCAGCAGGGTTTGACGTGCTCCCACGCTTAACCATATCTAAAATCAACGCCGTCCCGTTATTCGATACAGCAAGCACCTGACTGGGTTGGTTGATTATTCTATGTCCGGCAGGAACATCAAAAGCGAAGCCGAGTTGCGGGTGGATAAACTTGTTACCTGAAACAAAACCTTGAGAGGGAGAATCTCCGAACAGCATATTGTCCACAAGGTTCATATGGCGATCGCGGTTTACTACACCGTCATTTTCAGGGTATTTACGCGCCTCACTTGCCGCTGCCTGAACACGATTTGCTGTGTTCGGGTGGGTTGAAAAGAAATCAGGAGCTGCTTGCTGTCCAGAGATTTTGCTTTGAAGTTGTGTCTCAAGTTGCAAGGTATTCAGGAAGCGTGACATGCCATAAACATCGTAGCCTGCCGCGCTCAGATAGCGCACCCCCAACTCATCAGCTTCACTTTCCTGACCACGGGAATAAGAACTAAGGAATAGATTTGATCCTACACCAAGCGCCTGTGCCGCAGCAGAATTTCCAATCGCAGCAGAGGCGACTGTCGCACCTATCTGGGTGAGCATACCTGTAGAGTATCTTTCCGCTGAATGGCGGCCTGTAATGTGACCCATTTCATGGGCCATCACACCCGCTAGTTCAGCCTCACTGTTTGTGTAAGCGAGAAGGCCGCGCGTGACATATATATAACCACCGGGTATTGCAAAAGCATTTACCACCGGGGAATCAAGAAGGAAAAATTTGTATTGCACATCCTTGCGCTCAGAATAAGCTGACAAACGCTGTCCTATTTCAGACACATAATTTTGCAGTTGCGGGTTCTGGTAAAGGCCTCCATATGTCTGCAAAGCTTCCTGATGAGCATCGGCTCCTATTTTGGCCTCCGACTGAGGAGACATCAAACCGGTAAATTGACGTTCTCCCGTTGCAGGATTTGTTGAACACCCTGCCAGCAGTGCCGTTACAGCAACAGTTGTGATTAGCTTGCCAAGACCTTGTCTTTTCGTGCAATATGCCCCCATGAATCTTCGTCCTTCCAATTTTGTTTTAAAAGCGTTCGTGATCGTTTCTTTTACGATTGTAACTCATATAGCATTCTTCTCCATTTCGGCAAATGCACAAGCCTTGAAGACGCCTTCATCAGAAGACAAAATTAATCTTGATAGTATTAAAGCTCCTGAGTTTCAGGATTTAAAAAAAACTGCTCGCAGTATTAAAGTTAAAACCGTTATAGACCCTCTGACTTTTACAGACAGCAAAGGCGATGTATACAGGCTAAAAGATTTAGACAGCCCCGCACTTTCAGATCCGAATGTCTCAGAAGATTTGGTAAAACTCTCTAAAACCACACTTGCAGCTATAATCGCCGGAAAAGACTTGATCCTTCTTTCTCCCCAAAGACAAAAAGATTTCCCGGTAAACAGGATGGGTCATACGCTTATTCACGCAGTTACAAATGATGATGTCTGGATTGAGGGTACGATGCTGGCAAACGGGATAGCCAGACTCAAAGGAGATACCGAAACAATACCTGATTTTAGGTTAATGCTGGGGCAGGAAAAAAATGCACAAAATCAAAAGAAGGGCTTATGGGCTTATCCCCGCTATCAAGTTATCAACGCCAATAACTTTGAAGATATAAGCGAGGGCTATTACATTGCAGAAGGAAAAATAGAAAGTGTTTCCCTAGTCAAAAACAATATCTATCTTAACTTCGGAAAAAACTGGAAAACCGATTTTTCTGCCGGACTCCCCTCCTCTTTGCGTAAAGATTTTGCAAAAAAAGGACTAAATCCTATGAATTGGGCTCATAAGATCGTTCGCTTAAGGGGGTATGTAAGAGATTATAATGGTCCTTTTGTTGATATAGACAGCACATATCAAATAGAAATACTTGATAACCCGAACGAAGCCGATTAACTAAGACCTATGCCAAAAAGAAAGACAGAGCAAAGATTCGGCGACCTTTATCCGCCCATCATTCCGTTTTCCAGTGGATTTTTAAGCGTAGATGAGACGCATACACTTTACTGGGAACAATGCGGAAACCCGGAAGGTGTTCCTGTGCTTGTTCTTCATGGGGGCCCGGGTGCGGGAGTGACTTCTGCCCATAGACGTTTTTTTGACCCTGAACATTACCGCATAATTCTTTTCGATCAGCGCGGCTCCGGCCGTTCTACACCTTTGGGTGAGATCAAAAATAATACAAAGGAGCATCTGGTCTCCGATATTGAATCCTTGAGGAAATATCTGAAAATCAAAAGATGGCATATCTTTGGTGGCTCTTGGGGAGCAACACTTGCCCTGCTCTATGGAATTGCACATCCCAAAAGATGTATCAGCTTTATTTTGCGGGCTATATTTCTTCTTCAGAAAGACGAAATAGACTGGTTTCTTTACGGCATTAAAAACATCTTTCCGGAAAATTGGGAGCATTTTTCACATTATATCCCCGAAAACGAGCGAGATGATCTTCTCGGAGCATATTACAGAAGACTGAAAAGCCATAACCCTAAAGTCCGTACCGAGGCTGGCTTAAACTGGTCTACCTATGAAAGCTCATGCCTTTCTTTCTACCCGAAAATTCAAACGCCCTCACACAGGGATGAAGAGGATATTGCCTATGCAACATCCCTTATTGAGGCACATTATTTCAAGAATGAAACCATTCCCGAAGAAAACAGTATTCTAAAAAGGATATCTGCATTAAAGAAAATCCCCTGCTCCATTATACAAGGACGCTACGATATTATATGTCCGGTATCAACAGCCTACAATCTTCATAAGGCCTGGCCGGAAGCCGATTATATAATTGTACCGGATGGCGGGCATTCGGCCTTGGATGTTCAAGTCTGCCGCCGCCTGGTTAAAGCAACCGAACACGCAAAACTATTAACCTAAAGGACTATTTCATATGGATTTCCGCTTATTATCAGACCTGCCAGAGAATCTTTCCGGTAAATTTATCTTGTTGCGTGCCGATCTTAATGTTCCTGTCCAAAATAATGAGGTTAGCGACTACACCCGTATTGACCGACTAAAACCAAGCATCAATTTCTTAAAAGCCAAGAATGCGCGTATAATTATCCTCTCTCATTTTGGTCGTCCCAAGGGACAGCCAGATCCCGAATATTCCCTGTCTTTTCTTGCTCCTATTCTGCAAGAACGCTGGTCTTCCAAGGTGTCGTTCAGTAATGATTGCTGTGGCGAAAAAACTGAAAAAGATAAATCCCTGCTAAAAGACGGTGAAGTTTTATTACTTGAAAACACCAGGTTTTATAAAGGCGAGACCGAGAACGATCCCGCTTTTTCAAAAGAGTTAGCACGGCTCGGTGATTACTTTGTGAATGATGCTTTCTCAGCAGCACACAGGGCACATGCTTCAACCGTCGGAGTAACTGAATTTTTGCCGGCCTATGCGGGGTGTCTAATGGAAGCGGAACTTGACGCGCTGAACAAAGCTTTGGAAAACCCCGCACACCCCGTAACTGCCGTTGTGGGTGGTGCAAAAATATCCACCAAGCTTGAATTACTTGAAACCCTCATTAGCAAAGTTGATAACCTCATTCTTGGCGGAGGAATGGCCAATACTTTTTTAAAGGCTCAGGGGCACGAAATCGGAGCTTCTCTTTGTGAAAATGATATGCTGGAAACTGCAAAAAACATCATTGAGAAGTCCAAATCACAAAATTGTAAACTATACCTTCCGGTAGACGTTGTTGCTGCTGATGACTTTGCGCAGAACAGCCCTCATGAGACCTATAAATCAAATGATATACCATCCAACAGGATGGTGCTTGATGCAGGTTCTAAAAGTCTTGATATTTATAAGGATGTCTTAGACAGTTCAAAAACACTTGTCTGGAATGGCCCGCTCGGTGCTTTTGAATTAGAACCTTTTGATAAGGGGACAAACGAACTGGCCTCTTATGCTGGAAAGCTGTCCCAGAAAAATGAACTCATATCTGTGGCTGGTGGAGGCGATACAGTCTCTGCCCTCGAAAAATCGGGTGCTGCATCACAGTTTAGCTATATCTCTACAGCTGGTGGAGCCTTTCTTGAATGGCTAGAAGGAAAGACATTGCCAGGCGTTAAGGCTTTGAGGCACTAGAAAAGTTTAATCCAGCTCGGCAAGAAGACCTTGCGCAATGTCCTGTGTCAATCGATTGTAATAGCCTATTGCCCTGTTGAAAGCATAGGTTTCTGTAACGCGGTTGCAGTCCCTAAAACTCTCAGTAAGCAGGAATATCTGTATGAAGCTATTTCTATCAATATCATGAGCACGGGCGATGATTGCCAAACCATGCCCTTTTTCCTGATGCAGGATATCCAGAACCAGATCTGACGATAGCCCTGAAAAAACTGACATTTGTGCAATAAAGCTTTGATATTGCTTTCTTTTTAAGACCTCAACCATTGAAACAGGCGTCAAAAATCCTCTCTCATACATTCTATAAGCTGAAGCGATCATAGATTCCGTCGGCAAAAATTCAGAAACCTTCTCTTCTTTCGGCTCTTCATTAGCCGACTCATGCTCATCATCTGCAAACTCAAGCAAAACATCATTGACCTCAGGCAGCAATATCGGGGCTTCATAGCTATAATTCTCCTGAATATAGCTCTTTAATGCTTCCCCGACATGTTCATATAAGTGATGTGCCAGCTTTCTTGACAGCTCTTTTCTTGCTAGCAAGGGGCGCGCAAGTTCATCATTACTGCAGGCTTTTTTAACGAGAGCCTCCATTGAGGACTCTGATATTTGTATATAATTATTTGAGGCCAAATTAATAAGTGTTGGCATATCATCAAGGTCACTAAGAGCTTTTACTATAGGCCCAGGTATGTTCTCACGGGCAGCAATAATGCGCCAATACGGCGCATCTTTAGAATTAATGATATACATTAAGTCCAAAGTATCGAGCACCTCGCTTTTTGACAAAATGGTTTTTGCAATTTCTATTTCTTCATAAGCAAGCTCAAGAATAAGCTGTGACGGTGCCTCATCTATTAAAGCTAAGCGTTCCGCAATGGCCATTTTAAGGTCTTTCTCAGCTTGACGGACAAGCGTTACAAGAATGTCACCTACAAGATCTTTTTCCCTTTCATTTAAGTCTCCCCGCAACAGATCACTGACTACGCCGGCAAGCTCCGACTTTGCTTCACCAGACTTATCGCCCGCAAGCTTATATAATTTGTGAGTGTCATAAAGCTTTACCAACATTGGTGCGACTGTTTTTGACTTTCCTAATACGCCTAGATCCATTGTGTGTTCCTAAAGAAATACATAAAATTTTATTCAAATCTATTTTAAATTTAAGATAAAAGCGTTACGATTCGGTTAATAGGGATGTTAACATTTAGTTTGTAAGCGTTCCTGAACGCCGTTTTTCATAACCAATTAACAATCCGTTAACGACTTTTTCCTATAATAAATATGATAAGGGTATAAGGAGACATCTATGATAGGACCTCTCGGAGGTTTTAATCCGCAAAACGCAACGCAAAATGCAGGTCAAACACAACGTAACGACCAGCAGGTTTATGCGCGTGAGCAAAATGAAGGTCTCTCGAAACGTCTTAAGGATGTTAAAGCTTTTAAAGACCTCGCCGCGGAATCGGAGAAGGCAGATACACGCAACCCCTACTCTCCTTTTGATACATCCTATAATGCTTCTGCAAAGAAAGCACCAATAGCCATCGACTCAGGGCGCGGCTCTCAAATCGATCTCGTCGTTTAATTAATCTTAAATCTTATTGGAACGCCACTTCGTTGAAAGAGCGAAGCTTTCTGCTATGCAATTTTTCTGGACCGATCTCACGGAGAAGCTCCATTGTTCTAAGCCCGATCTGCATATGCTGATCGACACGTTGACGATAAAAAGAGTCGGCCATTCCCGGGAGCTTTAACTGTCCATGTAAAGGCTTGTCAGATACACACAACAAAGTGCCATAAGGCACCCGAAAACGGAACCCGTTTGCAGCAATAGTACCGGACTCCATATCCAGTGCGATCGCACGAGATTGCGAAAGCCTTCTGTTTTGGTGTACTGCAGGCCTTAATTCCCAGTTACGGTCGTCAATCGTAGCAACCGTTCCTGTTCTCATGATCTTTTTTAAATCATACCCCTGATAACCAGTGACCTCACTTACGGCTTGCTCAAGAGAAAGTTGTATCTCTGACAAGGCAGGAATAGGTATGGCTGGATGCAGGTCTTTGTAGAGAACATTATCTTCGCGCAGATAAGCATGCGCCAAAACATAATCACCGAGACTTTGCGAGTTTCTAAGGCCTGCACAATGGCCCAGCATCAGCCACGCATGCGGACGAAGAACCGCAATATGGTCTGTAATCGTTTTGGCATTTGACGGCCCCACCCCGATATTTACCATTGTGATTCCGTTACCGTCAGCACGTTTCAGGTGATAGGCGGGCATTTGCGGCATACGCCCCAGAGCAAAGCCGTCCTCATCTTTTCCAGCCTTCAGATTTTTATTTGTGGTAACTTTATTCCCCGGCTCGACAAAGGCTGAATAGACATCGTCCTCTTTCAGGTCGCCGCCCTCGCCTTTCTCCATAAGCTCGTGGGACATCTTTATAAACTGGTCGATATAGAACTGGTAGTTAGTGAAGATCACATAGTTTTGGAAGTGTGCCGCATTGGTGCCCGTGTAGTGTCTGAGCCGCATTATACTCAAATCCGTGCGCGGTGCTGTAAAAAGACCAAGTGGCAGACTTTGCCCATGTCTGGCGACAAATGTGCCATTTGCCACCTCATCATCCATAATGTTCAAATCCGGCTGATCGAACAATTCGGGTAAGGCCTCTATCTGTTCTGCACTTAAATCTTTTTCAAGATAGAAATCTTCCCCCAATGCAAAATGCACAGGAATAGGCACATTAGAATAACCGACCTCAAGCGGTGTTTCGTGGTTTGTCAGTAACTGCTCAAACTGCTCAAGGTAATAGTGATCAAAAATATCCGGGCGTGTAATCGTAATCTCATAAACGCCAGGACGGGGCACAAATCCATAAGACAGGCGTATATCGCGACGTGTTGCATATTCAGTTGATATTCTGACGAAAGGATAACATGACGTTACCCTTTCTTTCGGAATTTTTCCTGAAGCAAAGCTGTCGAACCCTTTTTGAAGATCGCTGACGCTTTTGTTGTAGAGTTTTGTTACCGCCTCAAGGGCCTCTTTGGCACTTTTATATTTTTCTGTTTTCATGTTTAGCAGAATACAGGTCTTTTCTTTTAAAGAAAACAGGCAATTATGAAGATATGCCCACCAGACTTTCGGCAAATTCATGGGCCTTAAAGGGCTGCAAATCCTCAACCGTTTCTCCTACACCCACTGCATATATAGGTATATTGAACTGATCAGCAAGGGATACGACAACACCACCTTTGGCTGATCCGTCAAGTTTGGTGATAACAAGTCCCCGTACTTCAACCGCTTCACGGAAAGCTATAACTTGTGCATGGGCATTTTGGCCGGTCGTAGCATCAAGCACGAGAATAGAGTCATGTGGTATATTTTCGTTCTGCTTGGCCAAGACACGCTTTATCTTTTCCAGCTCAGCCATAAGATTTGATTTGTTGTGCAAACGCCCTGCTGTATCGATGAGCAAAATATCGGCATCCTGTTTTTTGGCAGCCTCATAAGCCTCATAAGCGACTGATGCGGCATCAGCGCCAAGCTCTTTGCCTACAAAAGTACATCCGACGCGATCAGCCCATATTTTAAGCTGCTCGACCGCCGCTGCGCGGAATGTGTCACCCGCTGCCAGAACAACTTTTTTGCCAAGCTTATAGTGTAACTGATGGGCAAGTTTACCAATTGTCGTCGTTTTACCGACACCATTTACACCACATACCAATATGACACGCGGGCCGTCCTCTGGCTTTTTAACTTCCATCTGTCGCGTCACAGGTTTTAATATCCCTTCGATTTTACTGGCAAGAAGCTGCTTTATTTCATCAGGAGTAATATCTTTTCCAAATCTTTCCTTACCTATTTCCCCCGCCAGCTTCGATGCCGTCTTAGGTCCCAGATCTGCCATAATAAGTGCGTCTTCCAGATCCTGAAGTGCGTCCTCATCAAGCTTTTTCCTTGTTAGCACATCAGTCAAACCTCCGGTCAGTTTGGAAGATGACTTGGAGAGCCCTCCGCTTAAACGTGACAGCCAGCCGCCTTCAGCATCATGGTCTTCATCCAGGTCATTTGTTTTGTGTTCCAGCCTGTCGGTCTGCGGTTTTACATCTTTATTCGGAACAGGACTTTCTTCAATCTCATCAAGAATTTCTGTCTCGGTCTCCTCAAGCTCATGCTCCAGCTCTTCCGATAACTCGGCCTCATATTCTACAGGAGGCTCAAGCTCGGGCTCACCCTTGCGATGAAGAAGTTCATCATCCTTCTGTTCCTGTTCTTGCTCTTTTTGATTTTTCTTTTTTCTCCAGAAAACCATTTTGGAAACCTTTCATAAATCTTATGAGTAACTATAAATTGTATTCAATAAAATAACAGAGCTAACTTCGTAATTTAAACAGCGAATAATTGCTGGCCATCTGAATTGCGCGTTTTCAAAGTAAGGATAGATCCAACCTCGTGAGTGCCTTCGAAAGAAACAGGCATGAAAGATTCCGACTTACCAAAATTGTCTTTCTCTACAACCACCTGAACATCTTTGTTAATATTAGATGTTAAGAACTTTGCATGTTGGATTTGCCCTGCATCACGAAGAATAGCTGCGCGCTCTTTTCTCAAATGATGGGGCACCTGCGGCATCTTGGCAGCCGGTGTTCCTTCGCGTTCTGAGTACGGGAAAACGTGACAGTAAACAAGATCACATTCCTCTATTATGCGCCTCGTGTTTTCAAACATTTCATCTGTTTCGGTTGGGAAACCCGCGATGATGTCTGCTCCGAATGCGATATCCGGCCTGTAATCTCTTGCACGACGACACATATCAATCGCATCCTGCCGCAAATGCCTGCGTTTCATACGCTTTAAAATCATGTCATCACCAGCCTGTAAGGAGAGATGCAAATGTGGCATAAGCCTTGGCTCTTCCGCTATCAACCTCCATAAATCATCATCCATTTCAACCGGATCCAGTGACGATAAGCGCAACCTTTTCAGTTCCGGCACCATAGACAGCACACGCCTGATCATCTGCCCGAAAGTCGGCTTGCCTGGCAAATCAGGCCCATAAGATGTTACATCCACACCTGTGAATACAATTTCATTGTACCCCTGTTCCACGAGAGTTCGAACCTGCTCTACAATCGCGCCTATTGGCACTGACCGGGAGTTACCACGGCCATAAGGTATTATGCAGAACGTACAGCGATGATCACAGCCATTCTGTACCTGAATGAAGGCTCTAGCACGCCCTTCAAATCCCTCTACGAGATGGGAAGCTGTCTCTGTTACACTCATTATGTCATTAACAACTACTTTTTGATCACCTAAACCACTCCAAGTCTGCTCATCCAATTTGGCGTCATTACCGATCACTTGAGAGACACCCTTAATTTGTGAATAAGTCTGTGGATCAATTTGAGCAGAACACCCTGTAACAATAATTTTTTTATTCGGATTTTCACGGTGCGCTTTACGAATGGCCTGGCGAGCCTGACGCTCGGCCTCCTTAG